>NZ_CP032744.1:626771-940157 GCF_003641145.1 Lactiplantibacillus paraplantarum
TCAGTTTGGTCATTCCAGTTATGCCGTTTATTAAAAATGAACTGCACTTAACCGCTACTGACATGGGAATTATGAACGCGTTATTTGCGTTGGCTCAATTTGTGGCCTCCCCGATTATTGGTCGGGTTTCAGATAAGATTGGGCGTAAGCCTGTGTTAACGGTTGGGCTAGTTTTATACATGGTTTCAGAAGTATTATTCGCACTGACTAACCAGTTATGGGTCTTCAATATTTCTCGGATTGTTGGTGGCTTATCAGCCGCGATGGTCGTACCAACGGCCATGGCATTAGCGTCTGATATTACGACGAAACGGCAACGGGCCAAAGTTATTGGTTGGCTATCAGCGGCTTTTAGTGGTGGCTTGATTCTTGGCCCTGGTATCGGCGGGGTACTGGCTGGAATTAGTTATAAAACGCCATTTTGGGTCGCTGGGGCGTTAGGGTTACTCAGCGCAATCGTGTTAGTTATTTTATTACCGGCGGATCGGCAGATTGATCCTGATCGCGAGGCAACTACTACGACAACGGGCCATCATCCGATGACCCGGGCCTTTTGGACGGTGCCCATTATTATTTTGTTTACAATGATTTTAGTTTCTTCCTTTGGCCTACAAGGGTTTGAAAGCATTTATAGTATTTACGTGAATGAAGTTTTTCATTTTAGTCTAAGTAACATTGCGTTGGTCTTAACCTTAAATGGTCTAATCTCACTCTTTTTGCAAGTTGCGTTATTTGATACATTTGTTCAACGCTGGGGTGAACGGCGGGTGATTCGCGTATGTTTTGCGGCGGCTGCGATTTGTACTATTTGGATCACACAGGCCCACTCTAAAGTGACAGTCATGATTGCGACCTTAGTTATTTTTTCAGCATTCGATCTTCTCCGGCCCGCCATCACGACCTTACTGACTAAAGCGAGCGAGGCCAATCAAGGCCTAATTAATGGTCTCAACATGTCCTTAACGAGTGTGGGGAACATTGTTGGGCCAATTATGTCGGGGATGCTACTCGATATGAATTATCATTATCCATACTTGGTGGTGGCTGGTTTCTTGATTGTTTCTTACTTAATGGCATTCATGTTGCGATTGCCGAACCAAACGCACGCGCATCAGCAAAGCTAAGACTAATTAACCGTAATACGCGTTGTGCTAGTTAATTATTCGTGAAGCATGATTTAAATGTGCCGCTTGGTTAGAGTCAAAAACAGCCAGCTCAGACCCGCTGGAAACAGTTCGAGTTCGTGTAAACCTGCTTAGTTCGCGCTTTCTACGCCGATTTCCAGACATTTCTGCCAATTTCTGGAACGCGATAGACACAGATTTAAGCCGCAAACCACGTCTTAAATACTGGTCTTCCACGGGTTATACAATATTGTCGAAACGTGTTCGGGTCAGACAGGAACTTCTGGTTAGCTAGGCTAATCCTAAGTTCCAACCCGTCTGAACCTTACACTCTCGAAGTGCTGAGCATTGTCAGAACTACCTTTCAGTTGGACAGTGTTCGAATGGCAGATATGGACGTACCTATATTTTGATGGACTGATTGTTATTTTCCTTAATGGTCATTTTGTTAGCTAACTATCAGACTGAGAATGATATTGTGGCAATTCAACTATTTTTCAATCACCGTATTAGTATTGAAATGTCCTAAAATGGTCAATGACAATTTACTGTTTAATCAAAGTCCTGGTATCAAAACATTCAGCGACTATTTGTATTAAATTGAGTGGTCGTTCATCAGCTATTCGAGCGGCACCCACCCCCGGAGGTCGGACTAGGGTGAGCATGTGTTGACGAATAGCAATCTAACCAAGCGGCCCGTTTTAATCATAAGTGAGCTTAAAAAATAGTACGTATCGTAATATAATATCGTTCAAAGCGCTCCGGTTTGCGTCTCCGGGGCGCTTTTGTTACACTTAGGCCAAATTAGATCAAGGGATGGTGGTTGCAATGGGGATGCATCAATATTTACAGAGTTTAAGTAATTTAGAAACGATTCAACGGGCACCAGGTTTCTTTAAGTATCAAAATCATTCGGTTGCGGCGCACTCATTCAAAGTTGCCGAAGTGGCCCAATTCTTAGGTGACGTTGAAGAAAACGCTGGCCAGACTGTTGATTGGCGTGCTTTGTACGAAAAGGCGTTGAACCACGACTATAATGAACGGTTTATCGGTGACATTAAGACACCGGTCAAATATGCAACCCCAACCTTACGGACGATGCTAGCGGATGTTGAGCATAAACTGTCACAAAATTTTGTGCAAAATGAGATTCCAGCCGAATTTCAGGCGGCCTATTCGCGGCGTCTCTCAGAAGGTAAAGATGAAACTTTGGAAGGCCAGATCTTGTCGGTGGCGGATAAGATCGACTTGTTGTACGAGTCATTTGGTGAAATTCAAAAAGGTAATCCTGAGCCAGTTTTTACGGACATTTATCAAGAAAGCTTAAAAACAATCGTCGCCTTTAAAAAGATGACTAGTGTTCAATATTTCCTAAAAGCAGTATTACCAGAGATGTTAGCGGAGCCATTTACACATCAAGATCAATTACAGGCCCTGACGACTCAAATTTTGACGGCTGTGCCGCAATCTGATTAATGGCGAAAGTATGTTCGATGTGCTAAAATTAAATGCGATTTGAATGTGATAGGGAAGCGCGGGCTTGCCTATTTTTTATGGTGCGACAGCAAGCTTTAGTTAGCAACAGATGATATGAACGGGTGACCGTTTCAAAGGAGGACTACGTTTGATTGATCGGGTAGATAATAATCATTTTGACTTAGTTTCGGATTACCAACCAACGGGCGATCAACCCCAAGCAATTAAGCAACTAACTGCTGGTATTGAAGCCGGCGAAAAGGAGCAGATTCTGCTAGGGGCAACTGGGACTGGGAAGACATTTACAATTTCGAATGTGATTGCACAAGTAAATAAACCGACACTGATCTTGTCGCATAACAAGACGTTAGCAGGACAATTATACGGGGAATTCAAGAAGTTTTTCCCAAACAACGCCGTTGAATATTTCGTGAGTTATTACGATTATTATCAACCTGAAGCATACGTGCCTTCGAGTGATACTTATATCGAAAAGGATTCAGCAATTAACGATGAAATTGACAAGTTACGGCATTCGGCAACTAGCTCGTTACTGGAACGTAATGATGTAATTGTCGTGGCATCGGTTTCCAGTATTTTTGGTTTAGGGGATCCTCACGAGTATCAAGATCACGTGGTATCACTGCGGGTCGGCATGGAGATTGATCGTAACGACCTATTGCGTAAATTAGTCGATATTCAGTTTGATCGCAACGACATTGACTTTCAGCGGGGGCGTTTCCGGGTTCATGGGGATGTCGTGGAAATCTTTCCAGCATCGCGTGATGACCACGCGTTGCGCGTTGAATTCTTTGGTGATGAGATCGACCGAATTCGCGAAATTGATGCTTTGACCGGCGAGATTGTTGCCGATCGCGAACACGTTGCTATCTTCCCGGCGACCCACTTTATGACGAACGATGCGATTATGGAACACGCTATTAAAGGCATTGAGGACGAACTGGATGGCCGTTTGAAGGAATTAACAGCTGATGGTAAGTTACTAGAAGCGCAGCGACTTAAGCAACGGACAACTTATGATATCGAAATGCTGAAAGAAATGGGCTACACTAGCGGTATTGAAAATTATTCGCGCTTCATGGATGGTCGTAAACCCGGTGAACCGCCGTATACATTACTGGATTTCTTCCCGAAGGACTTTTTACTAGTGGTCGATGAGTCGCACGTGACGATGCCACAGGTTCGAGGGATGTATAACGGGGACCGGGCACGTAAGCAAATGTTAGTCGATTATGGTTTCCGGTTGCCTAGTGCGCTGGATAATCGACCACTGAAGCTTGAAGAAGTGGAACAACATATTAATCAAGTTGTTTATATGTCGGCGACGCCCGGGCCTTATGAAATGGACCGTACGAAACACGTGGCCCAACAAATTATTCGACCGACTGGCCTGCTAGATCCAACGATTGAAGTCCGACCAATTATGGGCCAAATTGATGACTTAGTGGGTGAAATCAATAAGCGAATTGAAGTTAACGAACGGGTCTTTGTAACTACGTTGACCAAGAAAATGGCGGAGGATTTAACTGACTACCTCAAGGATTTAGGAATCAAGGTGCGGTACTTGCACAGTGATATTAAGACGTTGGAACGGACGCAGATCATTCGAGATTTACGATTAGGAAAGTTCGACGTATTAGTTGGAATCAACTTGTTGCGGGAAGGGATCGATGTCCCAGAAGTTTCATTAGTGGCGATACTGGATGCCGATAAGGAAGGGTTCCTCCGCAACGAACGTTCATTGATTCAAACGATCGGTCGGGCGGCTCGTAATGAACATGGTTCAGTGATTATGTATGCTGATAAAACGACTGATTCAATGCAGGCGGCGATCGATGAGACCGCGCGTCGTCGGGCCGTACAGATGAAGTATAATGAAGATCATCATATTACACCACATACTATCAAGAAAGCTATTCCAGAATTAATTGCTTCGACGAAGACCACTGAAGACACTGGTAAGAAGGACGATTTCCTAGAAACTGATTTTGATGATATGACCCATGAACAACAGTTAGATATGATTAGTAAGCTAGAAGAACAGATGAAGACCGCCGCTAAGAAGCTCGACTTTGAACAAGCTGCGACGCTACGTGATACGGTCATGGAACTAAAAGCACAGATTAGCTAGCAAGTTGCTGGCTTGAGATTGAGGAGGTCTTTTTTTGGCAAATGATAAGATTGTCATTCATGGTGCGCGAGCCCATAACTTAAAGGATATCGATGTCACCATTCCCCGTGATAAATTAGTCGTAATTACGGGGTTATCTGGCTCTGGTAAGAGCTCATTAGCGTTTGATACGTTGTACGCGGAAGGACAACGTCGGTATGTGGAAAGCCTGTCAGCGTACGCGCGTCAATTCTTAGGGCAGATGCAAAAACCAGATGTTGATTCGATTGACGGGCTTAGTCCGGCTATTTCGATTGACCAAAAAACCACGTCGAAAAATCCCCGGTCAACGGTCGGAACCGTCACCGAAATCAATGACTACTTACGGTTATTGTGGGCACGAGTCGGGGAACCAATCTGTCCAAATGATGGGACACCGATTGCAAGTCAGACCGTTGAGCAGATGGTTGACCGGATTCAAAAATTACCAGAGCGAACGAAGTTACAGATCTTATCGCCGATTGTCCGCCAGAAAAAGGGTGAGCATAAAAAGATCTTTGAAAAGATCAAACGAGAAGGTTTTGTACGTGTCCGCGTTGATGGTGAAACTCATGATATCAGTGAGACCTTTGAACTGAACAAGAATCAACAGCATACAATTGAAATTGTTATCGACCGAATTGTCGTGAAGTCTGGCGATCGTTCCCGGTTGTTTGACTCCTTTGAAGCGGCATTACGATTGAGTGGCGGCTATGCGATTGCGGATGTGATTGGCGACGAGCCCATCATGTTTTCAGAACATTATGCCTGTCCAATCTGTGGGTTTACCGTCGGCGAGCTTGAACCCCGTCTATTCTCGTTCAATGCGCCCCAGGGAGCTTGCCCAGACTGTGAAGGGCTAGGAATTAAGTTGGAGGTCGATGAGGATCTCGTGGTTCCTGACAAATCCCTGACTTTGGCCGAGGGTGCTTTAGCACCTTGGAATCCAATCAGTTCTCAGTACTATCCCGAAATGTTGAAGCAAGCCTGCGAACAGTTAGCAATTCCGATGGATGTCCCGTATGAGGATTTGTCCAAGGCTGACCAACAAACGGTTCTTTATGGTTCCAACGGCAAGACCTTCCATTTCCACTATCAAAATGACTTTGGTGGTGTGCGGGATGTTGACGCAGTCTTTGAAGGCGTCATTAATAATGTTGATCGCCGTTATCATGAAACCAATAGTGATTTTACACGCGATGTCATGCGTAAATACATGACGGAACTCACTTGTCAGACTTGTCATGGGTTCCGGTTAAATCGTAAGGCCCTATCAGTTAAAGTCGGTGGCGAACATATCGGAATGGTTTCTGACTTAGCAATCGGCAAGGAACTTGATTTCTTCAATGGGTTGAGCTTGTCAGAACAAAGCCTGGTAATTGCCAAGCCCATCTTAAAGGAAATTCGGGATCGGCTGTCTTTCTTGCAAAATGTGGGGCTAGCGTATTTGACGTTAAGCCGTTCTGCGCGAACGTTATCTGGTGGGGAAGCTCAACGGATTCGGTTGGCGACTCAGATTGGCTCTAATTTATCCGGCGTACTCTATATTTTGGACGAGCCATCGATTGGTCTTCATCAGCGCGATAATGACCGGTTGATTGGTTCCTTGAAGAAGATGCGTGATCTGGGCAATACCTTAATCGTGGTTGAACACGATGAAGATACGATGCGTGCGGCTGATTACATTGTTGATATTGGCCCCGGTGCTGGTGAAAATGGCGGTGAAGTAATGGCAGCCGGAACGCCGAAGCAGGTGGCGCGTTCACGTAAGTCATTGACTGGTCAATATTTATCTGGCAAACGGTTTATTCCATTACCTGAATCTCGGCGTCCCGGTAATGGCAAGAAGATTCGGATTACCGGCGCGGCTGAAAATAATCTCAAAAAAATCGATGTTGATTTTCCTTTGGGCGAATTTGTCGTGGTCACGGGGGTCTCTGGTTCTGGTAAGTCGACACTAGTTAATGACGTCTTAAAACGAGTCTTGGCACAAAAGTTGAATCGGAATTCGGAAAAACCTGGTAAGTACAAGAGCGTTAGTGGCATTAAAAATATTGAACGGTTAGTTAATATTGACCAAAGCCCGATTGGACGAACACCACGCAGTAACCCGGCTACCTATACTGGCGTTTTCGACAATATTCGTGACTTGTTTGCGCAAACAAATGAAGCCAAATTACGTGGGTATAAGAAGGGACGCTTTAGCTTTAATACTAAGGGTGGCCGCTGTGAAGCCTGTCATGGTGATGGTATTTTGAAGATTGAAATGAATTTCTTGCCCGATGTCTTCGTACCGTGTGAGGTTTGCCATGGTCAACAGTATAATTCAGAAACGTTAGAAGTTGAATATAAAGGGAAAAATATTGCGGATGTCTTAAAAATGACGGCTTCAGAAGCTGTTAAGTTCTTTGAACCAATTCCTAAGATTCGGCGCAAATTACAAACGCTAGTTGATGTTGGTTTAGGGTATGTTAAGTTGGGCCAACCCGCAACCACTTTATCAGGAGGGGAAGCCCAACGGATGAAGTTAGCTTCCGAATTGCATAAGCAACAAGCGGGTAAGAATTTCTATATTCTAGACGAACCAACAACTGGGCTGCATAGTGAAGATATTCGGCGGTTAATTGGGGTCTTGGATCGGTTAGTGGATGCAGGTAACACGGTGTTGATTATTGAACATAATCTGGATGTCGTGAAGTCAGCGGATTATTTGATTGATTTAGGACCAGAAGGTGGCGATGGCGGTGGGACGGTCGTGGCCACCGGTACTCCGGAACAAGTGGCTGAGGTAGCTGAAAGTTATACTGGCCAATACTTGAAACCAGTCTTGGAACGTGACCGGGCCCGTGAAGCAACTGTACCTGCTAAATAGGTGGCAATGTGCTACACTTGAGTTTGTAATGTAATTTTAATTTAGAGGAGTTGTTTGTACATGGCTAAAGTAGAAAGTTTTACATTAGATCATACCAAAGTTTTAGCACCTTATGTTCGTAAAATTACGGTGGAAAATGGTCCTAAGGGTGATGCCATCACTAATTTTGATTTGCGGTTAGTTCAACCTAATAAGACTGCGATTGATACAGCGGGCTTACACACGATTGAACACATGTTAGCTGGATTATTGCGTGATCGGATGGATGGCGTGATCGACTGCTCACCATTTGGTTGCCGGACTGGTTTTCATTTGATCACTTGGGGTGAACATGACACCGTGGAAGTTGCTAAGGCATTGAAGTCCTCATTAGAATTCATTGCTGGTCCAGCTAAGTGGGAAGATGTTCAAGGAACGACGATTGATAGTTGTGGGAATTATAAGGATCATTCGTTGTTCTCAGCTAAGGAATGGGCTAAGCTGATCTTATCACAAGGAATTTCATCGGATCCATTCGTTCGCAAAGTCGTTGAATAGTCTGAAATTTTAAAATTAAGCGTAGTTGATAGTGCTAATCAAAATGGGTCTAACTTTCGGTAACCGAAAGCTAGACCCATTTTTTGATGAACATTCAAGTAGCAGATCAAGCTGAGGTGCACGAATTTATGTGGCATGAATTCTTGTCAGAAGATGTCAATTAGTTAGAGACTTGTTCGTCAGTATGCGCGTACCTAGTTCCGATCTCCAGGGCGGGGTACCGATCGTTACAAACAACGTGCTTGTCATCGATTGGCACTCACGCAGCAAAATACCGCGTCGTCTCAAACACGGGTCTTATTCTCAGTCGGCCACTTTTGACTTTAAGGTTGAGTGGCGTCTGGTCATTATCAGTAGCAACTAATATCATTTTGAAAATTAGAAATACTGAGTAAGATAATAATAAAAAATATGCTAATTCAAGTGAATATATGCATAAATATTCTTAAATATAATGAATATTCCGTAAATAACGAATATTTCACGAAAATAGTTGCATAAAATTAAAGCCGGTGGTACGATACTGTCATTGAGAAAAGCAGTGATAAAAATTTCGGAGGTACAAATCAATGGTCAAACAAAATGATAAAATTATTCTCGCTTATTCTGGTGGTTTAGATACGTCAGTTGCTATTAGTTGGTTAAAAGATAAGGGCTACGATGTTGTGGCTTGTGGTATCGATGTTGGTGAAGGTAAGGACATGGATGCTATCAAAGAAAAGGCATTGAAATTAGGGGCAGTTTCATCATATATGATTGACGCCAAGCAAGAATTTGCTGAAGAATATGCTTTGATTGCCTTGCAAGGGCACACCTTATATGAAGGGGAATATCCGTTAGTTTCAGCACTTTCACGGCCACTGATTGCCAAGAAGTTAGTGACGTTGGCCAAGCAAGAACACGCCGTAGCCATTGCTCATGGCTGTACTGGTAAGGGGAATGACCAAGTTCGGTTTGAAGTTGCGATTCATGCGTTGGCACCCGACATTAAGATTGAAGCGCCTGTTCGTGACTGGCACTGGTCACGGGAAGAAGAAATTGATTATGCCAAAGAACATAATATTCCCGTGCCAATCAATCTTGACAGTCCTTATTCCATCGATGAAAACTTATGGGGCCGGGCTAACGAATGTGGTATTTTAGAAGACCCGTGGCAAGGAGCGCCCGCCGATGCGTTTGATCGGACGAAAGCACTAGCTGACACACCGGACACGCCAACCACCCTTGAGATTACCTTTGAAGCCGGGGTGCCAGTCGCTCTGGATGGTGAATCTTTAAATCTAGCAGATCTGATAATCAAGTTAGATAAAATCGCTGGTGAACACGGGATTGGTCGGATTGACCATATTGAAAACCGGTTAGTCGGTATCAAATCTCGTGAAGTCTACGAAGCACCAGCCGCAACAGTTTTACTCAAAGCACATAAAGACTTAGAGGATTTAACGTTTGAACGGGAATTAGCCCACTTTAAGCCAATTATTGAACAAAAATTAGCAGATACCATTTATAACGGTCTTTGGTTCTCACCGTTAATGGAAGCAATGGTTGCTTTCTTGAAGCAGACACAACAAGTGGTTAACGGTGTCGTTCGGGTACAGCTTTTCAAGGGCAATGTTATTACTGAAGGCCGGAAGTCACCTAACTCCCTTTACGATACGAACTTAGCAACATACACTTCAGCAGATTCATTTGACCAGCAGGCGGCGGTTGGTTTTATCAAATTATGGGGCTTGCCAACGCAAGTCAACGCTCAGGTTCAAGCGAAGGCTAAGGCTGAAGCCAAGACCAATAAGGCCCACGCCTAATGAGTACAAAGAAACTATGGGGTGGTCGTTTTACAGAAACGGGTGCCAAGTATGTTGATGACTTTGGGGCGTCCATTAGCTTCGACCAGCTGCTTGCCGCAGAAGATATTGCTGGTTCATTGGCACACGTTAAGATGTTGAAGAAGACGGGCATCTTACCTGCTCAAGATGTTGATCAGATTGTGGCTGGCCTAGAAACTTTGGCAGAACGCCAGAAACAGGGTAAGCTGGAATTTTCAACGGTCAACGAAGATATTCATATGAATATTGAATCATTATTAACTGAAGAAATTGGGCCGGTGGCTGGCAAATTGCACACAGCTCGTTCACGGAATGATCAAGTTGCTACGGATTTTCACTTGTATTTGAAGCATCAGCTACCGTTGATCTTAGACCGGCTACATGAGCTGGAAACGGTGTTGGTAGCTAAAGCGAGTGAAAACGTAGAGACGGTGATGCCAGGGTATACGCATTTGCAACACGCCCAACCGATTTCATATGCGCACTATTTGTTAGCTTATTATCAAATGTTCAAGCGTGACATGGACCGGTTTGAATTTAACATGCAACATACGGACATTTCGCCATTGGGTGCTGCTGCGCTAGCCGGGACGACTTTCCCAATTGATCGGGAATATAGTGCTAAATTATTAGGATTCAGTGAAGTTTATCATAATAGTTTAGATGCTGTTTCTGACCGAGACTTTGTCCTTGAATTTCTCAGCAACGCGTCAATTTTGATGATGCACCTCTCGCGGTTTTGTGAAGAAATTGTCAGTTGGAGTAGTTATGAGTTCAAGTACATTAGCTTAAGTGATCAATTTTCAACTGGCAGTTCAATTATGCCGCAAAAGAAAAATCCGGATATGGCTGAATTGATTCGGGGCAAATCCGGGCGAGTCTACGGCAACCTAATGGGGCTATTGACCGTGATGAAGGGCATTCCATTGGCCTATAACAAGGATCTCCAGGAAGATAAAGAGGGGGCGTTTGATACCGTTACGACCGTGTTGACGAGTCTTCATGTCTTTACTGGAATGATAGCAACGTTGACGGTTAATGAAGACCGAATGGCGGATGCAACAACTAATGATTTCTCAAACGCGACTGAGTTAGCAGATTATCTTGCCAATAAAGGGATTCCATTCCGCCAAGCACATGCGATTGTTGGCAAATTAGTCTTGGATGGCTTAAAAAAGAAGCGGCCATTGCAAGCAATTTCGCTCAGCGAGTATCAGGCTATCTCACCACTGATTCAAGAAGATGTTTATCATGATTTAGATGCTAAAGTTGCGGTGGAGCGGCGGCATTCACTTGGTGGTACTGGTTTTGATCAAATTAAGCAGGAATTGCAACGGGCACAAGCGCAATTGGCAGCTTACCAATCAGCAACCATCGATTAATTAATGTTTATCAATTTGACCATTGATATTATTTTCGAAGCGACCTCTAAGTGGCGGATTATCGACACTTAGCGGCCGTTTTTAGTATGAAATATAGTAATAATCGGCGTTTTAGAAAATCCTTAAGCTGCAATAAAGTCTATCAGAAAAATTGGAAACTCTTACATTAACTGGTAAGATGGAATTAATATCGGATATGGGAGATGTTGATGTATGTTTAATGATCATCGATGGGGTTTTGATTGGACCGAGTTTATGACGGGAATTATTTTCTTGATTGCCGCTTACTTTGTAATCAAGCAACCTCAGGCAGCACTGCTAAGCTTAGTCTTTTTATTTGCAATTGCCGCAATTATTAGTGGGATCACGACGATTGGTGGTTACACCAAGTTGCGTCGTGAAACTGGTCTTCGAGCGAATTTTGCCCTTGTGTTTGCGATTATTGATATTCTAGTGGGGTTACTATTTTTATTCCACGCCCCAACTGGTGTTTTAGTACTTGGTTATGTTTTTGCTTTTTGGTTCTTAATCGACTCAATTGAACGTCTGACCGTAGTTTCACATTTACGAGTCTTCGGGACGGGATATTATGTTTTATCATTGATTTTGGACATTATTAGCTTGGCATTAGGAATTTTATTAGTGATCAATCCAATGATTGCAGTGATTAGCTTTAACGTGTTAGTTAGTTTTTACTTCGCTGTCTTTGGAATCAACGCAATCTTAATCGCGTTTGCTCGACGTAATTAGTTTCATCAGTGTTTGGCGCGTTAGCGATTCATGGGTTCGGTTGTTACGAGTGTTCATTCGTAGTGCTGGCCTGGCGTTAACGGGCCATTTTTGTAGCATGATTTTAACGGATTATCCGCATCAAACGATGGGGTTAGTGATCCGTCAGTAGAAATGACACGCCCGGTGTGTTATACTACCAACAATATGGACAAGAGGGGGCAAATACAACATGGCAGAATCATTACAACTAGTAATTATTTCTGGGATGAGCGGTGCTGGTAAGACAGTTGCTGTCCAAAGCTTTGAGGACCTGGGCTATTTTTGCATTGATAATATGCCACCAGCGTTATTACCGAAGTTCTCAGAATTAGTTGAGGAGTCGGGTAAAATAAAAAAAGTAGCGCTAGTAATTGATTTACGTTCGCGGGCTTTTTATGATGAAATCATGGACATGTTGGCTAACTTAGACAACACGGACTTTGTGTCGACTCGGATTCTGTTTTTAGATGCTTCCAACGAAGAATTGGTTTCACGGTACAAAGAAACGCGTCGGTCACATCCACTGGCCATGGAGGGGCGCGTAATGGATGGCGTGCGCAAGGAACGCGAACTATTAGCACCGCTGAAAGATCGGGCTTCATACGTCATTGATACGTCGACGTTGACGCCCCGTGAACTGCGCGAATCAATTTTTGATAAATTTGAAACGGACCAGGATGAGACTTTTCATATCGAGATGTTATCCTTTGGGTTTAAATATGGCTTACCTATTGATGCGGATATCGTTATGGATGTGCGGTTCTTACCAAATCCGTACTATATTCCAGAATTGAAGAAGCAGACGGGCTTGGATAAGCCCGTGGTAGATTACGTCATGCAGCAGCCAGCGACGGAAGCCTTCTATCAACAGTTTTTAGGCATGTTGGAGAGTATTATGCCTGGCTATGAAGCTGAGGGTAAGAGTAGTCTAACGATTGCAATCGGTTGTACGGGTGGACAACACCGCTCCGTTGCTTTGACGCAACGTATCGGTGAAGCTCTGGCTAAGCACTACAAGGTGCATATTAGTCACCGTGATATTGATAAACGAAAGGAAACTGTTAATCGCTCATGAGAAAATACACATTTAAGACCCAGCGGCCTAAAATTGTGGTGATTGGCGGGGGGACCGGCTTACCGGTCGTTCTGAATGGTCTGCGTAAACAGGCTGTGGATATTACTGCAGTAGTGACGGTTGCTGATGACGGTGGTTCGTCCGGTATTATTCGCAATTACGTTAACGTGGTCCCACCTGGTGACATTCGTAACGTGATGGTGGCTTTATCGAATTGGCCCCACTTATATAAAGATATTTTTCAGTATCGTTTTCAGGGTGATGATCAGTTCTTTGCTGGTCACGCGATCGGTAATTTGGTGATTGCAGCGCTGACGGAAATGAAGTCAGGGGTTTTTGACGCGGTCCAAGAACTATCTAACATGATGCAAGTAGATGGTCATGTCTTTCCAGCTGCAAACGAAGCACTAACGTTACATGGTAAGTTTAGTGACGGTACGGAGTTAGTGGGTGAAGCTGAGATCACGGCGGCGCACAAATTACTAGAGCGCGTCTGGGTCACTGATAAGGATGGCAAGGAACCACAAGCCGTCCAACCCGTCATTGATGCAATTATGGCGGCAGATCAGATTGTCTTGGGTCCAGGGAGCTTATTTACCAGTATTTTGCCGAACTTAACGATTCGTAATATTGGTCAGGCCGTTTGCAAGTCTGATGCGGAAGTCGTCTATATTTGCAATATTATGACGCAAAAAGGTGAAACGGATCATTTTTCTGATGCTGATCATGTCCGGGTTTTAAACCGACACTTGGGTCAAGACTTTATCAATACGGTTTTGGTTAATACTGAAGAAGTGCCAGAAGATTATATGGACTTTCATAAGTTTAATGAAGTTTCACGCCAGGTAAGCCACGATTTTCGCGGCTTACGGGAACAAAATTGTCGTGTCATCTCATCGAATTTTTTGAAACTTCGTGATAATGGGGCTTTTCATGATGGCGACCAAGTCGTCGCTGAACTAATGAATTTAGTCGGTCATTCCGACGTTTTAAGATAAGGGGGTTGCGGCATGTCCTACGCCAGTGACGTTAAGAAAGAATTGACTAACCTCGCTGTCCATCGCGAGAATGCTAAGGCTGAATTAATGGCTTTGATTCGAATGAATGGGGCGATTAGCATTGCTAACCACCACTTTATTTTGAATATTCAGACGGAAAATCCGGCCATCGCGCGGCGTATTTACCGGCTACTCAAACAATTTTACGACGTTGATAGTGAATTGATCGTTCGACGTAAAATGAAGTTAAATAAAAATAATTTGTACATTGTGCGTTTAAAGACGGGTACGGATATGGTGTTAGGCGATTTGGGGATTTTGAAGGATTATCAAATTGTCGAGGTTGCGCCAACGGAAGTGCTAACGGATGACGCGGCCGTCCGGTCCTATTTACGGGGTGCTTTTTTGGCGGGAGGCTCAGTGAATAATCCTGAAACTTCCCGGTATCATTTGGAAATTTACTCACTGTATGAGGAACACAATCATATGATTTCAGAAATGATGAATCAGTATGGTTTGAACTCGCGAACGACTGATCGGCGTGGCGGCTTTATTACGTACATCAAGGAAGCGGAAAAAATCGCGGACTTTTTGTCATTAGTTGGTGCTACGAATGCCATGCTTAAATTCGAGGATATTCGGATTATGCGTGATATGCGTAACTCGGTTAATCGGTTAGTCAACTGTGAAAATGCCAATATGGATAAAGTGGCCAATGCGTCTAGCAAACAGATTGAAAATATTTTACTGATTGATGCAACGGTGGGGTTACAACAGTTACCGCCGAAATTGCAAGAAGTAGCGGTTGCTCGATTGGAACACCGTGAAGTTAGTCTTAAGGAATTGGGAACTTTAGTTCCAGGCGGGCCAATCTCTAAATCCGGTATCAATCATCGCTTACGCAAGATTAATCAATTTGCCGAACAGCTACAAAAAGATGCCTAAATACAGGCCATCCGTCTTGAGAGTTGCGCTGAATAGTTATTGAGAAGCTTACTGACACTCTTTTGGGAGTGTCAGTAAGCTTTTTATTTAGGACGGGTGTTGTCGCCAATCTTTTAGGATCAGAAAAAACACTTGACAAAAGTAAGTGAAGCTATTTATACTGAACACATCTTATGAAATCGGAGAGACGTAATCATGCAAAAATTAGCGACGCAAATGATGATGTGCTGCCCATGTTGTGAATCAAACAACATGGCTATTTGCGTTGAATTACAAGCGTCTCTGCATCAAAAATAACGAATTTGAGTCAAATCGTTAATTTTGAAACGCCTGCTTGGAATCTGACGAGATTCTAAGCAGGCGTTTTTTGTTTAGGCCGATGGGAATAAGTAAATCAATAACAATTAAAATGGGAATGTAAGGGGCGAGAAGTTTGAAGAAGCGATCAGTGTTAGCGATTATGATGAGTCTAGTATTAGTGACGGTGCTGGCAGCGTGTGGGAAGCAAAGTACTCAGTCTACTGGCAGTGGCAAGTATGCAAGTAGTCAGGTTTTAAACTTGTCGTACCCTAGTTCGTTGGATTCAATTGATATTTCCAACATGTCGGGATACGGGAGCACTGGTAATATTTTTGAAAGTCTATACCGGTTAGGGAAGAATGGAAGTATTACGCCTGGATTAGCCAAATCGACTAAGGTTTCAAAGGACGGCAAGACATATACCTTTACGATTCGCAATGCGAAGTGGAGTGACGGGGCCAAGATAACCGCACAGGATTTTGTGTATTCTTGGAAGCGCACGGTGACCCCCGCAACTAAATCACAATATGCTTATCTCTTTTCAGGGGTGAAGAATGCGGATGCGATTGTCGCTGGCAAAAAATCGCCAAGTACGTTGGGTGTCAAAGCTCAAGGTAAGCATACTTTTATCGTCACCTTGGATAAGCCAATTACTTACTTTAAGAAGTTGATGACTTACCCGCTATTTGGACCAATCAGCGAAAAGGCGGTCAAAAAATGGGGTAGCAAGTACGCAACCAAAGCCCAATATATGCTATACAGTGGGCCATTTAAATTAACTGGCTGGACAGGAACCAATAATAGTTGGCAATTTGTTAAGAATAATCAATATTGGGATAAAAAAGCAGTTCATTTACAAAAAATTAACTATACAGTTAATGAAAGTACGACAACAACGCTGAACTTGTTCCAAGAAAAGAAGCTGGACTTAACGCAATTAGCAAGCGAGCAAGTGAAGAATATGAAGACTAGTGCTGATTATACGACTTATCCATATTCGATCACGGCGTTCCTAGTCTATAATTTCCAAGACAGTAACGCGACCATCAAAAAAGCGCTCAATAACGCTAAGATTCGCCAAGCCATTTCTCTTTCTATTAATCGGAAAACGTTAGTCAAGAATGTGATTGGCGATGCGTCAACGGTCTCGAAGACGTTTGTTCCACAAGATTTAGCCAAAAATCCCAAAAATGGTAAGGATTTTGCGGATGAATCAACGGTTAAAAATTCAACGTCATATAACAAAGCCCTTGCCAAAAAGCTATGGCAACAAGGACTTAAGGAAACCGGTATCAAGAAACTATCTATTAAATTATTAACTTCTAATGATGAACCGAATAAGCCAATTTCACAGTATTTGAAATCAGCACTAGAAAAGAATCTCGATGGGTTAACGGTTAATTTATCCAATATTCCATCAAAAGTTGCTTCAAGCCGTGCTCAAAGTGGTGATTTTGATATTTACCTCAGTGGTTGGGGAGCTGATTTCAATGATCCAATCTCACACTTGCAAATTATGACTAGCAATAGCGGTTATAACTACGGTAAGTACAATAGTAGTACGTATAATGCGCTAGTTAATAAAGCCCAAAATCAAGATGCTAACAACGCTAATGCGCGTTGGCAAGATATGATTAGTGCTGAGAAGACGATCATGCAAGACCAAGGAATTACGCCATTGTATCAAACGGTATACTCATATTTGCAAAATCCAAAGGCCAAGGGCATTATTCATAATACTGCTGGTACGCAGTGGAATTATAAGTATGCTTATATTGCAAAATAATTAGCTAGTTGTAACAAAACTTTGACTGAATTTTTGCTAACCGAATAGCGATTATTCGTGATGTTGCTGTAAGCTGTTTGCATCTATAAACTAATCAAGCGTCCCACCACTACTCGTCAAGCTTATCTTGCTGAGTAGTGGTGGGACGCTTTGCAATTTTGATACAAAACCAAGACGTGGATTGATGGCGCTGTAAATAGAGTGTTACCCCTATTCCACGTGGTTGACCACGTATTTGATTGGTTGATGTTGATCCATCGCGATGACATTTTCTGCAACGATGGTTGCCATACCATCACGGGCCTCGACCGTGGCATTACCAAGGTGGGGTGTCAAAATGACGTTATCCATGGTAGTCAAGCCGGGTGTTACTTGGGGCTCATGTTCATAAACGTCCAGTGCGGCACTGGCGATTTGATGATTTTGTAGCGCTGTTACTAATGCTTGTTCATCGACGATGGGGCCCCGAGCAGCATTGATTAAAAGCGCTGTTGATTTCATTTTGGTGAAGGCGGTACTACCAATCAGATGGGTGGTTTTCGCAGTGAGCGGCAAATGCAAGCTAACAATGTCGGCACGTTGCAAAAGTTCATCCTGAGAGACGAAGGTCGCTCCCAGCTGTGTTTCACGGCTAATTGGCAAGCGGTGGTGTTGGCTATATAAGATTGGCATATCAAAAGCATGGAGTCGTTTGGCAACTTCTTGACCAATCTGGCCAAGGCCTAAGATACCGAGTGTCTTATTTTGCAAGTTGTGGCCGAGAAAGAACAGCGGTGCCCAACCGGCGAATCCACTAGTGCGCATTAAGCGGTCACCTTCAACAATTCGATGGGCTAAGCTGATAATCAGTCCAACGGTGGATTCAGCAGTTGCAACTGCTGAAACGTTAGGCGTATTGGTCACTGGAATATGGCGCTTAGCCGCCGCAATGGTATCGATGTTATTAGTACCCGCGCCAAAATTTGCAATTAGTTTGAGGTGCGGAGCATGAGCCAAGACATCTTGATCAACTTGAGTTGAAAGCGGGGTAATCAGATAGTCAGCATCTGCGACTCGTCGGATGAGCTCTGCGTGACTGATTAGTTGCTTACCGGTGTAAGTATCGATGATTAACTGATTTTGTAAAAGTAACGTATTAGCCTGGGCTGGTAGTTGACCAGCGATAAAAACTTTTGTCATGAATGAGACTCCCTTGTACTTTGAGTTCGTTTAGCTCAGACAAAATTGGTTATCAGAGTTAAGCGATACGTTTATGTGCAGTATGGGCTAACGAAAAGTTAATGACAAGTCTTAAGCAGCAAAAAAGCTGGGTCAACGTAAAGTTAGCCCAGCTTGAAAATATTAGCTTATTTTAAATTGTTGTTTTCCATAATATCGTCGATCAAACCATATTCTTTAGCTTCTTGTGCGCTTAAGTAGTTATCACGTTCAGTATCATGGTTCAACTTCTCAACGGATTGTCCAGAGTTGTCAGCTAAAATCTGGTTGATCTTCTTACGAGTCTTCAAGATTTCTTCGGCAACAATTTCAATTTCCGTTTGTTGTCCTTGAGCACCGCCGGATGGTTGGTGGATCAAGATTTCTGAGTTAGGTAAAGCAAAACGCTTGCCCTTAGTACCAGATGAAGCTAAGACACTGGCCATGGAAGCTGCCATCCCCATAACGATGGTTTGAACATCAGACTTGATGAAGTTCATCGTATCGTAGATTGCTAAGCCGGCAGTAACGACACCACCTGGTGAATTAATATAAAGGTAGATGTCCTTGCCTGAATCTTGGGCATCCAAGAAGAGTAATTGGGCGATGATCGCATTCGCCATGTTATCTTCAATGGGACCGGATAGCATAATGATACGGTCCTTTAATAGTCGTGAATAGATGTCATAAGCACGTTCACCACGTGATGACTGTTCAATAACTGTAGGAACTGGATACATGATTTGTTAGCCTCCTAAGGTTGCATTATTTGATTAGCTGATTGCTAATATAAATGTAGTTTACCGCTAAGGTCAGTGAAGGTCAAAAGAAAAACCTCAAAAACAAAATTCCGTTTTTGAAGTCAACGTGGTATACTTAGGTTTCTATCATATACGGCTTGAGATTGGGGGATCCCAATCTCTTTTTTTGTTCAGAATTAGCGGTGTGAATTGCCTTAGGGGGAGGCGTCTCAAGTCGGGAATGTAAGTCAAGTGGCAGTTAGTGTTAACGTATTGCTAATATGCTGACGTAAATCGTTGACCAATACTTGTTTGTACGTATTAGTGATGACAATTAAATGTTTAGCTGTTATTAAAGTCGTTGAACGACTACACTGGTATATGGTTCAAATAAATTGAAGTTAGGCCATTCGCATAGTTAACGCTATTAGTAATCGCCGTGCTATGGACCAGTTGTCCGTGATTAGCTAGTACGATACTTGTGGTTCGGTCGAAATTCAGTTACTATATGAAGGTGTCAGTGGTATAGGCCAACAACTATAATTAATGCGGGTACAAAAAAAGCTGAGAACTATTTCTCAGCTAACTGATGCGCCCGGAGGGAATCGAACCCCCATTTCAAGAACCGGAATCTTACGTGCGATCCATTACACTACGGGCGCCTAAACAACATATTATATTCTAGCGAATAATGGATAAAAACACAAGGGTTTTACATAAAAATTTATTTTGGAGGTGCTTTTATGGCACTGGGACAAGGATTTCGCCAGCAACAACGGCAATCACAGAAGTTAGCGATGACTCAGCGACTGCAACAATCGATTCAGATGTTGCAATTTAATGTAGAAGAATTACGTGACTTTCTGACGCAAAAAGCCCTCGAAAATCCACTGATTGATGTGGATACCAATTGGAATAATAATCATACGAGTTTGAGTGCAGCTAAAAATGTAACGACGAAGGCTGATTTCATTGAGCGGGTGTCGACTTCAAATCAGCACTCGTTATTCGAATATTTATTGGATCAGATTCATCTGACGTTACGTGATACCCATTTGCGGCAAATTGTCTTGTACTTGATTGAGTATGTTGATGTCAATGGGTACTTACGGATCGATGAAGCACAGGCTCGGCAGGCAACTAAGGCGACGCCCATTGAACTATTGGATGCTATTACCTTATTACAGCAACTTGATCCACCAGGTGTTGGGGCACGTAGCTTGCAGGAAGCATTAATGTTGCAAACCGAAAATGATGACCATGCCCCCAACTTGGCTTACATCATCTTAGAAGAAGACTTCGAGGCGTTTGTCAATCGGCAGTGGGAGTTGTTGGCTAAGAAATATCAAGTTGAACTTGCTGATATTTCAAGCATTTATGACTACGTTCGCACGCTCACACCAGTACCTGGCGCGGCAATTGGACAGGACACGACCGGGTATATTTTTCCAGACCTGGTTGTGACCAATCAGAACGGACAACTAGCGCTAAGGACAGCTTCAATGGCACAGCCAGTTGTGAAGTTTCGTAGCCGATATTACCAACAGATGGGGCAGCATGATGATCAGGAAGTGACGGAGTATCTGAAAGAAAAGAAAAGTGAATATGATTGGATTGCTAGTAGTTTGGCACAACGTGAGGCAACGATATTTCGGGTTGGAACGGTCATTATTGAACATCAAGCTGACTTTTTCTTAGAAAAAACAACGGATTTACAACCATTATTGCTTCGCGATGTTGCGCAACAGCTAAAGGTTCATGAGTCAACGATCAGTCGTAGCATTAACGGTAAATATATTCAGACCGATTTCGGGATGTTTGAACTTAAACGTTTCTTTACTAAAGCGGTCAGTA
Source organism: Lactiplantibacillus paraplantarum (assembly GCF_003641145.1). Classification (NCBI taxonomy): domain Bacteria; kingdom Bacillati; phylum Bacillota; class Bacilli; order Lactobacillales; family Lactobacillaceae; genus Lactiplantibacillus; species Lactiplantibacillus paraplantarum. Next base: position 647,825 of record NZ_CP032744.1, read on the forward strand.
AACGTCCCACTGGTGGCAAAGTAGTATCGGCAGATAGTGTTCAGCATCGAATCATGGCCCTAATTGAGCAAGAAAATAAAGAAAAACCGCTTTCAGACCAAAAAATTGTTCAGATTCTTAATGCGGAAAATGTCGAACTTTCTCGGCGGACCGTCGCTAAATATCGCGAAAATCTTAACATTCCGCCTTCGTCAAAGCGAAAACAATACTTGAGAACCGAATAATAATTAAATGCGGTATTTGGACCAGTCGGGTATAAGTTTAATTGGGGTTTCATTTGCAACCATCTTATGAACCTGTTATAATTCATGTTGTGGTAAGAGAGGTATGCAACATTGATTTCTTAGTGAATTTGCGTTGTGTGCTTTGTTTTTTGAAGTCTTTGGGTCGTTTTTCGACATAGCTGGACCAGACCCGTCCCACTAGAGAGCAGGTTGAATGCCATGCATTCAGATATTCAATGGATTGAGGCAATTGCCCCAGATATGGTTGATATGCTGAGTCGTCGTTACTTAGTATTAAGAACCATTAATTGGATGGCCCCAGTTGGACGTCGACTATTAGCTCAGACACTAGGCGTTAGCGAACGGACGTTACGGACTGAAACGGATACGTTGCGGAAGCTTGATTTGATTATGACGAACAAATCAGGTATGCAAGTTACCCAACAAGGTCAGGACGTGCTAGTCGGCTTAAGTCATTTTATGGATGAGTTAATGGGCATTCGCCAGAAGGAACGACAGTTGGCGCAACACTTTAATATTAAGCGTTGCATCATCGTTTCTGGTGATTCCGATCGACAGTTGAAAGTTATTGGGACCATGGGCGAAGAAGTGAACCAGCTATTACAGCAGTTATTGCCGGAAGGACATAACATTATTGCTGTCATGGGTGGGCATACCATGGAGCACGTAGCAAGTCATTTAACTAATAGATTAGGTGACAAACGTGATTTGCTATTTGTTCCGGCGCGTGGCGGTGTTGGTGAATCGGTTGCGATTCAAGCAAATACCATTGCGTCACAAATGGCACAACATACTGGCGGTAAATTCCGCTCATTGTTTGTACCAGAACAGGTCAGTGAACGAACGTATGAACCACTTCTCAAGGAACCAAGTATTCAAGAGGTGTTGGCGATTATCGGGCAAGCTAACGTGGTCGTGCATAGTATCGGTGAAGCCATCTCAATGGCCCATCGCCGTAATATGTCGGAGGACCAAATAAAGGTGTTACGCAGTCGTGATGCGATTGGCGAAGCCTTTGGTTATTTCTTCGATGAGAAGGGTAACGTGGTCTATCGAATTCCACGAATTGGGTTGCAAATCGGAGAACTGGCCCATCGGGAGATTATACTCGCCATTGCGGGTGGCGCTTCAAAAGCGACCGCAATCGCCGCGTATATGAGGAACATTGCACCTAAACAGACGTGTTTAATCACGGATGAGGGTGCGGCTAACTTGATTTTAAAAAAGTAATCTTCTATAGTGAAGTTGCTTTTTAAAATAAAACTATTTTTATTTCCACAAGGAGGAAATTCTAGTATGTCTGTAAAAATTGGTATTAATGGTTTCGGACGTATCGGTCGTTTAGCATTCCGTCGTATCTTAGAACTTGGTGAAAAGTCAAGTGATATCGAAGTTGTTGCTATTAACGATTTAACTTCACCTGCATTGTTGGCTCATCTTTTGAAGTATGACTCAACTCATGGTACTTTGAACGCTGACGTTTCAGCAACCGACGATTCAATCGTTGTTAACGGTAAGAACTACCGTGTTTATGCTGAACCACAAGCACAAAATATTCCTTGGGTTAAGAACGACGGTGTTGACTTCGTTCTCGAATGTACTGGTTTCTACACTTCAAAGGCTAAGTCACAAGCTCACTTGGACGCTGGTGCAAAGCGTGTCTTGATTTCTGCTCCTGCTGGCTCAGACTTGAAGACCATCGTTTACAACGTTAACGATGACATCTTGACTGCAGATGACCGTATCGTTTCTGCTGGTTCATGTACTACTAACTGCCTTGCACCATTAGCATTCTTTGAAAACAAAGAATTCGGTATCAAGGTTGGTACTATGACTACTATCCATGCTTACACTTCAACTCAAATGTTACTTGACGGCCCTGTACGTGGTGGTAACTTCCGTGCTGCCCGTGCTGCCGGTGTAAACACTATTCCTCATTCAACTGGTGCTGCTAAGGCTCTTGGCTTAGTTATCCCAGAATTGAACGGTAAATTACAAGGCCATGCACAACGTGTTGGTGTTGTTGATGGTTCATTAACTGAATTAGTTGCTATCTTAGACAAGAAAGTTACTGCTGACGAAGTTAACGCCGCAATCAAGAAGTATACTGAAGGTAACGAATCATTCGGTTACAACGATGACGAAATCGTTTCATCTGATGTTATCGGTACTACTTTCGGTTCAATCTTCGATCCTACTCAAACAGAAGTTACTTCTGATGGTGACAACCAATTAGTTAAGACTGTTGCTTGGTACGATAACGAATACGGCTTCACTTGCCAAATGGTACGTACTTTATTGAAGTTCGCCACTCTCTAATATCTGTTAGATAGTTAAGAACTTTAAAACCGCATATGGTTTTGACGGCGGGGGGAGGCAAAACTCCTCTTGCCGTTTTTTTAATTTCAGCAGTCACGAATTCTAGGAGGATTTTAACATTGGCTAAATTAATCGTTTCAGATTTAGATGTTAAAGATAAAAAAGTTTTAATTCGTGTCGACTTTAATGTTCCAATTAAAGACGGCAAAATTGGTGACGACAACCGGATCGTCGCTGCCTTACCAACGATCAAATATGTGATTGAACATGATGGTAAAGCCATCTTATTCTCACATTTAGGTCGGATTAAGAGCGAAGACGACAAGCAGGGCTTAAGCTTACGTCCAGTTGCAGAACGTCTTTCAAACTTATTAAACAAGCCTGTTACCTTCGTACCTGTTACTGAAGGCGAACAACTTGAAACTGCCATCAACAACATGAATGACGGTGACGTCTTAGTTGTTGAAAACACTCGTTTTGAAGACGTTGTTAACGGCGAACAAGTTAAGCGCGAATCTGGTAACGATCCTGAATTAGGCAAGTACTGGGCTTCACTTGGTGATGTCTACGTCAACGATGCTTTCGGGACTGCTCACCGGAGCCATGCTTCTAACGTTGGGATTGCCTCAAACATGGACCAAGTTGCCGCTGGTTTCTTAATGGAAAAGGAAATCAAGTTCTTAGGTGACGCGGTTGACAATCCTAAGCACCCATTCGTTGCTATCTTAGGTGGTGCCAAGGTTTCTGATAAGATCGGTGTTATCGATCACTTAATCAGCAAAGCTGACAAGATCATCATCGGTGGTGGGATGACTTATACGTTCTATGCTGCTAAAGGCATGGGCATTGGTAATTCACTTGTTGAAAAAGACAAGATTGAATTGGCTAAGTCAATCATCGAAAAAGCTGGTGACAAGTTAGTCTTACCTAGCGACTCAATCGTTGCTGAAAAGTTTGATAACGATGTTCCTAGCAAGGTTGTTGAAGGTTCAATTCCTGATGGCTACATGGCCTTAGATATTGGTCCTAAGTCAATCGAAGAATTCGAAGATGTTTTACGCGACGCTAAGACCGTTGTTTGGAACGGACCAATGGGTGTCTTCGAAATGAGCAACTACGCCAAGGGTACACTTGAAGTTGGTAAGTTCTTAGGAACCTTATCAGATGCAACGACCATCGTTGGTGGTGGGGACTCAACTGCCGCTGTTAAGCAACTTGGCGTTGGCGACAAGTTAACCCACATTTCTACTGGTGGCGGTGCTTCACTTGAATACCTTGAAGGTAAGGAATTACCTGGTATTGCTGCTATTTCTGAAAAATAATCTGTTCTCCGAAAGGAAGGTTTATCGTGCGTACACCTATTATTGCCGGTAACTGGAAAATGAACAAAACGGCTAGCGAAGCTTTAGCTTTCGTTAATGCTGTCAAGGATCAATTACCAGATCCATCAAAAGTTGAATCAGTTGTTGCTGCCCCAGCCCTTTTCTTACAAGAAATGGTTGAAGCTGCCAAGGGTTCTGATTTAAAGATTGCTGCTGAAAATGCTTACTTTGAAGATGCTGGGGCCTTTACTGGTGAAACTTCACCAGCCGCTTTAGCTGACTTAGGCGTTGACTATGTTGTTATTGGTCATTCAGAACGTCGTGGCTATTTCCACGAAACTGACGAAGACATTAACAAAAAAGCCCATGCTATCTTTAAGAACGGCATGAAGCCAATCATCTGCTGTGGTGAAACGTTGGAACAACGTGAAGCTGGCCAAGCAGAATCATGGGTTTCTGGCCAAATCAAAGCTGCTTTGAAGGATTTATCAGCTGACCAAGTAAGTTCATTGGTTATTGCTTATGAACCAATCTGGGCCATCGGTACTGGTAAGACGGCTACGAGTGACCAAGCCGAAGAAATTTGTGCGGTTGTTCGTAAGACTGTTGCTGACCTTTACTCACAAGAAGTTGCTGATAAAGTTCGGATTCAATACGGTGGTAGTGTTAAACCAGCCAACGTTAACGAATTAATGGGCAAAGCTGATATCGACGGTGGTTTAGTCGGTGGTGCTTCATTACAACCTGATTCATTCTTGGAACTTGTTAATTACCAAAATAACTAATAATAGTTATTGCAAGTTGGTTGACAAAATTCTACAATAAGTGTGAAACAAATAACAAGCCAATTTTAAGGAGAGAAATTAATGTCTATTATTACAGATATTTATGCTCGCGAAGTCTTAGACTCACGTGGTAACCCAACTGTTGAAGTTGAACTTTATACTGAAAGTGGCGCATTTGGCCGCGGTATCGTTCCTTCAGGTGCCTCAACTGGTGAACATGAAGCCGTTGAATTACGTGACGGTGACAAGAGCCGTTTCATGGGCAAGGGTGTTACTAAAGCCGTTGACAATGTTAACAAGTTAATTGCTAAGGAAATTGTTGGTTACGATGTAACTGACCAACGTGCCATTGACCAAGCTATGATCAAGTTAGATGGTACTCCTAACAAAGCTAAGTTAGGCGCTAACGCTATCTTAGGTGTTTCCATTGCCGCTGCCCGTGCTGCTGCTGACGAACTTGAAATGCCTTTATACAACTACCTTGGCGGCTTCAACGCTCACGTTTTACCAACACCAATGATGAACGTTATCAATGGTGGGGCCCACGCCAACAACGACGTTGACTTCCAAGAATTCATGATCATGCCTGTTGGTGCTTCTTCAGTTAAAGAAGCTATCCGGATGGGTTCAGAAACTTTCCACAACTTGAAAGCGATCTTGAACGAACGCGGTTACTCAACTGCCGTTGGTGATGAAGGTGGTTTTGCACCTGACTTGAAGAACAACGAAGAACCATTCGAAATCTTAGTTGAAGCTATCGAACGTGCCGGTTACAAGCCTGGTAAGGATATTGCCATTGCCTTTGACTGTGCCGCTTCAGAATTCTACAACGAAGAAACTGGCAAGTACGACTTAAAGGGTGAAGGCGAAAATGGTCAATCATTTACTGCCGAAGAATTCGTTGACTTACTTGACAGCATCGTTGACAAGTACCCAATCGTTTCCATCGAAGATCCTTTGGATGAAAACAACTGGGAAGACTGGCAAATGGCAACTGCCAAGCTTGGTAAGAAAGTTCAAATCGTTGGTGACGACTTATTCGTTACGAACACGGACTACCTTGCAAAGGGTATCAAGATGGGCGTTGCTAACTCAATCTTAATCAAGGTTAACCAAATTGGTACTTTAACTGAAACTGTTGAAGCTATCGAAATGGCTAAAGAAGCTGGCTACACTGCCATCGTTTCTCACCGTTCTGGTGAAACTGAAGACACGACCATTGCTGACTTAGTTGTCGCAATGAACGCTGGCCAAATCAAGACTGGTTCAATGAGCCGTACTGAACGGATTGCTAAATACAATCAATTAATGCGGATTGAAGACCAACTTGAAAGCACTTCAGAATACAAAGGTATCCACGGCTTCTACAACTTAGACGAAGCTGCACGGAACACTATTACTAGCAAGTAATTTGAAGTTCTAATGAAAACGCCGTTCCTATTGGGGCGGCGTTTTTATTATACATAATTTAAAGAACACCCGTTTGATTTTACCGTCTTGATGAGCCGATATCGTGGTAAAATAAAAGCATGTGCATTTTTAGTAAGGAGAATCGGAATGGATGACTTTCAGCAACAAATTAATCAGTGGTCTGATTGGCAAGGACTACAGACTAACGTAATGGCCTTTGAACCACTGATTCAGCAAATTTATGCCAGTGAGAATGAACCGTTTAAAACACCAGAACCAATGGTGGATTCAGTGGTAGCCCGATTCAATGTCGGCTCAACGCAGATTGCAATTTTTCCACCGAGTGAAGTGGCTTCACGGACGCGGGATTATTACCAAGCAACTCGCTTTGGCCTTACCCGAATGGCACGCCTAAAATTAGGCGCACCACAATTACGGCATGCTGGTTTTATTTTTGATAAGTATCAGTTCTATTATGTGATTGTTCAACCACTACAAGGAATTCCGTTAACTGAGTTTTGTGTGACTGCCCAGCCGTTAGCGAAGTCGACATTAGGTCGACAAATAGGCACGATTCTAACACAACTCAATACCGAAGTTCCAAATTTCAGTCATGTCGAAACGCGACCAGTCGATTGGGCGATGTTTGGCAACGACTTTGTTGCTGAACGTACGGCGTGGTTACAACAGCGACCCGTGACGACTAATCAATTTGTCCATGGTAACCTGACTGGCGATAACTTAATCGTGACGAGCGGACAACTAGGCCTCCAACGCTTTAGTTCAGCTCGCCCAGCAGCTCGACAAACGGAGTTAGTACCGTTGATTTTGCAAGCATTTAATAATGATGCAGACTTGTTAGCCGGATTTAAAGCGACTTATCAAACCACTGACTTGGCGAGTGATTTATTATTAGGATTACTATTACGCTGGGATGGTCCGCAACAAGTACAACAACTAATCTCTGATCAAGCTGTGACTTTAGCGAGGGTTCAACAGGTTGTTGAACAAGTAATTCAGTAAATGAGAGGGGGCGCTGGCTGTGACACAACGTTCGCTGGCAACTAAGCATCATTTTGATTTTACACGCTTTAGCTCCATTGGACGGGGGTTAATTGTCGGTATTTTTGCTGGTATTATCGTTAGCCTATTTCGGTTTTGTATCGAACGTGGGCTGGTCTTTGTCCAATGGACGTACAACCAGATGCATACGAACTGGTGGTTATTATTGCCTTGGATTCTAGGCACGATTCTTGTTGCGGTATTTGTGGGGTGGCTAGTTAAGCAAGTACCAGACATCAAGGGGTCTGGGATTCCACAAGTTGAAGGTCAACTAGCTGGTGAACTGGACTATGCTTGGTGGCCGGTACTTTGGCGCAAGTTTGTGGGCGGCATTTTAGGTATTGGTTCGGGACTATTTCTAGGTCGTGAGGGGCCTTCGATTCAATTAGGAGCGACAATTGGACAGGGGGTAGCAGCCAAGTTACATCAAACGGGTGCTGATCGGCGTTCATTAATTGCCGGTGGTGCGGCGGCTGGTTTATCGGCGGCGTTTAACGCACCAATTGCTAGTACGCTGTTCGTCTTAGAAGAGGTTTACCATAATTTTTCGCCAATTATTTGGACAACGGCGCTAGTCAGTGCCATGGCGAGTAACTTTGTGTCACTAAACTTCTTTGGCTTAGTTCCTGTGCTACATATTCCATATGGGCAGAACTTGCCGTTGAGTCAGTATGGTAATCTGATTGGTTTAGGCATCTTTTTAGGTGTGTTTGGTTATCTTTATCAGAATGTGACACTGGCTATGCCTAGTTGGTATGGTAAATTACGATTGCCAAGTTGGCTGAATGGCTTAGTCCCGTTCTTACTAGTTATTCCAATTGGGCTGCTGTGGCCGCAACTATTAGGCGGGGGCAACGCGGTTATTTTAAACCTAGCAGCGACGACGCCCGCACTGGTAGCTCTGATTGGGATCTTTATTTTACGCTTTGTATTTTCAACGATCTCATATGGATCTGGCTTACCAGGTGGGATTTTTCTGCCAATCTTATCTTTAGGGGCTATTTTAGGGGCCATCTATGCGCAAACGATGGTGGCTGTCGGTTGGATGCCCGCTAGTTTTATTCCCAACTTTATTATTTTTGCCATGGCGGGCTATTTTGCTGGTATTGGGAAAGCGCCGTTTACGGCTATTCTTTTGATTACAGAAATGGTGGGAACTTTACATCATCTTATGCCACTAGCCGTTGTATCGATGACGGCATACCTTGTTGTTGACTTACTGGGTGGTGCGCCAATCTATGAAGCGCTGCTGGAAAAATTGATTCAGCCGCGTCTACCCGAGCACAGTGGCGTGCAAGATCGTTTGGAGCTGCCGATATTCGAAGGCTCCAAATTAGAAGGCCATCAAGTTCGTGATTTTAAATGGCCGGCTGAATCTTTACTGATTGCGATTCGGCGGGGTGAACGCCAAGTTATTCCCCACGGGGATACCCTAATGCGCGCTGGGGACACCTTAATCATCTTAACGGATCGGAACAACCGTGCGTGGGTGCGGCATCAAATTGCACATTTAATGGCGGCAACCCCCTGAGTCCTGAACAAATCAATGAATTGTTCAGGATACTGGAAAAATAAGGCAAAATATGTTAAATTGTTATAGACATAGCGGAGGCTTTAGGAGGCACATTTCTTGTATAATTTATTGTTAACGTTAATACTGGTTGTTTCCGTCTTGATTATCATTGCGGTGATGATGCAACCATCCAAAACTAATGATGCCATGTCTTCATTAACCGGTGGTGCTGATGACTTGTTTGCCAAGCAGAAGCCCCGCGGTTTTGAAGCGTTCATGCAGAAGGTAACCGTGGTATTAGGAATCGCATTCTTTATCCTGGCGTTAGCTTTAGCATGGTACTCATCGAAGTAATTGACCGTCCTCCTGTGATTTCAGGAGGCTTTTTTTTAAGGTAGGTGGTAATGATGTTGAAACAACCTGAACCGTTTTACTTTGAACACGGTGCGCGCGCCGTCATTCTGTTGCACGCCTATGCGGGAAGTGCCAATGATGTTCGAATGTTAGCACGGGCTTTAGAACGGGCCGATTACACGGTTTATGGGCCTCAGTTTAGTGGCCATGCGACTGATGATCCGCGTGACATTTTAGCACAAACGCCCGCGCAATGGTGGCAGGATACGCAACAAGCAATATCATTTATGCGCCAAAAAGGCTATACTAAAATTAGTATCTTCGGTCTATCGTTAGGCGGTATTTTTGCAACAGCTGCGTTGGAACGAGATCCGCAGTTAGTGGGCGGTGGGACGTTTAGCTCACCATTATTCGCTGGCAACCGTAGTGATGTCGCCGAAATGTTTATTACACTCAGTCACCATCAATTAGCGCATAGTCAATTTTCAATTGCTGAACGGGAACAGATTTTAACAGCTTTGCCGGATCAGGTTCGGCGACAATTACAGGCAATCAACACCTTTACGACAGCTGAAGTGACGGCCAAGCTAGACGCTGTGACCCAGCCTTTCTTTATTGGTCAGGGTGGCCAAGATGAGTTAATTGATGCAGCAGTGGCGCGACGCTTGCGTGATCAATTATCACAAGTACCAGTTGATTTCCACTGGTATGCGGATGCTGGCCACGTCATCACCGTGAACAATGCCCATCACCAATTGGAACAAGATGTCTTAACATATTTAAAAACTATTTATAAATGAGGTAAATAATGTCAGAAGCAAACTTACAAGAACAAATCCTGACTTTTTTGCAGGCTCATCCCGATCGCACTTATAGTGTCGAACAATTAACGGATGAATTGCATTTTACAGGCGCAACGGCGTTTACTTTTCTAGTAAAAGAACTTGCGAATATGGAACGTAAAAAATTAGTTAGTACCGATGACCATGATCACTTCAAGCTGATTCAAGAGACGAAGACCGTTGAAGGCTCGTTTCATGGTAATGACAAGGGCTTCGGGTTCGTACGTTACGATCCAGAATTGCCAGATATATACATTAATCCGGACAATACGCAGTTTGCGATTACCGGTGATGATGTAGCGGTTGAAATTATTCGGCCAGCCCGTCCCGGTTCCGATCGCGGCCCTGAAGGTAAAATCGTCAGCATCGTTAAGCGTAACTATACCCAAATTGTTGGTGCATATACGCCTAGCACTGATGAGGCTGGGTTCATTGGCTCCGTGGCGATTAAAGACAAGAAATTATCTAAATATCAGTTACTGATTACTGATCAAGGCTTGCACCCGACTGAAGGCGAAGTCATCATTGCTGAAGTGGCTGCTTATCCCGAAGCTCAGCATCCAACGCGGATGATTGGGATCGCTAAGCAGGTGATTGGGAGTGTTGATGATCCTGGGATGGACGTCTTACAAGTGGTCTACCAACATGATGTTCCTTCAGTCTTCCCAGAAGAAGTGACGGATGAAGCTAATCGGATTCCGGATTACGTGACTGATGAGGAAAAGGCCGGCCGGGTCGACATTACGGACCAGCCATTAGTAACGATTGATGGCGCCGAATCTAAAGACTTGGATGACGCGGTCGTTGCTTGGCGCTTGCCAAATGGGAACTTCCATCTAGGTGTTCACATTGCGGATGTCAGCCATTATGTCACCGAGAACTCTGAGTTAGACCGGGAAGCCTTCAAACGTGGGACATCGGTTTACTTAACTGACCGTGTGATTCCAATGTTGCCACGGCGGCTATCCAATGGGATTTGTTCCTTAAATCCTGATGTTGAACGGTTAGCCATGAGTTGTGAGATGGAAATTGATCAAACTGGGGAAATCGTTAACCATAAGATCTTCCAAAGTGTGATTCGTTCGCACGCTCGGATGACTTATGACGCCGTTAATCAGATTCTCGAAGCCCATGACCCCAAGACGCGTGAAAAGTATGCGGACTTGGTCGACATGTTTGATACGATGGGCGACTTACACCGCATCTTGTACAAGCATCGTCGTCATCGTGGTGCCATTGATTTTGATGATAACGAAGCTAAAATTATCGTTGACGAAGCCGGTCATCCAATTGACATTCAATTACGGGTACGGGGCTTAGCTGAACGAATGATCGAAAGTTTCATGTTAGCAGCTAACGAAACGGTTGCTAAGAATTATAGTCAACTCAAGGTTCCGTTTATCTACCGGGTGCACGAAACGCCTGATAGTGACCGGATGCTGAGTTTCTTTGAATTCGTTACTAACTTTGGTGTTAGTGTCAAGGGGAGTTCTAAGGACGTTAAGCCGAAGATGCTCCAAGACGTCTTGAAGAAGGTTGCTGGTAAGCCAGAAGAAGCTATGGTCTCGGTTATGATGCTGCGGAGTATGAAGCAGGCTCGGTACGCTGACCAGTCGCTTGGTCACTTTGGGTTAGCGGCGCCATATTATACCCACTTTACGTCGCCAATTCGACGTTACCCAGATATGATGGTGCACCGTTTGATTCGTCATTATGCTGAAAATGGTACTGGTGAAGATGCCCGGGCCCGTTACCGCGATAACTTGCCAAATATCGCGGAAACAACTTCTGATCATGAACGGCGTGGTATTGATACTGAACGCGATGTTGATTCGATGAAGAAGGCTGAATATATGGCCGATCATGTTGGTGAAACGTTTGAAGCCGTTGTCGATTCAGTTATGAAGTTCGGTTTGTTCGTTGAACTAGAAAATACCGTTGAAGGCTTAGTTCATATTAGTACGATGGACGACGACTACTACGAATATGTTGAAAAGCAACTAGCGTTAGTTGGTCGTAAGACAAAACGGACGTTTAGGATTGGTCAACCCGTCAAAGTTCAATTGATGCGGGTTGATAAGAATCAACGCGAAGTCGACTTTAAGTTGTTGAATCCAGAAGAAGCACCGAAGACCGATTTATTACCAAAACGGGAACATCATGATAACTATCGTGGTAATAACCGTCGTGGTGGTAATACTAGTAATTATCGTCGCAATGGCAATAATAATAATCGGAGCAATGATCATCGTGATGGTAATAACAATAACCATCGTAATGGCAATAGCAATGGTCGTCGGAATAACAATAATAACAATCACAGTAGTAACAACAATAATCGGCGGTCAACAACCGATCGTCGACGTTAATTTTTAAGTAAGGGGATGTGCGGCAATGGCCAAACAACACGGTAAGCACCCAGATACCGCCCTCGCTCAAAATCGGAAAGCACGCCATGACTACGCTGTTGAGGAAACCTATGAAGCTGGTATTGCGCTGACGGGGACGGAAATCAAATCCGTTCGCGATCGGCGGGTCAACTTAAAGGATGGTTTCGTTCAAGTTCGCAACGGTGAAGCCTGGATGCAAAACGTTCACATTAGTCCGTTTAAAGAGGGTAACCGTTATAACGTTGACCCGTTGCGGTCCCGGAAACTATTGCTGCATAAGAAAGAAATCAGTAAGTTAGGTGCAGCAACGATGACTAAGGGTGTGACGATTATTCCACTTAAGATGTATCTCAAGCATGGATTTGCGAAAGTCTTAATTGGAGTCGCTCACGGGAAACGGGAATACGACAAACGGCAAGATATTAAGAAACGCGAACAGCAGCGTCAAATCGACCGGGTTATGAAACATTACTAGGCTCGTCATTAATAGCACTCATAACGATTCAGATTCAATCGTTATGAGGCTATTTTTTTGTGTCTCATCATAGCTCGGAAAATTTTAAAACATAAAATTGGCTGATTTTTCATCAGAATCTTTTTAAAAACAACCAATTTACTTTATTTTATTAAGTAAATTACTAATGATAGCGACCTCATTAAAGCTAAATTAAAAAAATATAATAAAACAGATTGGTCGCGAGGCATGAATTATGTTATATTTTATGACATACCGTTCCGGTAAACTATTTGAGGAGGTCTCGTCGATGAGAAAGTGGCATGTTGCGGTTGTCATGTTGTTAGCAGCGCTGGGAAGCTGGTTTGCGGTTGGTACCCAGGCACAGGCTAAGACGTACACCATTGCAACGGATACAACCTTTGCGCCGTTCGAATTTCAGGTCAAGGGTGGTCAGTACAAGGGAATTGATATTGATATTTTAAAGGCGATTGCCAAAAAAGAGAATTTCAATTATAAATTAAAAGCACTTAGTTTTGGTGCCGCTGTCCAGCAACTTAGTGCGAACCAAGTTGACGGGGTGATTGCCGGAATGAATATTACGGCCGAACGGAAGCAGACGTTTGATTTTTCAGACGCTTACTATACGTCCGGAGTGGTTATGGCTGTTGCCAAAGATAGTAAGGTCAAAACGTTTAAGGATTTAAAAGGCAAAACCGTCGCCCTTAAAACAGGGACAGCCGGTGCGACCTATGCGAAATCGATTCAAAGCAAGTATGGGTTTAAAATCAAGTATTTCAACGACTCAAATAACATGTATAACGATGTTAAGGTCGGTAATTCAGCGGCTTGTTTTGAAGATTATCCTGTGATGTCGTACGGTATCAAGAACGGTATTGCGTTGAAGATCGTTTCTAAGCAACACGAAGCGGGCGACTATGGTTTCGCGGTTAAAAAGGGTAAAAATGCGGAACTGTTAAAAAAATTTAACGCTGGTCTCAAAGCGATTAAAGCGGATGGGACTTACAAAAAGATCATTAATAAGTACTTGAAGTCTAGTGAAGCCTCTTTGACTGGCGAAGATGCAAGTAGTCGGACATTTGTTGGGCTTTTTACCCAAAACTTGGACACGATTGGTTCAGGACTATGGATGACGCTTGAATTAACCGTTATTTCAATTATTTTAGCCACTATCCTAGGATTGATTCTTGGTGTCTTGGGTGTGATGCCTGGTAAGCTTGGTCCGGCCATCTCAAGTACAATTATTTATATTTTCCGCGGAATGCCGTTAATGGTGTTGGCCTTCTTTATTTACATTGGTTTTCCAGATTTGATTGGTCATGGGTTTAAGATTCCCGCCTTCGTTGCTGGGATGATTACCTTGATGCTGAATGAAGGGGCGTATACGGGGGCCTTCGTTAAGGGCGGCTTTGCTGCCGTTGATGATGGTCAAATGGAAGCGGCCCGCTCACTAGGATTGCCATACTGGACCGCCATGCGCAAGGTCATTATGCCACAGGGAATTCGCATTATGATTCCATCATTCATTAACCAATTTATTATCACATTGAAGGATACGTCGATTCTGTCAGTTATCGGGATTGTAGAATTGACGCAAACTGGGACGTTGATTATCGCCCGTAACTTTGAAGGCTTTAAGATTTGGTTGATGATTGCGATTATTTACTTGATTATCATTACGTTATTAACATGGTTGTCTAACTGGGTTCAAAGGAGGATTAACTAAGCATGGCGAAAGTAATTGTCAAAGATTTGCACAAGAGTTACGGTGATAACGAAGTCTTGAAGGGGTTAAACCTCGAAGTTCAAGATAACGAAGTCGTCTGCATGATTGGACCATCTGGCTCAGGCAAGAGCACGTTTTTACGGTGTTTAAATGATTTGGAAGTTCCGACACAAGGCCAAGTTGTTATTAGTGGTTATGACCTTTCCGACAAAGGGACGAATATTAATTTGGTCCGTGAAAATATTGGGATGGTGTTTCAACATTTTAACTTATTCCCACATTTGTCAGTGTTACAAAACATCACTTTAGCGCCGACTCAACTCAAAAAAGAAAGCCAACAGGAAGCTGAGAAAACGGCTCGTGATTTGCTTGCAACGGTTGGATTGTCCGATAAAGCGGATGCCATGCCTAAATCCTTATCTGGTGGTCAGAAGCAACGAGTGGCGATTGCCCGTGCACTAGCCATGCATCCGAAAATCATGCTGTTTGATGAACCAACATCAGCACTTGACCCGGAAATGGTCGGTGATGTGTTGGATGTTATGAAAAAATTGGCGGCGGACGGTATGACGATGATCGTGGTCACCCATGAAATGGGCTTTGCTAAGGAAGTCGCTGATCGGGTCGTCTTCATGGCGGACGGTTTGATTCAGGAGACGGGGAAGCCAGACGATGTATTCGAACATCCACAAAGCCCTCGGTTACAAGATTTCTTACAAAAAGTTATTAATGTTTAGAAATTATTGCTAAAAAAGGATCTCGGAATAAATTCCGGGGTCCTTTTTGGTCGCACTCATTCATCCTAGAAGGAATTAGTGTTGTGCCGCTTTGTGGCGTGGTGTTAACGTATAGTTACTTTCACCGAAACTAACCTTTAAGCCTTTTTTAGCAACTGGAGCTTGATTACGATTGGTTGGTTTTTGCCAGTGATCTAAGATGGCTGCAATGCAAATGCAGAGTGGTTCTGTTGATTGATCAGTAATTGCTAATTCAAATGCTTCGCCATTCGTAGTGACAACGGGGCGCATCGTCATGATCAGTTCAGTACCATGATAGATACGGTAATTTTCAGCACTTAAACTGCCCATGATAATCCAACGAAGTTTACGAACATACAACATTTCGTGCCAGAATCCTAATGTTTTACTGATCGAACCGACATTTTGACGGTTATAATATAAATCAAATTTCGGCAATAATCCAAGGGACGTCTGCCGAATCTCAGCAAGTAGTTCACCTTGAATAGCATATAAACTAAGCGCGTCTTGGCGCCGCCCCCAGCGTCCCACTAAGAGGTAATGGGACTGATTATGCGCATCGCGAACAATTCGCGCACCCTGGGCAAAGCTATTGCGGCTGAAATATAGTTTGCGCATCTTCAACCTCCGTTCTCTAGAAACTATTGTTTAGCGAGTACTTCCAGGATGGCTTTGCCGACACCGTCATTGACATTCGTATCGGTAATGTAGCGTGCTAGTTGTTTGACTTCGGGACTAGCATTACCCATGGCGTAACTCACACCGGCCAATTCCAGCATTGAGACGTCATTATTATTATCGCCAATTGCCATGACATCACTCATTGGTGTGTTAAGCATATTGGCGTATCGTTCTACGGCGATTCCCTTTTGGGCATTAATATTGTTGATTTCAATATTGGATGCAGATGAGGAAGTGATCTTGAGGGACGAGTGTTTGGCAAGAATTTCGTCACTGAGCGGCTTGAGTTTGCTAGGACCGGCTTCACTGAAGGCAATGATCTTCATGACGTGTTTAGTGGGATCCGCTAGTAATTCGTTGTAATTAGCCACATAATTAATATCCATCAACTCTAAGCGCGCTGAAGCAAGTGAAACGGCAATTTTGAAAGTTGTATCTGGATTTAAATTAGTTAGGAGATGGGCAATTTGCTCGATTCGTTTGGCCTTGCTGTTAGAGTAAATACCGTCACTACCAACGACTTCGAAGTAGTAACCTTTGGAAGTTAAGGTATGGAACACGGCCCGGGCGACACTATTGGTGATTGGAACCATGTCGAGCATTTTACCGGAGGCATCGTAAACTTCCGCACCATTTAGAGTGATCAGAGGAGCAGTAATACCTTGGGCGGCCAGGAGTGGCTGGGCTTCAGAGAACCGGCGTCCGGTTGAAACGATAAAGTGCACGCCTTGCTGTTGTGCTTGACGGATGGCTTCAGCGTTAAAATCCGAAACGACCATTTCGTTGTTGAGTAATGTTCCGTCCATATCAGAGGCGATAATCGAAATCATGTTGTCACATCCTTAGTTGTTTTAATAATTACATTCTAACATGTTTGCGTCTGAATACAGAATTATTATCATTAGTGGTTTTGGTTATGATACAATAAAGCAAGAGGTGTTAAGGATGAAAGCGTTTATTCACACGGACTGGTGGGACGTCTTAAAACCAGAGTTTGAGAAGCCGTATTACCACCAATTACACGAATTTTTGAAAAATGAATACCGGACGAAAAATATTCACCCAGATATGTATAATATTTTTCAGGCCTTTGAATGGACGCCGTTTGCAGATACAAAGGTTGTTATTTTAGGTCAAGACCCATATCATGGCCCTGGTCAGGCACACGGACTGAGCTTTTCCGTACTTCCCGGTGTAGCTGTGCCACCATCGTTAGTTAATATCTACAAAGAATTACAAGACGATGTTGGCTGTACGCCGGTAGATCATGGTTATTTGGAGAGTTGGGCCAAGCAGGGGGTCCTATTACTGAACTCTGTGTTGACTGTTCAAAATGGCGTGGCTTTTTCCCATGCTGGTAAGGGCTGGGAACAGCTGACTGACGTTGCTATTCGACGGTTATCAGAACGGTCAACCCCAGTGGTCTTTATTTTGTGGGGCAAGGCGGCGCGGTCTAAGATTAAGCTGATTGATACGCAGACGAACGTGGTGTTACAAGCACCGCATCCTAGTCCACTGTCAGCTTATCGGGGCTTCTTCGGTTCTAAACCATTTTCAAAGACTAACATTGCGTTAACATCCTTCGGCGAACAGCCAATTAATTGGCAGTTACCAGCGCACGTCAATCTAGAGCATTAATTAATTTATTGGAGGGTTATCACATGGATTTATTTGAGTCATTAGCACAAAAAATTACTGGTAAAGATCAAACAATTGTTTTCCCTGAAGGAACTGAACCCCGAATTGTCGGTGCGGCGGCGCGATTAGCAGCAGATGGTCTCGTCAAGCCAATCGTTTTAGGCCCAGTAGACAAGGTTCAGGCTGTGGCTAACGATTTGAATGCTGATTTAGCGGGTGTTCAAGTTCTTGATCCTGCGACATACCCGGCTGAAGATAAACAAGCGATGCTGGACGCCCTGGTAGAACGGCGGAAAGGTAAGAATACGCCGGAACAAGCAAGTAAGATGCTAGAAGATGAAAATTATTTTGGAACAATGCTTGTTTATATGGGGAAAGCGGATGGGATGGTCTCAGGTGCCATCCATCCAACTGGTGATACGGTACGGCCAGCTTTACAAATTATTAAGACTAAGCCTGGTTCACACCGGATTTCTGGGGCTTTCATTATGCAAAAGGGTGAAGAACGCTATGTCTTTGCTGATTGTGCCATCAACATTGACCCAGATGCGGACACGTTAGCAGAAATTGCCACTCAGAGTGCCGCGACTGCTAAGGTCTTTGATATTGATCCGAAAGTTGCAATGCTTAGCTTCTCGACTAAGGGTTCAGCAAAGGGTGATATGGTGACTAAGGTTCAGGAAGCAACGGCAAAGGCCCAGGCTGCTGAACCTGAATTAGCCATCGATGGGGAACTTCAATTTGATGCCGCCTTCGTTGAAAAAGTTGGTTTGCAAAAAGCACCGGGTTCTAAAGTGGCTGGTCATGCCAACGTCTTTGTTTTCCCAGAACTCCAATCTGGTAATATTGGTTATAAAATTGCGCAACGGTTTGGTCATTTTGAAGCCGTGGGCCCGGTCTTACAAGGCCTAAATAAGCCGGTTTCCGACTTATCACGTGGATGCAGTGAAGAAGACGTCTATAAGGTTGCAATCATTACAGCGGCCCAAGGATTAGCTTAAACGACCATTTAGTTTGTTAAACGAGGGAAACTTCAGAGCTTGTACTTTGAAGTTTCCCTCGTTTTTTCTATAATAAAAGCAGTTAATTGGATGAGGAGTTGGAAGAATATGGAATCAATCACGGTGACGTCGCCGGAAGCTACCATGGCAATTGGGACAAAGCTAGGCCAATTAGTACAGCCCGGCGATCTGATCTTACTAGATGGTGATTTAGGTGCTGGTAAGACAACTTTTACAAAGGGGTTAGCTAAGGGCCTTGGGATTCCCAATAACGTTAAGAGTCCGACTTTTACGCTTATTCGTGAATATCATCAAGGACGATTGCCGCTGTATCATATGGATGTTTACCGCCTAGAAGATGGTGGTGCGGAAGATTTAGGGTTAGATGAATATTTTGATGGTGATGGAGTCAGCGTTGTGGAGTGGTCACAGTTTATTGACGACCTCTTGCCAGCGACGTACTTGCGAATTGCCATTAGCCGAAACACGGATGCTGACGATCAGCGGATTATGACATTTAAAGCCGCGGGTGAACATTATCAACAATTGGTTGATCAATTGAAGGAGTGACAACGATGGCAGAAGAAGTTGTCGATGTACGACCTGCTGAAGTTGCGGATGCAACGCAACTATTAGCGCTGCTAGCTCAATTGGGACGCGAAAGCAACACCTTTACGGTTGATGAAGGTATTGAAGATTTAAGTGAGACTGATGAACAGGAACAAATTGCACATATTAATGGTACAACGACCAATATTATTTTTGTTGCAACGCTAGCGTCACAACTGATCGGTGTTAGTACGGTGCAAGCCAGTACCGACTTTAGTGCTGCCCAGGGCGAGGTCGGGGTTGCGGTCCTGAAAGAATTTTGGGGCATGGGTCTCGGTACGGCCCTAATTGAGGAAGTCCTAGATTGGGCACGGAATTACAGTACATTGGAACGACTAGTGTTAACTGTTCAGCTGCGAAACGTGCGTGCAATCAAGCTGTATCGGCGTTTGGGTTTTGAAAACTGCACCTCAACAAGTTATGACGTGGTCGATCCTACCGGTAAACGGGTTGCAGCCATTGATATGGAAATGTGGGTTTAAGGTTGCCCTTGCTGCTAAAGTAGTTAGCAATCGTTAGCCTTGTGAGGACAGCGGCGGGCTTTTGGTTAAGACTAATGTTGAACAATCAGCCGTTCTTGGATGTTGGTGTTTGAAAAATAATGATGTGGCGTCTGGTCCGTTGAGGCTGCAGTAAATTAATACTAGCTGGGATGCGATAGTAGCCGATAAAAAAGGTCCAGCACGATTGCTGGACTCAAATTAAGCAGTGTTAACCTTGAACACGAACAAAGGGTTTAAGCTGCTCAGCACCAAAGGCTTGGGCTTCAGTGAGTAAAATATTGGCACAGGCGAGACTATCATCTAAAGCATTGTGGTGATGTTGTAAGTCGATATCGAGTGCCCGACAAAGGGTATCCAGTTTATGATTTGGTAACTCTGGATAGAATTTTTGACTGGTTTTAACAGTATCCATGGATAAATATTCTGGCGTGCTGATGCCATAATGGGCGAGCGTATTGCGCAATACGCCGATGTCAAATGGCGCGTTATGGGCAATCACGAGGCGATCTCGTTGGAAGAAGGGAGCAATATGTTCCCAAACTTCCGGAAACTTGGGTGCCTCCGCGACGTCTTCTTCATGAATGCCATGGATTTGGACGTTGCGCCAGAAAAAGTCACTTTCCGGTTTGATGAGTGTATAAAACTCATCGCTGATTTGGTTGTTGCGAACAACCGTTAGTGCGAGTGAACAAGCACTGTCACGTTTCGCATTAGCCGTTTCAAAGTCCATTGCGACAAAGTTCAAAGTTGCCACCACCGTTTCTAAAGAATAGAGTTATCGTACAAAGGATCTTGTCAAATTTCAAGTTAATGGTTCGGTAAAATAATGTCGAGTTCGACTGGACAGTGATCAGAGCCGAAAACATTGTTAAGAATCCGGGCATTCAATAGCTGATTGTCGAGTTGTTGTGACGTTATAAAATAATCAATCCGCCAACCAGAATTGTTGTCGCGAGCATGACCACGATAACTCCACCATGAGTATATATTCGTTTGATCAGGATAGAAGTGCCGGAACGTGTCAGTATAGCCGTTCGCAAGTAGGCGGTCGAACTTGGCCCGTTCTTCATCTGTGAAGCCGGCGCTGTGATGATTACTGCGCCAGTTCTTCAAATCGATATTTTCGTGGGCAACATTGAGGTCGCCACAAAAAATCAATGGTTTATCAGCACTCAGACGATTGATATAGGCGAGAAAAGCATCTTCCCATTGTTGTCGGTAGTCGAGTCGTTTTAATTCACCGCCTGAATTGGGCGTGTAGCACGTCAGAACGTAGTAGTCGGCGTATTCAAGCGTGATGACGCGGCCTTCAGTATCAAATTCTGGTACGCCGATACCATAAGTTACATTGAGCGGTTCGTACTTTGTAAAGATTGCCGTACCAGAGTAACCTTTACGTTCGGCATAATTCCAGTATTGATAGTAACCCGGGAAGTCCAGCTCGATTTGACCAGCTTGTAGTTTCGTTTCTTGTACACAGAAAAAATCGGCATCGAGGGTATTAAAAGTTGTGACAAAGCCGTGTTTGACGGCGGCCCGGAGTCCGTTAACGTTCCAAGAGATAAGTTTCACGTGAGTTTCAGACCTTTCAAGTAATTTACTCATATTGTAACACGGGTGGTGCCGGTTATTTTAATAACAAATATGGTCATGAACTAAAACCTAGCAGCTGAAGTTGTGTAGTGGACTGCTGGGGGTGTTCGAGTTGATGTCCGGGGTCGGAAGACTAGCATAGGCCTGTACTGGCGGATGGCTAGTCAGCCTAATGAAATAATTCTTGTGTTAATAGTCATTAACCTGATGTGCAACGTTAAGGTCGTCACTTAAGTTTAAATCCTATTTAATTAGATGGACTAAATGAATTTAATATCTTGATTAGTAAGGGTGAATTAAAAAGCGGTTAATAAAATTGGAGGAATTTCGATGTTAAAAATTGGTGTCATTGGATTAGGTAATATTTCTCAAAAGGCTTATTTGCCAGTAATGGCCGCGATGCAGGATCAGTATGAATTTCATCTGACAACACGTAACCCGGAAAAACGGGCACAACTAGCGACCATGTATGGGTTTCAGCATACGCATGCGACGTTAGCTGAGTTGATGGCGGTCAAACCGGCGGCCGTATTTGTGCATACGCCGACGAGTACTCACGCCGCTATCATTAAGCAATTATTATTAGCTGGTATTCACGTTTATGTTGATAAGCCGGTGGCAACGGATCTTCAAGTTGTACAAAATCTGTATGATTTAGCAGCATCTCGGCATCTATTGTTGACTTGCGGTTTCAATCGGCGCTTTGCGCCCTTGAACCAGCAATTAAAGGCCTTACCGGATAAACGGATGCTGGTAGCTGAAAAGGTCCGCGAAGCTGGTGGTCAAGATCCGGAGACAGCCGTTTTTGATCTCATGATTCACATGGTTGACACGGGGTTGTTCTTGTTGGATGAACCACTTGAACAAACTGGTGGTCGTATAACGACTACGGCGACTGGTGCATTGGCGCAAGGTTATTTAACGGTTCAGACGGCGCATCAACAATTGCAGGTTGTGACGAACATGTATGGTGGTGTCAATCTTGAGCAAGTGACGGTGCAAACAACTGATCAACGGGTTGTTGTGACTGATTTAAGTGCCAAAACAGTGTTGACCACCGCCACAACCACGACCACGAATTTTCCAGATTGGACGCCAACATTGGAAAAGCGGGGATTTGCGCCATTGATTCGTGCGTTTCTAACGGCGGTGGCGACGCATGGTCCCAATCCAATCGATCCAACCTCTGCAATTACGAGTCACGCGGTGTGCCGTCATTTATTAAGTGACTAAAAAGTGATAAAATTAAATGATAGACTTACAAATTTCAACATGGTTATAGCGTTCAAATAGCGTTTTGAAGTAAATATCTTCTGCTTACACTAGTTTTATAGCGGTGTAAGCCTAAAAACGCTATGCAATTAAATTGTTTGTTAATGTAAGTGAATTAAATTGAAACACGAAAGGAACTTTTCACCATGACCAAAGATGTCTTGGCCACTTTTCCAGCCATTGAAATTAAAAAAGATGAATCACTAAGTCATTATACGAATACTAAAACAGGCGGTCCCGCTGATTACGTGGCATTTCCTAAGTCAATTAGTGAAACCAAAGCCTTAATTACTTATGCCAACGAC
This sequence comes from Lactiplantibacillus paraplantarum, assembly GCF_003641145.1. Lineage (NCBI taxonomy): Bacteria > Bacillati > Bacillota > Bacilli > Lactobacillales > Lactobacillaceae > Lactiplantibacillus > Lactiplantibacillus paraplantarum. The sequence continues at coordinate 670,628 of NZ_CP032744.1, forward strand.
CAGCATTTACCGCTGACGGTTATTGGTAATGCGAGCAATTTGATTGTCAAAGACGGTGGCATCCGTGGTTTGACGATTATTTTGACTCGTATGAATCAGATTCATGCTAGTGAGAATAAAGTTGTCGCTGAGGCGGGGGCCGCTATCATAGCGACGACCAAGGTTGCCTGTGGTGCCAGTTTAACCGGTCTAGAATTTGCGGCTGGTATCCCTGGGAGCGTTGGTGGCGCGATTTTTATGAACGCCGGCGCTTATGGTGGTGAAATGAGTGAGGTTGTTGAAACGGTGACGGTCTTAACGCCAACAGGGCAGCTTAAAACATTGGATCATGCTGAGTTAGACTTTGGGTATCGTCACAGTAGTATTCAGGATTATGATGATATTGTTGTATCAGTGACGTTTGGCCTCAAATCAGGAAATCAAACTAAGATTCAGGCCCGGATGGATGAATTGAATACGTTGCGAGCAGCCAAACAGCCATTAGAGTGGCCCTCGTGTGGGAGTGTTTTTAAGCGACCAACGGGGTACTTTACTGGTAAACTAATTCATGATGCTGGTTTACAAGGACACAAAATCGGTGGTGCTGAAGTTTCTAAAAAGCACGCGGGTTTTATTATTAACGTTGATCATGCAACGGCAACGGACTATATGGATATGATTCATTACGTCCAAAAAGTTGTATTTGAACGTTTTGGCGTCCATCTTCAGACGGAAGTTCGAATTATTGGTGAAGATGTCGCTCAAGGTTAGTTATGTCAATTTAACAAAGGGGGCAACCACTAGATGCCGATTATCGAGTTAGTGATTTTACTGGCATGTTTAGTGCTGCTGTCGAATGTGTTGAGCCACTATCTAGTCGCAATCCCGGTCAGTTTAATTCAAGTCGGGCTGGGGCTGGTGGTGGCTTTATTATTAAATGTACAAGTTAAACTGCAAACGGACTGGTTTATGCTCGTCTTTATTGCACCCATGCTGTACAACGACGGCAGAGAATTTCCAAAACAAGAACTGTGGGAATTACGCGGGGCGATTTTTGCGAATGCAATCGTGCTTGTTTTTATTACCACAATTTTAGGCGGCTTTTTGATTCACGTGTTAATACCGACTATCCCACTAGCGGTCGGCATTGCGTTAGCGGCCATCCTTTCACCAACTGATCCAATTGCCGTGCAGTCGATCTCAGAAGGGGTCAAGTTACCCAAAGAAATTTTGCATTTGGTTAGTGGTGAAAGCTTAATTAATGATGCTAGTGGGTTGATTGGGTTCAAGTATGCGTTAGCTGCAGCAGTTACCGGGACTTTTGTATTAGGTCAAGCCATTGGCGATTTCTTCTATATTAGTCTGGTTGGATTGGCTGTGGGTCTAGCGTTGATCACAATTATTCAATTGATTCGTGATATTTTACGGCGCGAAGGTATTAACGATATCGTGTTCAACGTCGTATTGCAAATTTTGACGCCGTTTGCAATTTACTTTATTGCTGAAGAATGGTTCCACGCTTCCGGAGTAGTTGCAGTTGTAGCTGCTGGGGTATTATCGCACTTGCAAAATTCACACGAAAGTGAAGATGCACCGGAGCTCCGGTTGGTCACGGAACGAGTCTGGAATGTAGTTGTCTACTTATTGAATGGGATCGTCTTCTTGATCCTTGGTATCGAGTTACCGGTTGCAACTCAGGCAACTATCAAAGGGGCCCATACGAACACGTTCCATGCGGTCTTTGATGTGTTAATCGTCTGGGGCATTCTGTTATTGATTCGGGTTGCTTGGACGTATGCATACATGCTGTTTAACTGGTTACGACATCATAAAAAGGTTAAACCAAGCTTGCGGATTGCCGCGTTATCAGGGCTATCGGGTGTTCGTGGTGCGATTACGATGGCCGGGGTGTTTACAATTCCGACCGTGATTGCGACTGGTGAAGCTTTTCCGGAACGATCATTGGTCTTGTTCATTGCTGCTGGTGTGATTATCGTTAGTTTGATTGCTGCGGCTGCCATTTTACCGTTGATGGCTGCCAAATCGTTGCCATTTGTGACGCGTGGTTCTAGTCCCGATGAAGATGATGCGGTCCTAGCTGATGGACCGGACGAGGTCGGTGAAACTGACGTTACGGATAACCAGACGCAACAATTGACATATAAACAAGCGCGGATCTATATTTTACAGTTGGCAATTCAAAATATTGAAGAGCATCGTCGTCCAGAGAACCAACGAGCCGCTTATGATCTGATTTTGGACCAACAATTTCAAATGCGGCGTTTGGAAGTTGCTTCCCAGACGGCGGATGAGTTAGCACCAATGTTAACGGATGAATTACAATTACGACTGGTCGCGTTGAATGGTGAACGGGCGGCTGTCAGAGAGTTGATGGCTAATAAGCAAACGACGAAATTAGCTGGTCAAGTTTATTTACGGCGCGTTGATCGCCGTGAACAGCGGTTCTTACAAGCAACTCATAAACCAGGATTGCCGACATTGCGATCATTGCGTTTGTTAATTGCGCGTGCCATGCAAGGCATCCGTTTGTGGCTGGCACCAGGCGATAGTGATGCGCTCAGGGCGGCACTATTAGATATTCAGCGTGAGGCTTCCAAAGCGGCAATCAAGGCATTATCGCAGTACTTAAAGCAGGCGAATGTTGATGAACAACAGTTTGATCGGCAGGCACTATATCATCTAATCGTTCATTACCGGAACCGTATTGAGAATGCTAAAAATGATCACACACTATCACGTGATGATTATGAACAACAACTTCACGGATTACGGATCAAGAGTTTAGGAGCCGAACGTGCGGGGGTCCAACATCTATTGGAGAGTGGCCAGATAAGTCTACGCACCGCGGCGAAGTTACGGCAGTTCATTAATTACTCGGAGAACTTATTAATGCTCAATGATATTGAGGCCGATGATGATTAGTTAACTTTTTAGATTGTAAATCAGTAGTTCTAGGTTATAATGATGTTAGAGTAGTATTGATGGTGAATGGTTAGGTCTACAAATTAATCATTACTTGAAATGGACGAATAAGGGCGACCTTACAGGGGGGACATCATTATGACAGAATCAGAAATTCATGAACGTTTTGTAGATACCTACATGCATATTTTAAAGTACGTTGGCGACTTTGTGTCTGTCCCAACACGGCCGTATAAGATAACATTTGAGGCTTATACTGTTATGCGGATGATTGCAACGAGTGATGAGTCGTTAACATTGGTTAAAATTGCTAAGGAACAGCGAGTTTCACGGAGTGCGATTGCACGACAAATCAATGTATTATTGGATTTGAAATACATTGAACAGACCACAAATACTCATGATCGACGTATTAAGTATTTATCGTTAACGCCAGCGGGGCTCAAAGTTGAACAAGAAATTACGACGGCCTCGGACGAACGGTTTCATCAGTGGGTCCAAGTCTATGGCGAAGAGCGGGCTAGCGATACGTTGCGTTATATCAATGATGCGGAGCAAAAAGCGACGCAATTAGGCTTTAGTGGTTTTAGTGGCTTACATGATAAGCGGGGCCGTCATACAGAATATAGCGATCCAAAAACTAAGGATTAGCTAATATTAAGCTAATAATAAGAACCGCCGTGTGAATTGAGTATTAGCTCAATTTACACGGCGGTTTTGATTTGGTTACGAGTCATTCTCGGCCTGATGGGGAGTTGTTGGCATAGTAAATCGCCAAGCTGCGTAGATGATTAATTGCAGTAGCCACATCATTAACACGAAGGCGAGCATCTTTAAGGACCACATCTCAAGCAATTGTTTTACAATATACTGAGGTGTAATCAGCAAGTAGATCGAATGTAGGCGTAAAAAGCGACCAACATAGACGCCGACACTCGCAAATAAGAAAAGCGCTGCACAAATGATGCTACGACTAGCAGGTAATCGGCTCAATCGCAGTCGATAGGTCAGTTGCCTAGCGACTCGATCCACACCCCAAGTCCCAATGATGGTTGCCACCATCATTGGACCAACTAGATAGGCAAAATCACGCCACATAGGTAAATCGAACCGTAGTAAGCCGTTGATTCCATAAGGCTTTAACAGGCTGAGGTGGAATAAGTCGGTCATCAAGTATGGTGCGTTCGGGTAGAAAAGCAACCAAATGACTGTCATGAACCAGAATAGTAACGGCCCCCGGCGCTCAGTTAGCCAAAAGCTCAACTCGATTGGGACATAAGCCAAGATAGAATTAAGTAGTAAAAAATGAAATGCACCGTGTAAATCGACTGCGGCAAAAATAAAGAATCCCCAAAATGCTAGCCGAACAAGCCAGCGCTGTAACTTAGTCATTTAGTCACTTCCTTTCTACCTTAATTTTAACAGAAATATTAAACGAGCTATATTAAATAACATCAAGCTTAATATTTATTCAAAAATATGGTTAAAAAGCGCCTTCGCTACTTAAATCGCACCGCGAGAACTAGGCTGCCGTGCTATAATGTGAAAGTAAATGATTTTCATGAGGAGGAGGACTAATGACTTTCAATTGGAGCGGTTTATTGACCTTACAAAACTTTGTCCGGCTCCTTGACATTCTGGCGGTATGGTTTGTCATTTATGAGCTGATTGTGTTGTTAAGAGGCACTAAAGCCGTACAACTATTTCGCGGAATTGTTGTTATTGCCATTATTAAGGCTGTGAGTGTCTTGATTGGTCTGGACACAGTTTCGTGGATTATGGACCAAATTATCAACTGGGCAGTTATTGCAATGGTTATTATATTTCAGCCTGAAATTCGACGCGGGCTGGAACACTTAGGTCGGGGTTCCATGTTTGCGCGTGGTAAGCGTCAAAATGAAGACGAAGAGCGGATGATTACCGAACTGGATAAAGCGATTCAATATATGGCTAAGCGACGCATCGGAGCTTTAATGTCGATTAAGCTGGATACTGGCTTAGAAGATTATATTGAGACTGGGATTGCCTTAGATGCCGATATTACGGGTGAATTGTTAATTAACATATTTATTCCGAATACGCCGTTACATGATGGTGCCGTGATTATTCAGGATAATCAGATCAAGGTTGCCGCAGCGTATTTACCGCTGTCGGAAAGTAATCTGATTCCTAAAGAATTAGGAACTAGACACCGGGCAGCCGTTGGTATTAGCGAAGTAACGGATGCACTTACCATTGTTATCTCGGAAGAAACGGGTGAAGTCTCGATTACGAAGGATAACGAGTTGATGCGTGGTATGACACGTGAAAATTACTTGCGGTATTTCCGTCAAGTTTTATTGACGCCTGAGGATTCAACTAAACAAAATGCGCTCCAGAGTTGGTTTGGACGGATTTTCGGAGGAGGTCCCCGAAAATGAAAAAATTTATGAGTAGTAATTGGTCCATGCGTCTCTTAGCGCTGTTGTGTGCGCTAGTCCTCTTTGCTTACGTTAATTCGTTGAAGAGTACGCATAATGCCAGCGTCTTAACTAATAGTTCGTCAAAAACAACGTTGACTTCTAACCGTAAAGTCACAATCAGTGCACCGTTAGAATTGAATGTTAATAGTACCAAATATTTTGTGACGGGTTATCCTGAAAATATAAAGGTAACAATTGAAGGACCGGCAGCCTTGGTAACAACGACTGCCAATACGCAGAACTTTAAAGTGTCCGCTAATTTGTCTAAGTTGGCGGTGGGTCGGCATAGCGTTAAGGTGGAAGTTGACGGGTTGAACAAGGAATTGAGTTATGGGCTCAATCAAAAGTACATCCATGTTAACATCCAACCACGACGGACAGCTACTTACAAAGTCAGTGCGGACTTCAATAAAGCGAACGTTGCGGATGGTTACGAAGTTGGTTCAGCACGACTTGGAACTTCATCTGTTAAGGTCACGGGAGCTGTCAGTGAAGTTAGCAAGGTGGCAAAGGTTGTTGCGGTTGTTAACACCAATAAGAATTTAGAGAAGTCTGTGAACCAACAAGCGATCATTGAAGCGTTAGATGCCAATGGTCAGAATTTGAATGTCGTCTTGACGCCGTCAACCACGTCGGTGTATATTCCCATTACACAGGCGACGACGACTAAGGACGTGCCGATTGACTTGAAAGCCAGTGGCAAGACCACGGCGGACACGAGTTATTCGTTCTCATCTGATACGAAGTCGGTGACGGTCACGGGTACTAAGGCAGCGTTAGCGAAGTTGAAGTCCTTGCCAGTTAACGTTGATGTGACGGATGTGGATGCGACTACGACTAAGACGGTTGATGTTTCAACCAGTGATGAGGATGGAATTTCTTCGGTTAGTCCAACATCGCTCAAGGTAAAGATTACAGTTAAAAATGATTAATCATGACACTTTTGAAATGAGGTAAATTATAATGAAATATTTTGGTACTGATGGTGTTCGGGGAATTGCAAACTCAGGGTTAACACCTGAAATGGCTTTTCGTTTAGGTCGTGCTGGTGGCTACGTGTTAACGGAACATGCGGAAAATAAGAGTACGCAGCCACGTGTCTTGGTTGCACGCGATACCCGGATTTCGGGCCAAATGCTGGAAGAAGCTTTGATTGCAGGGTTACTCTCAGCGGGAATTGAAGTTTTACGCTTAGGTGTGATTACGACACCCGGTGTAGCTTATTTAGTCCGGATTCAGGATGCTGATGCGGGTGTGATGATTTCAGCCTCTCATAATCCGGTTGAAGATAATGGGATTAAGTTCTTTGGTGGCGATGGTTTCAAATTATCTGATGCCAAGGAAGAAGAAATCGAAGAATTATTGGATCAGCCTAAAGATACCTTACCACGGCCGGCCGCGGAAGGTCTTGGAACGGTTGCTGATTTTCCAGAAGGTAATCTCAAGTATTCACAATTCCTAGAACAAACGATTCCAGATGACTTAAGTGGTATTCATCTAGCAGTTGATGGTGCCAATGGCTCAACGAGCAACTTGGTTTCACGGATCTTTGCGGATCTAAATGTTGATTTTGACACGATGGCGACGGCTCCAGATGGTTTGAACATCAACAAAGGTGTTGGTTCGACCCATCCCGAAGCGTTATCAAAATTCGTTGTTGAAAAAGGCGCCCAAGTTGGGTTAGCTTTTGATGGTGATGGCGACCGGTGTATTGCTGTTGATGAACTTGGAAATGTCATCGATGGTGACAAAATCATGTACATTTGTGGAAAGTTTCTAAGTGAACGGGGGAAGTTAAAGCAGGATACGGTTGTCACAACGGTGATGAGCAATCTTGGTTTATACAAGGCTTTAGAGGCAGCTGGTTTGCACAGTAAGCAGACTAAAGTTGGCGACCGGTACGTTGTTGAAGAAATGTTGAAAGATGGCTATAACTTGGGTGGCGAACAGTCTGGTCACGTGGTCTTCTTAGACTTTAATACGACTGGTGACGGCATGTTGACTGGGATTCAATTATTACATGTGATGAAGGAAACTGGTAAGAAGTTATCCGAATTAGCTGCTGAAGTGACAACTTACCCACAAAAGTTAGTGAATGTTAAGGTTCAGGATAAGAAGGCTGCTTTAAGTAACGATAAGATCAAGGCCGTCATTAAAGATGTTGAAAATGAAATGGCCGGCGATGGTCGAGTTTTAGTACGGCCTTCTGGGACGCAAGATCTATTACGGGTCATGGCAGAAGCGAAGACTGATGAACTGGTCAGTGCCTACGTTGATCGGATTGTCACCGTTGTTAAAGCTGAAGTTGGCGTTGAATAATTAATTTATTAGTAAGACCATTCAAAAAGTCGTTGCTCTGATGAGTAACGACTTTTTTGTTGCAATTTAAACGGCATGGGCATCATATTAGTTGAAGTCGTCATTCTGATAGCATTATTAACTGCTTAAAACCAAAAATAGCCAGTCAAATTGACGCGCGGAGGCTGTCGTTGTAAGGCTACTTAAAGGCCATTTTTAGTACTAGTTCCTGATAGATTAGTGGATACGACGCCTGATCACCTAGGTCACCAGTACCTAGCAATTACTAACGACGAACATGTTAGTCGTTAGTTTGGTATTAATCATGATTCATAGTAAGTAACTAGCATAATACATTAGTAGCGCTTAAGGGTTCAAGTGAACCAGTTTAAATGCAAAAAAGTTACAAAAAAATCGAAAATCGGTGCTGACCTTGATTTATAAGCATTTGAGATTGGTATACACGCTAACTAACACATATACCAATATAATATATTGTTGACTTTTATCAGATGTAACGGTAAAGTTAACTTGTTTCTAGGAAATATACCAATCGGAGGATAAACTAGACCAATTGTTAATTGGTTAAAGCGGAATAGCGCCAGGACTTTAGAATCTAAAGTTGACGAGGATGACGTTTATCGATAATCGACGGGTGACGTCAGGGACTGCACTCTACAGGTCAATTACAAAAACTAGTTGTGAAGCTAGTGACAGATATTTTGACCACGCAGCTAGAAACAATTCAAACAGTAAAGGAAGATTAATTTATGTGTGGAATTGTTGGTGTAACGGGTAAAGATAGTGCAGTATCAATCTTATTGAACGGATTGGAAAAGTTGGAATACCGGGGCTATGATTCAGCTGGTATTTATGTTAATGATCAGGATGGTCATGACTATTTAGTTAAGGAAAAAGGCCGAATTGATGACTTGCGTAAAGAAGTTGGCGAAGCAGTTCATGGTTCAACCGGGATTGGCCATACGCGCTGGGCGACTCACGGTGAACCAAGTGTTGCCAATGCGCATCCGCAAGTTTCTGCGGATGGCCGTTTCTACTTGGTTCATAATGGTGTGATCGAAAACTTTGAAGACTTGAAGCAAGCTTATTTAAGTGATGTAACGTTCAAGTCACAGACCGATACGGAAGTCATTGTTCAATTAGTTGACCGCTTTGTAACCAAAGAAGGTTTGAGTACGTTGGCGGCTTTTCGTAAGACATTAGGTCTATTAGGTCATTCATCGTACGGTTTCTTGTTGATGGATAAGGAAGATCCTGACACCTTATACGTTGCTAAGAATAAGAGCCCGTTATTGATTGGGGTTGGTAAAGACTTCAATGTGGTTTGCTCAGATAGTCTGGCAATGTTAGACCAAACTAAAGATTTCTTGGAATTACATGATGGTGAAATCGTGGTTGTGAAACCCGATGAAATCAAGATTACTAATCAGGCTGGCGAACCAGTTGAACGGAAGCCATTCCATGTCGACATTGACGCCGCTCAAGCTGACAAGGGAACTTACCCATTCTACATGTTAAAAGAAATCGACGAACAACCAAACGTGATGCGGAAATTATCCCAAGTCTATCTAAATGATGCTGGTGATCCAGTGATTAATGCTGACTTGCTGACAGCCCTCAAAGCCGCAGACCGGCTCTACATTGTGGCTGCCGGAACTAGTTATCATGCTGGCTTGGTCGGTGCTAAGTTATTCGAATCATTAGCAAATGTCCCAACTGAAGTTCACGTTTCGTCAGAATTTGCTTATAACCAGCCGTTGCTATCAGCACATCCATTCTTCATCTTCCTGACCCAGTCTGGTGAAACTGCTGATAGTCGTGAAGTGTTGTTGAATGTTAATGATCAACATTTCCCAAGTTTGACGATTACGAACGTACCAAACTCAACGCTTTCACGGGAAGCAACGTACACGTTGTTATTGCACGCTGGTCCAGAAATTGCGGTCGCTTCAACCAAAGCCTATACCGCGCAGATTGCGTTACAAGCAATTCTGGCCAAAGCGTTAGGTCTTGCCGTTGAGCAACCAGCCGCAATGGCGTTCGACGTTAAACAACAATTGGCGTTAGTTGCCAATGGGATGCAAGGCTTGGTCGATGAAAAAGCAACTTTTGAAAAGATTGCGAAGAGTGCTTTATTGAATACCCCCAATGCTTTTTACATTGGTCGGGGGCTAGATTACGCGGTTTCATTGGAGACCGCCTTGAAGCTCAAGGAAATCTCTTATGTTCAAGCTGAGGGCTTCGCTTCTGGTGAATTAAAGCATGGGACGATTGCCTTGATTGAAAAAGACACGCCGGTGATTGGAATTATCACCCAGAAGAACACGGCTGGTCTGACTCGTTCTAATTTACAAGAAGTCGCTGCTCGGGGGGCTAAGACGATCACGATCGTCACCGATGGTTTAGCTAAAGATGGTGATACGGTGGTTTTACCAACTGTTGATGAACGGTTAACAGCTTTGCTCAGCGTTGTTCCTGGCCAACTATTAGCTTACTACACGAGCTTAAATAAGGGCTTAGATGTGGATAAGCCACGGAACCTTGCTAAGAGTGTTACGGTTGAATAATTAAAATAAGTGTGTGGGCACTAAGAAACGTCACTACTATTCGATGATAGTGGCGTTTTTTTGATTGTAAAAAAACGTATATAATAATAAACTATTGATTTTGATAAGAAGGTTGTAAACGCTATATGGATTTTGGTATGATAAAGTAAGCGATTGCGATAAAATGACTGATTAATCAGAATATTGGGGATGAGTGTTAATGTTGAAATATAAGTATTTTGCACAGCCAATTAACAACCTTGTGACCAACCAAACGATTTTGTATGAGTTATTATTACGACAGTGGGATGAAGAGCAACGTTGCTGGCAAATACCAGCGACGTTTGAACTAACACCGGCTGAATTAATTCAATTGTTAGATTGCGCTATTAAGGAATTGAATAATCATCATGTTTCTATTAACTTAACAGCACGTCAGTTTGCTAACCCGGCTTTTCAGGTTGCAATTAGCCGCTATGTGCATGCACACCTGTTACCTCGAGAATTGACCGTCGAACTGGTAGCGACGCCGGCATTAAGTGATTTACGGCAATTAAGCGTTGGGTACCGGGCGGCCGGTGTGCTGCTTGCTTTTGACGATGTTGGTTCTGATAATTTATTTCAGCAGATTAAATGGATGTTACCATACGTGAATACGGTTAAATTTGCGTTACAAAATATGCGCCCATTAGGGACCGCGACTACGGATACAATTGTTGCTACACTTAAATTCTGGTTCGACAAAGCCGAAGAGCAGCAAATGCTGTTTACTTTTGAGGGTATTGAATCAGCAGCGGATGTTCAACTGGCTAATCATCTAGGTATTACGCGTGGACAAGGTTATTACTTTTCCAAGCCCCAATTACCCGTGACGTTTATGCAACAACGTTGATATGCTACAATAGAATTACTATGCAATATGACTGGACGGTTATGTTGTTGATGAAACTTAATTGGCTAAGCAGTCACTGGACGAGATGATACTCGTTGTGCTGGCTAAGTACAAAAGATGGGGTGGATACTTGTGGCAATCAAATTAATTGCAACGGACTTGAACGGGACATTATTGCATCAAGATCAACGTTTTGACCAAGACCGATTTAAGCGTATTTTGATGCAGTTAAAGACGCTCAGTGTCCCCGTAGTACTTTCATCTGGCAATCAGTACGCTCATCTGCAGCAGTTATTTAAGAACGTTATGTCGGATAATCTCATCGTGGTTGCTGAGAATGGGGCGTCGATCTATGCGCATGATCAATTGATTTTTGACGGTAGCTTGTCAGCAGACCAACAACGACAATTTGTGACGGTTGATCGTCATCAACCACTATTCAAGGATGCTTATGTGATTTTAGTTGGTAGTCACGGATCTTATACCGAAGTAGGAGCGCCTGACAAGTTAGTTGCGATGGCGCGGCAGTTTTATGATAATTTACACTTAGTCGCGGACCTTACAAGCGTGGACGATAAGATTAAAAAAATCAGTGTTTCAACGCAACCGGCGCAAGCTGCTGATTTGGTTACGCAGGCCAATCACTATTTTGGTGGTCAGTTACGGGCACATGATAGTGGTTATGGCGTTGTGGATTTGGTTGATCAGCGAGTAGGTAAGTTACCCGCAATTCAATTTCTGGCTGCTCAATATGGTCTGACCGCAGCTGATATAATGGCCTTTGGTGATGGCGCTAATGACGTGCCGTTGTTGCAATATGCAGCGCATAGTTACGCGATGATTAATGCGCCGGCAGAAATTCAAGCAACGGCACAACACGTGACGACCCTTGATAACGAACACGATGGGGTGTTAGCTACTATTGAACAACGAGTCTTGCAGTCGTTTTAGATAACTCAGTACTAAATATGAAACGAACTTAACCCTAAAAAGGTGCGTGCCAGAATAGCTGCTGGCACGCACCCTTTTTTCTGTGGGCATTGTTGGTATCGTGACAAAACGATTCGCGATGAGTTTAATTATTGAAGCGGTCGATTAGGGTAGAAGAACTGTTGAATGCCGTAAACGTCAAGTGAAACGACGCGTTGTTTGAGCTCATCTAATGATAAACCTAAGTCACCTTTAAAATATAGTCGAAAAAAGGTTAAGTTATTGTGGATAAGAAAACTTGAGCAGACCTTAGCATCAACCGGGGATAAATGATAGTTTGTTTGAATTGTCGCTGTGAGACCGTTGACTACGGCTGCGTGAATTTTACGCGAGAGAAAGCTGTAATCATCGTTGAGTAAAATGACACGGTGAAAATCCTCAGATTGCCGAAAATAGGCTACTAAGCGATCAAAAATTAAGCCAGATTGTGAGAAAGTTTGTTTGAAATCCTGAGGGTCAATGAGGGCCAGAATCTTATCAGCGCCTTCTTGAATAAACGTTTCTGCAAGATCATCAATAGAATCAAAGTGTAAGTAAAAGGTTTTACGATTGATATTTGCGACTGTTGTTAATTCTTTAACGGTAATATCGCGGTAGCGTGGGTATTTTAACGCAAGTGTGCGAAACGCGGCTTTGAGGGCAGTCAGGGTGCGCTGGACACGTAAATCAGTAGCTGGCATTATTGGTCTCCCTTTTACAAAGATTAAAGTTGATCACGCGGTCGTGAAAACTAATTAGCGTAAATGGTTAGATTAGTAACGAATGGCTAAGATAGGCCACACATGGTCATTATAGTTATCATAGCATACTTTAACCGTGTGTACTGAAGAAGGGGTGTGCACGGGAAAGGTTAGGGATGATAAGAAATAAATGGCCGGAGCAGCTTATTTGGGAGCGTGTTTTGACATTTTTGATCGTAGATAAAAGAGACTTGTTCAAGAAATAATCCTTGAAAAAAGTCTCCTGGTTTATCTCGTATGATTAACGGATGAGATTAGATTTTTATTCACGTTAAGCTAAACATCGTAAATATTTGAAAAACGGTAAGCCGTTTGATAAGTCACGGGAACGTTGGGTTTGATAATGATACTGCCGAATGCTTGATGGTGAATCGCATCAGGTAATTTTTGTGCTTGTAGCGATAAGCCAAGTTGGGAACGCATCGGTTTACCACCATTGATTCGGTAACGATCATCACGATAATTAGTGGCGCTAGAAATTACAACGGCTGGGGCGTTAGTCCGCATCGTAACTTTGCGCCCACTGAGTCGGTCTAACAATTCTACTTGTGGATAGGGGGTGTCATTAAGGACGAAACCATGGTGGAGGCCACCCTTAATGTTTGCAATCTGTGGTCCGATTTCAACCGGATCACGAAAATCAAACGGTGTGTCAGTGACCCAGGGTAGTTTACCAGTGGGGATGCCGTGCTTATTCAGTGCGGCGTACTCGTCAGCGTTGATTTTTAGGACGTGGTGATCGATGAGTCGTTCTGCATCGCCACTTAGATTGAAGTAGGTATGGTTACTAGGATTGAACAGGGTCGTTTGATCACTTTTACCAGTGTAACTAATGGTGAATTTACCATCATTATCTAACACAAAGTTAGCTGTGATCGTCATCGTACCGGGATAGCCGTTCTCACCGTCTAAGGTAATATATTGCATGACGAGGCCAACTTGATCGCTAGTATGCAGTTTACGTTCTAGAAACCATGGTTCAAATGAGATTTGAGGCATGGTTCCGCCGTTTAGATGATGCTCACCAGCGTTCTGAGTTAAATCGTATTGCCGCCAGCGTGCATTTTTGATAATACCTGCGACCCGGGCAATCGTGGCGCCAAAGAAAGCTTGGTACGTGATATAGTCCGCGCCGTCGTCAAAGCCTAAAACAATGTTTGCAAATTTGCCATCTTTATCATGGGTTCTAATTGCCGTGACCGTGGCGCCCCAATCCATAATGGTGACACTCATATGATGATTGTTCACTAATGTATAATAATTAATCCCGTTCCCTTGATGTTCGATTATTTTCATAATGCGTTCACTCCCATAGATGCCTGACATGTTACCGCCTGCTTTTAGTATATTTCATTGTTAAAGGGATTGCGAATAATAACCCAGCTAAAGTGTATATTGTGCTGTTGATCACAAAACATCGAGGTGAATGGGATGTCATGGGGGCGTTAATGGCAGCGAACACGTCTCGGAAAGCTGCTCGGATGGCCGATGAACGACCACTTCATTTGATACAAGTGGTCGTTGTGTATTTAGATAATAATTATAATTCTTTGTTAATGATAATTAATTTTATTTTTGCTTGAGAGGCTTGTTGCAACTCGTGCCAAACTGGGTGGCTACTTGCCAATCAAATAAGGTGAACTAATTAACTTTATGCAAATAAGGATGGTAACTTAGGGCTGAATGTGGACAACTGCGGACGTTAGGAAAAAATTAATGAGTAAATAGAAATAATTTATCTATTTATTTTGACTAACTGTTGACAACGCTTACAATATCGCTTATTCTTAGTTTGTAAGGTATTTAGTTACCTTCTAATCAATTCTCTTTCTCTCTTATGCCGACCACTATCTGCTTGGATAGTGGTTTTTTTGTTTCGAAAATGCGGCATGAGAATAATCTTGTACTAGTGCTAATTTGTTCAATCATTAACAGGAACACCCGGTAAGAATCGAGAGGTGTGCTGCCACGTTTTGACACGAGTGCTCACCCCGCTTATACTAAAACGTGAAGTGAGGGATTGCAGTTGAAAAATCATGAAGTATTAGACTTAATTCAAGAGATTACGCGTAATGACGACACATCATACATGGAGATTGGTAACATGTTGATGAACGGCCGCGCTGAATTAGCAGCTGAACGGGGTTTTATTAAGCAAGTGCGGATTTTGCAATTAAATATTCCGCATTCAACCCATGTGGCTAAGTATGAACAATATATCAATGAAACGTTTACGATTCCTGATGAAACGATGGACCACTGGGAAGAATGGACCAAAACACCTGACATGCAAACCGAGGTCGATTTAGTCCTGAAAGAAAATCATATCGGGTAAAAGAACCAACAATGAATGTTTTAAAGTTGTGCTACGGTTCAATTAGGTGATTACAGTAGCATCGACCCAACAGTTGCACTTCCAGAATATTAATTCTTGAAGCGTAACTGTTTTAGTTTAGCGATTTAATAGCTTACAATCCGCGTCATATTAATTAATCTGTCATGAATCATGATTAAAACACACGCGCTCTAGCAATTGTATGCATTGCCTGGAGTTACTGTCCAACGTGTTAGCTAAGCGGATTCACGAAGAATGCTTTTGGGCAGTGAAATTGATTTGGCAGCATTTGACCTTAAAAAAGTATGGGCTGATCACAATCTATCCCAACAGGAACGAGCACAAAGTAGCCTTGAGGTTAAGCAAAATTGTGAGGACAATCGTTTTAAATGGTAATTTACGAAAGGGTCTATCGCGTGCTTGTCGGGGAAAATAACTTACAAACGACAACATCGGTGTTATTATCAATAAGCATGTTTAAGGAGGCGCGTTGGATGAAGAATGGGGTATTATTACAATTTATTCAAAATCATTTCCAGACCCGTTTTCGTTTTCGTAACGCGTTTGAGACTCAGCTAACCGTTCAGATTTTGAGCCGGTTAATAGGTGAACATCCAGAAAGTCTGTTATTAACTCGGTGCGATGTTGAAGTATTGGCGGGGTGTTCTTTGGATAACCCAGCGTTACGACGAGAATATTTTCCAAAGAGTGCCATGACACTGCTAGAAACGGCATTAGATGAGTTAGTCACATTAAGTGTTATCACGCAGCGGGACCAGGGGCGAATACGTTACCCGCTATTTCGGAGCGTGCAACTTGATCAGGTCTGTCAACGGATCGTGTTTAACTTAAACTTGGATGTGTTACCACAATTAACGGACTGGTCACGGGAGTTACAACAAGAACAGGAGCGATTTTAAGTGACAAAAAGTGTGATTGAAACTTTACGGGACCATCGAACGCGGCGACAATTTACCGCTGAATCCATTAGTGATGAACAATTTGCACAAATTATCACGACAGCACAGCAGATGCCGACGAGTCAATATTTACAAGCATATAGTTTGATTGAGATTACCCAGCCCGCACTACGGCAACAGTTGGCCACAATTACCACAATGCCAACGGTTGGTGAAAACGGCCGCTTATTAGTCGTGGTTGCGGACCAACATCGCAACGTCAAGCTGGCACCGGGCGCAACGACGCGCCGGGCACTGAGTGAATTTGATCGCTTTGCCGGTAGCATTGAAGATGCCACGCTGATTACAGCGGCGATGGTGATGGTCGCTGAAAGTATGGGCCTCGGTAGCGTGGTACTTGGATCAATTAACAACGACACGCAGGCGGTGATTGACGCACTGCACTTACCGGACTTAACGTTACCGGTTTTTGGTTTGCAGCTAGGGCACCCAGCGGATGTTCCTGAAAAGAAGCCCCGATTAGGGTTGCCCGCCGTGTTGTTCAAAGATACCTATGCTGAGCCTACCAGCTATCAGGCGGAACTAGAACGGTTTGATGGCGTTTTGAATCAGTATTATCAACATCGGAGTAGTCATGCCCGCACGGAACATCTGGCGCACATGACACAAGAAGCGACCCATTCGGCGGCCAAACGGCGGGAATTTTTGACAATCGCTCGGCGACAGGGCTTTCTGCCGGAATTAGACCAATAATCGTTACCATAACACTAATAATTAGAATGGCTGACCGCTTTGATCTACGGCTATTCTTATTACTATTTGCCCTCTTTTATGCCGGCATATTCCTGCTATTTCTAGCCAGTCACGCCTTCAAAAAAGTAGACGAACTACAATTATCATAAACCCCACGCGATGTTCATTAATCTGTCAGCAATCATGATTAAAACGTGCCATTTTTTAAATTCAAAAGCAGCCGGCTTAGGCCCGCTGGAAACAGTTCGAGTTAGCGTAAACTTTTTTGGTTGGTTCGTCCTACACCGACCTCTAGGCATTGTCAGAAACGCCTTCCAGTCGGGACAGTATTCGAATGGCAGACAGAGATGTACCCAACTTTTATTGGACTCATCATTGTTCTTCATAAACAGTAATTTTGTCGAGCAACTGTCAGGCAGAAAATGACATTGTGATAGCTTGCTATTTCGGAATCACCATAGTAATAATCGGACGTTTCAACAAAGTGGTTAATGTAACCCTAACCTCTCGTTTAAAGTTCCATTATCAAAATAGTCAGCAACCAATTGTACCGAGTTAAGTGGGCCGTTCATCAGCCATTCGAGCGGCTTACCGAAACGTGCTCGGTGCCACTGAAGCCTGTGCCTGCTACGCCAACGGGCTAATGCCAAGACCGCATTAATCCGTTGGCTAGGCAATGCTCAGCTTCAACCCGCGCCCCCACACAGGCTAGAGACTGGAGGGGCTGGGTGACAATGCTCAGTAGCCAAATTATTCTTAGTCGGAAGTGGGCTGCTTCCGGCTTAGAATAAGACTCGTATTTGAGACCGGGTGGGTTGGGCACGGGCTCAAATCGACGTCGGCTTACGTTCCAGCAATTGTCACCCAGCCCCGGAGGTCGGAATAGGACGATCATTGCTGACTAACAGAAACCCACCTAATCGGCACGTTTTAATCATGAAAAGCAACAAACACAGTGCGGATTATCGGATAGATGAGAATGGCAGTGATGGATTCAAGGAAAATAGTGCTGAACTAAAAACGTCGCGACTGACTTCAGTCGCGGCGTTTTTGATTAGAAATTTAGTTTAGTTGGTATTTGATTGGGCGTCGATTGGGGTGTGCTTGAACAGCTGGGCTGCTTTGACGGCGGCTTGCCAGCCTTGATAAAGGTTCGCACGTTGGGTCGCGGTCATTTTGGGTTGAAAGACGTCGCCGGTTTGGTGGATCGATTTGAGTTCGTCCAAATCTTGCCAGTACCCCACGGCTAGGCCGGCCAGGAATGCAGCACCCAGTGCGGTCGTTTCGAGGTCAGCGGCCCGGATGATCTTGACGTTTGAGATGTCGGCTTGAAATTGCATCAGCCAGTTATTACGAGCGGCCCCACCGTCGACCATGAGTGTTGGCATGGTGATATGGGCATCGTTTTTCATCGTATCAATGACGTCGCGAGACTGGTAGGCCAGTGATTGTAGCGTGGCTTTAACAAAGTCAGCGCGGGTGGTCCCGCGGGTTAAGCCAAAGACGGCACCACGGGTCTCGGAATCCCAGTAGGGTGCGCCCAATCCGGTAAAGGCGGGGACCACGTAGACTTCGTTGTGATTATGGGACTGTTGGGCAAGATTTTCGGATTCTGGTGCTGATTCGATTAGTTGCATGCCATCGCGTAACCATTGTAGGGCCGAACCCGCCACGAAGATGGAGCCTTCAAGCGCGTAATTGATGTGGCCATCAAGCCCATAAGCAATGGTCGTCAAAAGGTTATGGTCAGATAATTGTGGTTGTTCGCCCAGATTCATGACAGTGAAGGCGCCGGTACCATAAGTGTTTTTGACCATGCCAGGTTCAAAGGCCATCTGACCGAATAGTGCGGCTTGTTGGTCGCCGGCCATCCCGCTGATTGGAATTTGGCTACCATAAAGCAAGTAGTCCTTAGTCGTGCCATAAATTTCAGAGTTAGAGCGCACTTCTGGTAACATCACTGCCGGAATATTCAGTCGGTCGAGAATAGCCTGGTCCCACTGTAGGTCGTGAATGTTAAATAACATGGTTCGACTGGCATTCGTGTAGTCAGTAACGTGGTTTACACCACCCGTAAGTTTCCAAACGAGCCAAGTATCAATGGTCCCAAAAAGAAGTTCACCACGTTCCGCACGTTCTTGGGCACCGAGAACGTGATCTAAGATCCAGCGAATCTTGGTTGCTGAAAAATAGGCATCAGTTACTAAACCGGTATGTTGATGGATTAGATCACCCATACCATCAGCGATGAGTTGTTCAGCCAACGGGGCAGTTTGCCGGGACTGCCAAACGATGGCGTTATAAATGGGTAGGCCGGTCTGCTTGTCCCAGACAACGGTAGTCTCACGTTGGTTGGTGATCCCAATGGCTTCAATTTGATTAGGTTTAATATTGGCGTCAATTAAGACGTTGGCAATGGTTGAGGAAACCGCGTTCCAGATTTCAGTGGCGTCGTGTTCGACCCAGCCTGGTTGTGGGAAGTATTGTGGGAATTCTTTCTGCGCGTCGGCAACTTTTTGACCGGCGTGGTTAAAGATGATGGCACGGGTGCTCGTAGTCCCCTCATCAATGGCCATAATATATTTGGCTGACATAACTTGTTCCTCCAAAGATTGTAATCGATAACATCATCTTTGATGCTAGCACGGATAATGGAAATTGTGAATAAATATCAAAAATTTAATATATAAGTAGGCATCTAGCTGATCACTTGCAATTGAATGATTCACCCATACCAATCCTCGAAAATAAGGAAAGGGTTACCAACCTTGAATTGGTCACTCTCGCTTTGTACAAAGGTTAGTAACGGTATTGAACTAAGCTTAATGAATGTTTGAAAAGTAGACCAATCGGCATATGATGGGAAGCCAAAACATTTAGAAGTGGAGGTTTCCCATTATGCAAAAACGACGCTTTTTCCTTAAAGGTTCGGCCGCAGAAGTTGCTTGGCTCAATCGGCAAGCTACTCATGGCTATCAACTGACGGCGATTCATGGCTTGACGTATCAGTTTAAAGCCGTCCCACGAGCCCACCAGCTGATTGCCGAATACTTACCGCAGACGACGTTCCAAGCAATGACAACGGTCTTCCACCCACTTGCTAGCTATACATTGCGTGATGATATGGCGGTGGTTTATTCAGCCGTGACTCCTGAACAACGAGTGGTTAATAATGATCAGCAGTACCGATTGACCGTTTATCGACATGCCAGAGATGTTGCGTTGAATTGGCTCAATGGTTGGGTATTGGTTGTCTGGCTGGCGATGAGTGCGACAATTGTGATCAGTTCACAACTGCAAGCGACTCCACTACTGACGCGGTTATTACTACTTGGGTTGACCATTGGTGCAGCTTTAATGATTATTGGCATTATTACTGGGTGTCGGGCGGCTATTCGTTGTCATCGAGAAGTGTGTCGCTTGATACGTGTTACTGGGGATGATCGTGAAGCGTGGAAGCCAACCTTTCACGTGCTATTTAAGCACCAACCGGCCGTTCCTGATACGGACTGCTGGGATGATTTAGGACAATGGCAACTGGCGCTGCATAATCAGCGTGGTGACTATTATTTTGAGTTAAAAACAACTTTAAGTGAATTAGAAATTAATAACACATTAGCTCAGCGCCTTTCGAAGCAGGATTTCACAGTAATGTCATGGTTGGGTTTGTATGTTGTGTGATATCGAGTTAGTATTAATTATGTGAATTTAGTGTGACTTTTTCAAATAAAGACTTGTTTTCTATCACAAAAGCGTGTATAAATACAGACATAATCATTGCCCGGTAGTTCAGCGGTAGAATAATTGACTGTTAATCAAGAGGTCGCTGGTTCGATCCCAGCCCGGGCAGTTGGTCATGTTTAGTTAAGTAGCGGTATCTCATGAGGTACCGCTTTTGTCGACATTGTCGCTGACTAGTGCTGGTGTCTGATGGGTAGCAGAGCTTTAGAAATACTTAAGCAAAAAAGTTCTGACAAACCTTGACTATTATTGACTAAAGCCGTATACTTACTATATTAAAGTAAGTGATGTAACGTCACTCACTGAAACTTAGGAGGAATTCATCGTGACAGTAAACTTATATTATTCAACGTCCAGCAAGTCTAGTCGTAGTGCGCGAGCATGGTTAGTTGAGAATAACATCCCATTCAATGAACGCGACATTATTGCTAATCCTCTGGATCGCGATGAATTGAAACAAATCCTCCGGCTCACTGAAAATGGCTTCGAGGACATTGTTTCAACGCGTTCTAAGGCTTTCAAAGCATTACACATTGATTTGTCAGACTTAGGTTTCAATCAGTTGTTGGACCTATTAGTTGAAAAACCACAATTGCTCAAGCGGCCAATCATTTATGATGGTCGGCGGTTACAAATCGGGTATAACGAAGAAGACATTCGGGCATTTTTGCCACGTTCGGTACGTAAGTCGGAATTACGTGAAATTCAACAAAAACTTTATGATGATGACCAACAAGCAGTTGGATAATCAAGCGCATCTGAATTATAAACGTCACTTCAAGGATTGCTAGTAAATTCTTGAAGTGGCGTTTTTTGTTGGTGAACTAAGTGTTCAAGACGAGCGTGAATGCTGGCAGGTTTTTAAACGCGAATATGATAATTATTTTCTCAAGAAATGTTGTGAATACCATACTTACCAGGTTTTTAATCAGTTATGGAGCTTGCGATGAGTAAGCAGATTACTTGGTAAAATAAGTTGGCTTGTGTACAATGTAAAAAAGTCTTGAATGAAATGGAGATTTGGACGTAATGAGTGAACAAGACCAAGCAACCTGGGCAATACAGGCATTAGCCGCTTTAAAGACAACGGATAATCGAGTGATTATTGATAGTATTATTAAGGTTATCGATGACCAGCAGGCTGAAATTGAAAGTCTGCGCGGCTCAATGGAAGGACAATTATGGAGCCCGACCAGTTGGCATCAAGACCAGCAGGCGCAACATGCCGATCTTGATGAAACGACATCTTCACCGAAGTAGGTTAAACGATATAAAAGGACGGGCATAAGACTTCAAAACGCGTAGATTACTCGGCTTACTCTGAGTAATCTACGCGTTTTGTTTCCCACAACAATGATGCCGAAAATCAATTTGTGTTGTTTAACATGGATACGTGGATGATCACAAATTGAACAACCTCTGGCTTACCTTCATGTGCATCTAATCAGGTTGCTGTTAATAATCGGCCACGGTTGTTTTACGGTGATGGATAATGACTTGAACGATAGCGGCTAACAGGCCACCAATTAAGACACCGGCTGCGTTAGCGATGACATCATTGATGTCGCTACTACGATTGATTAACCAGTGCTGTGACATTAAATACTGCAGGCTTTCAATGCTGGCACCGACCAACAAGCCAGTTAGGCCAAGGCTGAATAGTGAGTAACGTTTAAAGTGCCGCTTAATCCCCCAGCCCAATGGAACCGTCAAAATAATATTTTCGATGAAGCCCAGGCCGTGAAGGTAAAGGCGGGTCAGATTTACTTGGCCGCCGCCCGCTGGCATAACGTAGACGGCGGTGCCATCAAAAGAGAGTGGGGTAAAAAGAATGACACTAAGTCCAAATAAGTAGCCTAGGCTGAGCAGCTGTCGCTTACGCATTTGGGGCTGGTGAGTGTGCACGAGGATCACTAAACAACTCAATGTAGCAACGATTAAAATAATTCTGAACGGTTCCCAACGCATTCGCTTCACTCCTTAGTAATTAATAACTGTATCTTACCGTAAACCTAGGGGTGTGAAGTGGTACGAGCACGAAGCTTAATGAAGGCTTTACCGGCTTAACCAAAACTCAAGTAAATCAGTGATTGGTACTATTCGAGTTCTGCTTGACATCAGTGCCGGTCAAACCGGGCTTAGTTGTCAAAGCCAGAACAATTACACCAATAACAATGATTAAACTGAACCAGAGCGCGATTTGGGTACCAAGGGTAGTTTGCGTTATGGAAGAAGCGGTGGTATGAGCTGGGTCCCCAACGTGATTAAGACGGCCATAATGGCGGTTCCAAGTGAACCAGAATATTGTTGCAGCGTATTAAATAACGCGTTACCATCACCTATTAACGGGGATGGTAACTGTTGTAGCCCATACGTCAATGCGTTGTTAAATAAGCAACTGAACCCAATTTGAAAGAGGACAAATAGACCAATAATCAAGCCAACAGAGAGGTGCTGGGCTAACAAAGCTAGTCCTAACGTGGCTAGTCCTAAAAAAATAGCGCCGATTTGAAATGGTCTTTGAACGCCGCGGCGATCCATCAATTTACCAGCTAACGGAGACAGAACGGCTGAACACAGGCTCCCAGCTAAAAGCATTAAACCAGATACTAGGGCATTTTTGCCCAAAGCTAACTGGGCAAAGTTGGGGAGAAGAAAGGTCAAACCAATCTGGATAAACTGAATAAAGAAATAAATGAGTAACGCCCGTGTGAAATCGCCCTGTTTGAACACGGCCAGATTGATCAGTGGGTGTGATGCTCGGCACGTGGAATGGGTAAAACCCAGTATTGCCAATACTGCAATGATCAAAGGTACCCAGACATACAACAAACTTAGTCCGTGGCTGCTCAGGTTATTAACACTAAAAATGAAGAGAATGAGTGCCGCAACGACCAGTATAAATTGACGTAATGGAAATGGTCGTGATTGTGGTGCACGTGTTTGATGAATCGTTTTAGCCGTAATCAACCAAGCAATTAAGCCAAACGGGAGGGTGATGCCGAAAATTAAGCGCCAGGATAATAGTTGTGTTACTAAGCCTCCATACGTTGGTCCGAGTGAAGGGGCCAGTGCAATCAACATACCGGCGGTTCCCGTGAAACGCCCTTGAGCGGTGAATGGGACCTGGGTCATAATTTGAGTGAAGACTAATGGTAATGCCAAGCCGGTTCCAATGGCTTGAATCATCCGACCGAGTAGTAGTAACCATAATTGGGGAGCTACCATACATAATAGGCCACCAAGGACGAAGCCGGCGCCACCAACGTTAATAATTGTCCGCCAGTGAAAGCGCTGCTGAATAAAGGCCGTAATAACCATGGTAGCGGCCACGGCGAGTAAGTAGGCAGTGGTCACCCATTGAACTGTTGATAAGCCGGCTTGAAATTGATGCATCAAGGTCGGAAAAGTTACGTTCATCGACGTTTCAACTAAAATACCGCAAAAAGCCAGGCCAGCGGTACCGAAAATTGCGACCTTAGTTTGGGTCGGAATGACTGATGTGCTTGTTGACAAAATAAAACCTCCGTTAATCAAGGCCAGCTCGTTTCGTGTATGAAACGACGCTTTTCTTGATCAACGGAGGTTCCGTTGTAAAGATATACAAGCATCAAAGACGACCTTGATGAATTTATTGATAACTTAATCCTAGCATATTATTGATAAAAATGTCAGCTCGGATTTTAGTCACTGACTTTAGCGTTCTGCTCGGCTAAGGTGGTTAAATGTTCAAATAAGATGCCTTCACGAAGGCCATTTTGAGAAAAAATCATCCGGTCAGAATCCAAGAAGCGCATCAGACTAATAGCGGGAATCATGCCACCGACAATAATATCGGCTCGGTCCTTTGCTAGTCCGGGAATGGCCGCACGACCGGCCGCATCCTGGCTGATAACAGTGTTGAACGTGTCATAGATGGCGTTGTCTCGTAATCGATAACCGTGAATATCTTCAAAGTTGAGAATGTTGCATTTGCGCCGGTTAATCTTGGCTAACGTCCGGTTACTGCCGCCTAAGCAGACAAGCGGTAAGTTGAGACCGTTTCGCAACCACCAGACACTATTAAAAATTTTATCAACAAAGGTCATCGTTTTAAACAATTGACTAGCGGTGACCTGGTCGTTGAGACCAAACTTTTCAGATAAACTGACTGCACCGATTGGCAAACTGATCAGCTCTTTGGCTTGGCCATTCACGATGAGGACGAGTTCACAGCTA
Source organism: Lactiplantibacillus paraplantarum (assembly GCF_003641145.1). NCBI lineage: Bacteria > Bacillati > Bacillota > Bacilli > Lactobacillales > Lactobacillaceae > Lactiplantibacillus > Lactiplantibacillus paraplantarum. The sequence goes on from NZ_CP032744.1 coordinate 695,466, forward strand.
CCGCCACCAGTATCGACCATTACACAATTAGTCGTGGGAAGCGTGTTGACCACACCCAGGTAGTCGTAATAGGCTTCGGTCGTTCCGGGAATCACTTCGATGTCTAGGCCGACTTCATTTTTAACGCGTTTGAGGAATTTCTTTTGGTTACTGGCCTTACGCGTTGCAGCGGTGGCAACAGCCTTGATGTTTAAGTTAGGCAAGTCTTTATAGACCGCTGAAAATGACTTTAGAGCCGTAATCGTGCGGTCGATGGCATCGGTTTGAAGGGTCGGCGTGTCCGTAGCATTTTCATTTTCGGATAAACGGACCATTTCTTTGAGCCGATGCGTGACCGTATAACTACCATCTGCTTGAATCTGAGTAATTGTCATTCGACATGAATTGGAACCTAAGTCAATGACCGCAAAATTTTCCATCGCTAATCATCCTCTCTATCAAGATCCGAAGCGTCGGGTTCATTCTTGGGACTCATCATTGGAATGAATTGATGCGCGTTACTAGTCGGCGTGGTTTCGCCGTGATCGGCTTTAACAGCTTGTTCGGCTTCACGAATGAATTCAGCTTGTGAGTCCAAAACTTCTAGGCCCCGGCCATCTACACGGCCATACGTATTATCTGGTTGCAAAATGCGCGTCTTGACCGTATCCGCCCACATCGTTGCAAAAATCGTCATCGCCCGGTGACTGATCTCAGGTTGGAGTAGTGGGAATAGTAATTCGACACGACGGTTCAGGTTACGGGTCATCATATCCGCGCTGGATAAGTAAATTTGCGGTTCACCATCGTTACTGAAATAGTAGATGCGACTGTGTTCAAGTAGGCGGCCAATAATTGAGTGGACCTCGATGTTATCGGAAACCCCCTTAATGCCCGTCCGCAGACAACAAATCCCCCGAATAATCAGTTGGATTTTAACACCAGCGTGTGACGCTTCGTAGAGTTTGCTAATAATTTGTGGATCGGATAATGAGTTCATCTTCATCTTGACGACGGCGGGACGACCAGTTTTAGCAATCGCAATCTCATCGTCTAACTTCTCGTTGATGAAGTCGCGAATACCATCTGGCGAGATGTGCAATTTGTGGAAATACGGCGGCTCGGAATAACCGGACAACATGTTAAAGATGTTGGAGGCGTCGATGCCCATATCAGTATCAGCTGTGAAGAGACCCATGTCTGTGTAGAAGTGGGCGGTAACATCGTTATAGTTCCCGGTCCCCATGTGCATGTAGCGCTTAATACCTTCGTTTTCACGCCGAACAACGAGGGCAAGCTTACAGTGGGTCTTGAGACCAATCAGGCCGTAAATGACGTGGCAGCCCATCTCCTCGAGTTTTTTTGCCCAATGAACGTTGTTCTCTTCGTCAAACCGGGCTTTAACTTCCACAAGAACGGTGACCTGCTTACCATTTTGCGCCGCTTGGCCAAGATATTTGATAATTGGTGAATCGGCCGATACACGGTACAGCGTCATTTTAATGGCCAAAACATCATTATCTTCAGCGGCTTCATGAACAAAGTCCACGACGGGCTTGAAATCATCGTACGGATATTGCATTAAAATATCGTGGTCCTTGATTAAATCAAAAATGGAACGTTCACGATATTTTGCGGGATAGTAGGCGTGGTATTTCGGGTAGTTTAAGTCTTCGTGGCCCTGCACAGCTTTTACCAACTTGGATAAGAAAGTCAGATTAAGTGGCCCGTTGATGATGTACAGCGCGCTTTCGTTGATTCCGAGAGATTTGGCAAGGCGGGTGCGCTGATGTTTACTCATACTTTTTTCGACTTCTAGGCGCATCACTTTGCCCCGTTCACGCATCTTCAACTGTTTTTGAACTTCCTTCAATAAGTCGGAAGTATCTTCTTCGGCCACGTCTAGATCCAAGTCCCGCATGACGCGGTAACAGCTGGTTTCTTTAACCGTGTAATTGATAAATAGTGAGCCAACGAAGGCTTTAATAATTTCCTCAATCAAAATAAACTGATTGGGCGCCCCTGGTAAGACGACTACGCGGGGAAAAACATCAGGAACTTGTACGGTGGCAAACTTGCGATCCTTCTTGTCACCATTCTTATAAATACGCAGGGCGATGTTGAGTGTATTATTCCCAATGAACGGGAATGGGCGTGAAGAGTCATCGGCCATCGGTGTTAAAGCCGGGTATAGCTCATCGTCAAAATAATTCTTAACAAAGGTGTGTTGTTCAGCATTTAAATCGGCCATCGACAATAGGTGAATCGCATGTTGCTCTAGTAATGGTAACAACGAGCGGTTCAGCGTGTTATATTGACGTTTGACCATCTCATGCGCTTTGTCGCTAATTGCACTGACTTGATCAGCCGCGGTTAGTCCTGCGGGATCGGGTTTGGTGTAGTTCACTGACATTAATTTGCGCAGTGAGGCGACTCGGACCGTGAAGAATTCGTCAAGGTTGCTTTGAGTAATTCCAAGAAAACGCACGCGTTCAAGCAGTGGATTATCCTTGTCGCGGGCTTCATCAAGAACACGGTAATTAAAATCAAGCCAGCTGAGCTCACGGTTTGTATAATAACTTTCTTTATAATAATTCATGTTAACGTACCCCCCGTAGTTTAATCACTGGTGTTAGACCAAAGACTTCCTTAAAAAATTCCGCTTTTTGTGCGAATACCCAATTTTCTAAGAAGAGGTCATCATGGGAAAAACAAGTGATGATGACCCGTGGGTTGCGGATGGAAACCGAAATTTTGTTGATTTTTTGTTTGCGACCATCATCTAGAGCATCGGCAATTCGTAAGATAGCAGATAGTTTCGATACTAGCAGCCGTTGTTCGACTTGTAAGTGTTCGAAATGGCGAATGTCTTTCGATGGCGTTTGCGCGCTGTGGTAACGTGAAATCAAGGCAACCATCCGTTTTTCAGTATCGGTTAGTCCCATTAGTTCCGTCGCTTGCAAGATGTAATCTGAATGTAAATAATGCTGGTGTGGATCGATATAACTACCAACATCATGCACGATGGCGGCTACCTGTAAAAGTAATCGCTCGCGTTTACCTAAGTGGTGTAACGGTTTGAGCTGATCAAAGAGGTGTAGTGAGAACTTGGTGACCAAGTCACGGTGTTGAGGCTCAACATTGTAGCGGTCAGCAATATTCTTAGCCGCAGTGACGATTTGATCGTCAAAGTTGTATTTCTTGTAGCCCAGTTTGACGGCTTCTTGGATAATTAGTCCGTCCAGTACGGTGACGTTGCCTAGCCAGATTTTTTCAGCGTTAGTAAGTTGTAATAGTTCATTGATAAGTAGTAGCTCGGGTACGATCAGGCGCACGTCTTCTTCATCGACTTCGTATTTATCCATTAAATACTGGTCGGAGGCATTAAGGACGTCATCATATAAGGCCTGAAAGTCCGCTTTACTAAGTTCTTCGACACCAGCTTTAGATTGTTGCTGGCGAAAAAGGGTAGCAAACGGTGCAACACCGAGCATAACCACGTTGCTTGGCTGGTCCCGACGTCCGGGTAGGAAACGGCCAAAATCAATGATTTGACTAGAAATGTAGTCGTCCAGAACTTCAACATAGTTGGGAACACTGGATTGCAAGTCTTCGAGGACTTCGGCAATTCTGACGGGTCCTAAGCGAAGACTGCGGGAAAAGACAAAATTACTCTGATCGTAGTGGGAAATACCGACACTGCCGGAGTTGATCCCCAATAAGTAAGTTGGTTTAGTGATCATTTGTTTGAAGCGTGGAAAGTGGACGGCTACTGCGACTGAACGCAGATAGGTTTCTTGACTGCTAGATAACCAGTCGATTTTGAGACCAGTCCGGACGAGCAACTGGTCTTGAATATAGTCGGCATTGTTGGCGGATGACAAGGACCACGACCCCCATAGATGGTAGTCCTTAACGCCATAATCGTTCATGATTTGGACAAAACCACTCAGTGCTTGGGCGGCTTGTTCCACCGAATCATAATCGATCGTATGCTGATCATAGATATCTTCACCAAGTGAAACGTCGGAACGAACTCGTTCAACTTGGCGTAATGTGCGTAGGTTGACGATCGACAATTCAATACTCTGAACGTTGATCATCATAATTCCAAATAATTTTGCTGCCATGGCGATCCCCCATTTAATGATTTCCTGACCCCCAATAGGGTTAAAGGCACGTATTTATTTTAAGTTTAACACAGGTTGGGGTTAGTTAAATTAGTATTTTAGTGGTGTAACAGTTAGTGATTGCTTTTAGTTTACATTCGTAAGTTAAGGGCGATGGAAGTGGTCGGTAACTTAACGTGAGCGCTATGGACACTCATATTAGGACTTAAATCAGTGACAGTATTAAGATGTTTTGATTGAGTCATGCCAGACTAATAACGTATGAATAAGATAAAAGGCGTGGTTCAGCCGCAACGAGTACGCCTGAACCACGCCAGTTAATGTTATAAGATTTCGTGATTATCGATAATTAGTTTGTTCAGATGTTTTTCAACTCGTTTATCCGTTGGCGGTAACTGCATGTAATCACCATACATTCTGGTTAGGATGGCATCATAGGCACTGGGGATTTTGACTTGAATATCCTCAAATGGTGTTAAGGTTAATTCAGTTAACTCCTGGTAGGACATAATTTCCTTTTCGTAGTCGTATTGGGACGCGAGGTTCTTATAAGTTCGTGAATCCGACTGTTCATATAAGCGCATGTATTCTTCGCGCTCCTGTTTGTGACGATTGACTTCAGCTAACTGCTGAGGTGTATGTTTCGTGATTAAATTACGTAGTGGTGTTTTGACAAAGTTATAATTTAACTTTAGTAGAATGGCAGCATCAGCTAATTTGTAGTGCAGCATTTGTGAGCGTCGTAACGCTTCATCATCTGGGATCTTATCAAAGGGAAAGATATCGACAAACACGCCCTTAAAAGCATTGTTAACATTGTTCTTTTCTTCAATATAAGTATTGACGTCTAGTAGTTTCATATAACTCAGTGCGTAATCAGGGTCCGAAGCGCCCGTCTGCAGGAAGAATTCGTTGGGGTTAAGGTGGCGGTTGGCAACCGTAATAAAGCGCTGATATTCACTACGGCGCATTCCAATATCGATGTCATCGTCCCATGGGATAAACCCATGATGACGGATGGCACCGAGCAGTGAGCCGCCAATTAGGAAATAGTCGATATTTTCGGCATCACAGATTGCAATTACGGTACGCATCAAGCGTAATTCAACTTGGTGTAAGGGTGTCAAGGACATGTACTCGTCTCCTTTTACGTAAGCGTTTCAACTAACTCAATCATACACTTTGTTGATCAAAATTGTTAGGGAGGATGCTTAACGTTGTGATCTGCGAGTTATTGCGTGCGAAACAGTTAAAGGCGTGTTATATTTGGTCAAAAGTTAATGAAGTGATGGTGATCGCGATGAATAATGACGAATTAAGCAAACTTCTCAATGATTATTTTGAAGCATACCAAAATACAACTAAAATTATGATGGACTTGGTGGCCTGGCCGTTGAGTCAAAATAAACTGTCATTTGAGCAATTTTTAATTTTGCGGCGAATTGCAACAACTGATGAAGTGACACTCAATGATATTGCCATTCAGCGGCAGGTAACGCGTAGTGCGATTTCACGGCAAGTTAAATCATTATTGATGCAACATTATGTTTTTCAAGTACCTGATCCACGTGATCGGCGGCGATTATACTTACACTTAACGGAACGTGGTCAACAAGTTGAGCGGATCGTGGATCAGGCGATTACACGGCACTTTGATCATTGGGTCAACCAGCTAGGGGCATCGCAAATTGATCAAGTTTTCAAAATGATGGGGACTTTTAGTCAGCAAGTGACGGATCTTGGTGAGCCCCAAGTACATCCAATCTTACACTAGATTGTACTTTGAATATATCGACGATTTTGATGCGGAAAGCGTAACGATACTTATGGCTGTCAGATGAAAATAAGCTTCACGGGAATTATTAATTCTCGTGAAGCTTATTTTCATCTGACAGCTATCATTGGCAAAGCAAATCATCAGCCGTCAGTTAGTTTTATCGAAAACTCAAATTTTTTATTTATAGTAGCAATTTATGTTAGTGACACAAACCTTATTCCAATCAGCGATTAATGCTTAAAAAAGTTATGATAGATACTCTCGCAAGCTTCTAGAAACATACCGATAGCCATTAAGTACATCGCTAACATATTTTGCATGGTGAAGACTAAGTATAGTAGAACCGCATATAAGAGTAAAAAGAAGATTGCAGTAACTTTGGAACCAGCCATTTAAATCACACTCCCAAATTAGGCTTGATAAGCTAGGACTGTCATTGTGGCAAACTGGGTTAGTGACCAATTGCGGCATTATGACAATGAACACGCTTTGATTAACTTCATTCTAACGCAGCTCCTAGTAAATTAAAAATCGCATTGAATTTGATTCTAAATTATTTAGTGTTCGGTTATTGCTTTTATTTGAACATAATGATACGATTAAATACGTCAAAATAATGTCAAAACACGAACGTTTACAATTGTTCAATTATAATTTAAACGAATATCTGGAGGGAATCATGAATAAAATTGCGGCATATTTTAATTTTTCAGAATTGAAAACGTCAATGCGGACTGAGGTACTGGCCGGCTTGACGACGTTTGTCTCAATGGCTTATATCCTATTTGTTAATCCGAGTGTCTTAGGCGCTTCGGGGATGGATAAAGGGGCGGTTTTTACCGCTACGGCATTAGCTTCAGCATTAGGATGTCTATTAATGGGGCTGGTGGCTAAGTATCCAATTGCTATTGCACCTGGACTAGGGGTCAACGCATTTTTCACCTATTCGGTTGTGATTGGGATGGGGATTAAGTGGCAAACTGCTTTAGCAGGGGTGTTTGTAGCCGCAATCATCTTCATGTTAATTACGATTTTTAAACTTCGGGAAATGATTATTGACGCGATTCCGCGTGATATGAAACTCGCAATTTCAGCTGGGATCGGGTTCTTCATTGCATTCATTGGTCTTCATGGTGGTGGCTTGATTGTTGCTAATAAATCAACGGTTGTTGGCCTGGGATCATTGACAGTTGGAACGACCTGGTTGACGATTTTTGGTTTGATTGTAACGTTAATTCTGATGAGCCGGAAAGTACCTGGTGGGATTTTTATTGGGATGGTCTTAACTTCGATTTTAGGGTTAGCCACTGGTCTGATTAAGATGCCATCAACGATTGTTTCAGCAGCGCCCTCTTTAAAACCAACGTTTGGCGTTGCACTTGGTCATATTGGCGATATCAATTCGTTACAACTAATCATTGTTGTTTTGACTTTCTTATTAGTGACGTTCTTCGATACGGCTGGGACGCTAGTTGGCTTGGCAGAACAGGCTGGCTTTATGAAGAACAATAAGATGCCACGCGTCGGGAAAGCTTTGATGGCCGATTCAACATCCATGTTAGTTGGATCAGTACTAGGAACCTCACCAACCTCTGCTTACGTTGAATCTTCAGCTGGGATTGCGGTCGGTGGTCGTTCTGGGATGAGTGCGGTCGTCACTGGGGCGCTCTTTATCTTTGGGTTATTCTTCTCACCGTTATTGAATGTGGTGACGGATCAAGTAACGGCACCAGCATTAATTATTGTGGGTGTCTTGATGGCGGAATCTTTGAAACAGATCAGCTGGGAACGATTTGAAATTGCGGTACCAGCTTTCTTGACAGTTATTGGGATGCCATTGACGTATAGTATTTCTGATGGGATTGCCCTAGGTTTCATCGCTTATGTCATCACGATGGTTGCAACTAAGCATGCCAAAGAAGTCCATCCATTAATGTATGTGCTATTCTTTATTTTCATTATCTTCTTATGGATATTAAATGTTTGATGAAATTTGGTCGTGAGATATGATTAAGTAATCAAGCTATTACGAATTAACTAGTTGAGTTTATCAGGGACTACCGGCGCAGGCGTCGGTAGTCCCTTTTTTTAACGGAGAAATAAAGCAAAACTTGATGAACGTCAAGTTACCCAGATATCAAAATAATTATACTGAAATCATTCAAGTAACTAGGCAGTGATTAGATGGCAAATTTTTGCACAAATGTAAACGTTATCGTAACGTCGTGGGTTTGTGGGCTAACAATGATGGCTAGCCCAATTAATATTTATTGTGACTTGTGGCTTAACCGAATATTGTTGGAAGTGCGGTTCGTGTACTGTGAACGGTCAGAACCAATTAAGGCAAGATGCGTAGTCGCTTCAACTAGTACCGAATGATGGTTGTTGAAAAAAGTTGAAATGTCGTCAAGCCCCGTCGTTAACACTTGTAAACCATAGAAGTTTTCGTTGAATTCACAATGATAGATAAAATCTATCGATAAAAGCGTTTACATTTTAAAAATTCGTGATTACAATAAAGTCGTAAAGTTGATAATTAAAGTATATCAGAGGAGGACATTACTAATGGCTAAAATTAGTGGTTCAGATGCCGTATTAAAAGTAATTCAGAAGTGGGGCGTAAAACATATTTATGGTTTGCCCGGTGGGTCGTTCGATTCAACGATGAACGCCATCTATAATCAACGGGAAACGTTGAAGTACATCCAAGTACGTCACGAAGAAGCTGGTGCGATTGCCGCTTCCGCTGATTATAAGCTAACTGGAAAGATCGGCGTCTGCTTTGGTTCCGCTGGCCCTGGTGCTGTCCACTTACTGAACGGATTGTACGATGCTAAGGAAGATGGTATTCCAATGTTAGCCATCGTTGCACAAGTTCCAACTAAGCGGATGAACATGGACTTTTTCCAAGCAATGAATGAAGAACCGATTTTTGATGATGTTGCGGTCTGGAATCGCACTGCAATGACTGCCGAGAGCTTACCAATGCTTACCGATGAAGCGATTCGGCAAGCCTATGCCCACAATGGCGTAGCGGTCTTGACAATTCCTAAGGACTTTGGTTGGGCCGAAATTGAAGATAACTTTGAAACCAATGCCGGTGTGCATACGGTTAACTATCCAGCGCCAACGGCTGAATCGGTTGCCGATGCGATTGAATTAATCAAAGCTGCTAAGTCGCCAATGATTTACTTTGGCGTTGGCGCTAAGGATGCGGCTGAAGAATTAAAGGCTGCTTCTGAAAAATTCAAGATGCCACTGGTTTCATCAGTATTAGCAAAGGGCATTATTGAAGATGACTATCCCGCTTACTTAGGATCAACGGGACGGGTTGCCCCTAAGCCGGGTGCTGAAATTGGCTTTAGTACGGATTTGATTCTCTGGGTCGGCAATAATGTGCCGTTCAGTATCTTCCTATTTAATAAGAAGGCTAAGGTCATTCAAATCGATATTGATAGCGAAAAATTTGGTAAGCGCCACCATACGAACGTTGCTATTCAGGCGGATGCTAAGAAAGCCTTAACGGCGATCAATGCAGCTGGTGAAGCGCGCGCTGATTCAGCCTTTTATGACGCTGCGGTTGCTGATAAAAAGAACTGGGACAAATGGCAAGCCAGCTTCAACGATAGTACTGAATCACCAGTGCGCCCCGAACCAATCTTTGATGTCTTGAACCAAGAAGCTAGTGACAAAGCTGTTTGGGCCATCGATGTCGGCAATGTTAATATTAACTTTGAACGCTTGATCCGAATGCACGGTGACCAGAAATGGGCAACTTCCGGGATTTATGCAACAATGGGCTTCGGGGTTCCTGCTGCGCTGGCTGCTAAAGTTAACTACCCAGATCGGGATGTTTACAGTTTGAGTGGTGATGGTGCCTTTGCGATGTTGTCAGAAGAAATTTTGGCACAAGTTAAGTACAACTTGCACGTCATTAACATTGTCTTCAGTAACGAGACACTGGGCTTTATCGAAGCCGAACAGACCGACGATACGCATCAACCACTCTCTGGTGTTGATTTGCCAGATACTGATTGGGCCAAGGTTGGCGAAGGCTATGGTGCGGTTGGCTATACGGTACGAACTAAAGCTGAATTCAAACAAGCCCTTGAAGATGCTAAGCAGACTGATAAACCAGTTGTTATTGATGTCAAATTAACGCATGCAATGCCATTTACAACGGAGCATATGTATTTGGATGACGCATGGCAAGATAAGGATAAGATTGCAGCCTTTGTTAAGAAGTACGATGCTCAAGACTTGAAGCCATTCAGTTACTTCTTGAAGCAGGCCCAAGCCAATTAATTAGGCAAATGATTAACAAAAGGGACGCGATTATCGCGGCTCTTTTGATACATAACACTCAATTGGCTGCCAGCAATAGCGTGGCGGCAATCCTTAATGTTTTGAGTTAGGCTAGGTTGAACGTTAGGAGGTCGACAGATGCAAGTTATCAAATTAGATGCTCACCAATTACAAAGATTGGCACCACAACCGCCACTGGTGTTGGCCTTGGGATTTTTTGATGGCGTGCATCAGGGCCACCAGCGTGTCATTCAGACGGCACGAAGAATTGCTGTGCAGCGGGGGTTACCGTTAGCCGTGATGACCTTCAATCGGCATGCGTCCCAATTATTTCAATCACACACCAAGTTTCGGTATCTCAATACGGTCACGCAAAAAATACAACATATGGCTGATTTGCAAGTACAACGGCTCTATATTACTGATTTCAATAATCAATTTGCTAAGCTGTCACCAGTAGCCTTCATCAAAGACTATCTGGTAACGTTAAATGCCCAAGTCGTTGTGGCGGGGTTTGATTATACGTTTGGTCAGGGTGGAACGCATGGGATGCGTGAGTTAGCCCAACTTGGCACGCCTTATTTTGAAACAGTCACGGTAGATCGTCTGGCGAATCAACAATTAAAAGTGAGTTCAACGCGAATTCGGGGATTGATTGCGCAGGGGCAGTTGGCATCGGCTAACGATTTATTAGGATACCCTTACGAGACACAGGCAACACTTAAACCATTGACGCGGGCGATAATACTAGCCAATACTCGTCAACAGGTGCCAGCAGCTGGTGACTACCGTTGCTGGTTAGTGGGGGCCAATTATCGGCAGTCAGTGGTTATTCGAGTGGCAAACACACTTCAAATTATCTCGCCATATCAATTACCGCCACTAGCGGATGATCTGACGGTCAATATTCAATGGCAGAACCGGGTCGCACAAGTGGACAGTACCACAACCGTGCATCAGCAACGGTCACAATTATGAAGTTAGCAACGATACTAGTATGCTAATAAATTAATGGAGAATGTTCAAATGTGAAGATGCCGCATCAGGTGAACTAGAGCTGGCGATACTTGCTTAGCTGTTAAATTACACAAGAAATACAGAGCCATCCTAAGTTATCCGGTACCGGATGATTTGGGACGGCTTGTTTTAATCTCAGGTTTATTGGTAACTAACTCGTCCCACGCGTTTAATGGTCAACGGTGAAAAACGTGGAATAAGCACATCATGATCAGTGTCTGTTAATATTGTCGAAACGTGCGTCAAAAGGTTAATTGAGGCACGCTTTTTATTAATAAGAATTTGCTTACAAAAAGTAAGCACATTAATTGCATTTTTGTTTGGAAGCGATTTATAATACACTTGTTAAATGAATTGAACCGGATGATTGAGCTGGTTCAAAGTTGAAGGGACGGGATTTAAATGACAAAGATGATTGCAGGGCAAGCTTTGGTTAAAGTATTGGAAGCATGGGGTGTGGATCACCTCTATGGTATTCCTGGTGGCTCAATTAATCACACGGTTGAAGGCTTGTACCTTGAAAAAGCTCATATTGACTATATTCAAGTACGGCATGAAGAGGTGGGCGCATTAGCGGCTTCGGCAGATGCCAAGTTCACAGGTAAGATTGGGGTTTCATTTGGTTCTGCCGGCCCTGGCGCAACTCACTTATTCAACGGATTATATGATGCCAAGATGGATCATGTGCCGGTACTAGCGTTAGTCGGACAGGTCCCACAAGCAACGATGAACACGAATTACTTCCAGGAAATGGATGAAACACCGATGTTCAGTGATGTTGCGGTGTATAACCGAACTGTCACGACGGCCGAACAGTTACCTTATGTCATCAATCAGGCTATCCGTGAAGCTTATCGGCAAAAGGGCCCTGCAGTTGTGATCATTCCGGAAAACCTTTCAGCAGAAGAAATTGATTATCAACCAGTTTCAACACCCAATACAGTTTCGGATACTTTTGAGCAACGGGTTGACCCACAAGCAGTAACTGCGACATTGAAGATGTTAAAAGCGGCTAAGCACCCACTAGTCTATGCTGGTCGGGGACTCCTTGGTGCTCAAGCAGATTTAATCAAGTTTAGTGAACAGTTCAATATTCCAGTTATGAACACTGTTCCAGCCACTGGGGTTATACCCACCAATCATCCGAATGCCATTGGGACATTTGGCCGGCTGGGTTCCAAATCGGGATTCGAAGCTTTGCAACACGCTGATTTGATTTTGTTCCTTGGTTCTGAATTTCCATTTGCCAGCTTCTGGCCTAAAGGAATTAAGATTATTCAGGTTAATAACAACAGTTTTGATATTGGTAAGATGGTCCCCATCGACTACGCGGTCATTAGTGATGCCCAAGCTTATTTGCAGGCGATGATTGCAACTGGTGAAACATTGCCAGCAACAGCTTGGTTAACGACTAATCGCCAAAACAAGCATAATTGGGATAAGTGGCTTGAACAATTAGCTGCCGATGATCACGAGGGATTAGCACCAGAGGCGGTCATGAAGAAAGTGGCTAGCATGGTTGGTCCGCGTGATACCTATGGGGTTGATACCGGAAATGTCTCTGAGTGGGCAGTTCGGGGTCTACCAATGGATCAAGAACAGCGTTTTGCATTGTCAGGTCTCTTTGCAACTATGGGCTTCGGTCTGCCAGCTGGAATGGCGGGGGCCTTGAGTGTTCCGGATAGTCAGGCATGGAGTTTCTCTGGTGATGGTGGCTTTGCGATGGTTGCACCAGATATTATTACGGAAGCGCGTTATGGTTTACCGGTCATTAATGTGATCTTTAGTAATCAGCGGTTTGGCTTCATTTATCGTGAACAAGTTGATACGAAGCAGCACTTGTACGGTGTTGACTTAACGGATGCTGACTGGGCTAAGGTTGCTGACGGTCTTGGTGGCATCGGCTTCACGGTTCAAAATAATCAAGAGGTTGAAGAAGTGTTTGATCAAATCAAGGCACTGCAAGCCAAAGGGAATAAGCGGCCAATCGTGGTTAACGCGGTAATTAAGAATGATGACCCAATTGGCACGGCGTACATGCCGCTAGACCCTAAATTATATGGTCAAGAGGCTGTTGATGCTTATGCCAAGGCTAACCACATTGATATCGAAAAGCAACCTTCACTAGGTGCTTTATTGCGTGCCCAAGGTGATCAGTTGTAATTAAAAATAATGACGAACAAAAAAGCCACTAATAGTAGGGAAACCTACCATTAGTGGCTTTTTTAGTGTCACAACTAATTACTATTTTTGATTAAAAGTACCAGCTTCCACGTCACGAATGAACTGTTTTAAATGATCAAAGTAGACGGGAGCGTTGTCAATCATGTGGTGGTGGCCACCATTTGGCGTCGTTACTAAGCGTGAGTTAGGAATATCACGAGCCATGCGACGGGCTGAAGCTAACGGCATGGTTTCGTGTTCACCAAAAGTTAACAATGTTGGTACTTTAATATTGTGAATTTGGTCGCGAATATCCCATTCCTTTAATTTACCGGTGATAACAAATTCATTGTCCCCCTGAAAGGCATTGTAAACAGGGGTGGCCGTTGTACTGATTAAATGGCGAATTGAAGTTGGTTGCTTACGATCGACATAACCGGCGTTCAGTACATCCACATATTTTTGATATTGCGGGTCATTCCAGTTACCTTCAGTTTCTTTTTGCTTCATGTAAGCAACGGCATCTGCAGGTAAGGCTTCTTCACGGCATTTATTAACGTTCACGACGTATTCTTCAATGTTATCGACCATGCTTGAAATGACCGCACCCTTTAGATGCTGACCATACTTCAGGGCGTACATCATTGTAAGGGCGCCACCCCAAGACTGACCAATCAAGTAAAAGTTATCAAGGCCTAGCTTTTGCCGGACTTCCTCAACTTCGTCTAAGAAATAGTCGTAAGTGAGATATTTTTTGGCAATTGCGGGGTCCGAATAGTCAGGTTGGTCCGAATACCACGATCCTAGTTGATCGTACATTGAAACTTGGACGCCTAGATCTGATAGTTCATCACCAAAGTTTTCCCAGTATTCATGATTACCACCGGGCCCACCGTGGAGACATAATAATTGAATGTCGCCCTGACCTTGGGTATTAGTCCATAAATGGTAGCCATTATCCAGCGTGATGATTGTTGTTCCTTGTTTCAAATGATCACCTAATTTCTTAATATTTTACTAGTTATCTTACCACTGTTAACTGAGTAGGGTCAAAATAACTAGTAAGAATAGATAAGTTTAACAAGGGTATCGAGATAGAGCAGTAACACTGGCATAAGACAATGACCATCTCCCAGTGCGATACACGGGAGCAAACTGGCAGAGTCATAATTGCGGCTGAGTGTCGTATAAAGACAATAATTGGCGTACTGTGAGTATTAAATTAGGTTTATACTAGTAGACATGTTAGTTTAAACTAAGCATGGACATTGATACGACACTGTATTGGTTAACCAGTCATGAATCATGATTAAAACGTGCCAACCGGTTAAGATCAAAAGCAGCCAGCTTAGGCCCGCTGGAAACAGGTCGAGTTAGCGTAAACGTGCTAAGTTTGCTCGTCCTACACCGACTTCCAGGCATTTCGGCCAATTGCTGGAACGCGGTGGACACAGATTTAAGCCGCAACCCACGTCTTAAATACTGGTCTTCCACTAATCAAGCAAAGGACGCTTGCTAAGTGGAATATCACCGCTGAGCATTGGCCGAAATACCTTCCAGTCGGGATAGTATTCGAATGGCAGACATGTGCGTACCCAACTTTTGCTGGATTTGTCATTGTTTTTCATAAACGATAATTTTGTTAATCAACTGTCAGACTGAAAATGATATTGAGCCAGCTCACTAATCCTGAATCGGTGTAGTAAGATTTAATCTCTCGACAAAGTACTAATGCACCTAACGCTTTGTTTAAAGTTTCAGTATCAAAATAGCCAACGATAAGTTATACCAAGTTAAGTGCCATTCATCTGCCATCCAAGCGGCTTCCCGAAACGTGTTCGGTGCCACTGAAGCCTGTGTTCGCTACGCCAAGACCGCATCAATCTGTTGGCTAGGCAATGCTCGGCTTCAACCCGTGGCCCCTCACACTTTTTTAGACCGTAGGGGCTGGGCGACAATGCTCAGTAGCCAAATTATTCTTAGCTGGAAGTGAATTTCTTCCGGCTTAGAATAAGACTCGTATTTGAGATGACGCGGGTTGGGCGTTAGCTCAAATCGACGTCGGCTACGTTCCAGCAATTGGCACCCAGCCCCGGAGGTCGGCCTAGGACGCGCATATGCTGACGAATAGTAATCCGACTAACTGGCACGTTTTAATCATGATTCATACTAAATAATAAGTATAATGCGTATTGTTAGTAATAAGGCCAAAATGATTGTGCACAATTCATTTGACAAGCGGTTACATTTTCGGTGATAATACATAAACTAACCGTTACAGAAAAATGTAATATTACATTTTTTTAATTCAATTGCGGTTAGTTAACCAATATGAAATAATGGGTTAACTAATTAGAGATGGGTGAGATTGATATGGCAAATCAAATCGCGGTTTTACGCTTGCTAATTCAAGCGGCACCCGCGTATTGTTCAGGTGATTGGTTAGCACAACAACTCGCAATCAGTCGAACTGCTATTTGGAAATTAGTACAGGGATTGCAGGCGGCGGGCCATACCATTGAAAGTCGGCATGGACGCGGTTATCGATATGTCGCTAATAATCAACTAAGTGCTCCGGCAATTGAGTACGGGCTTGAGACATTGCCACCGTTCAAGGTGACGGTTCTGCCGACGGTTGATTCAACGAATGCCTATTTACGTCGACTGGTCACCAAGATGCCGCTAACGGTTCCAACGGTGGTTGTTGCCGACACGCAAACAGCTGGTTATGGCCGGTCGGGTCGTGAATTTTATTCGCCAAGTCAGACGGGAATTTATATGAGTATTGGTCTACCAATCAATAGCCGGAATGTGCTAGATGCAGGATTGTTGACCACTAGTACCGCAGTGGTGGTTGCCCAAACATTGCAGCAACTTTTTGATGTCCATGTTTCCTTAAAGTGGGTCAATGACGTGCTGGTCAATCAGCATAAAGTGGTTGGCATTTTATCAGAGGGCATCACCAGCCTTGAAACTGGACAGATTTCAGCTGTCATCATCGGTATTGGAATTAATCTGACCACGACGGTTTTTCCAACGATGCTGGCCCATAAAGCTGGTTCGGTCGTGGCTAATAAGACTAGTGTGACGCGTAATCAAGTTATTCGTGAGCTGTTACGGCGGTTCTTTGACGGCTACCCAACGTATCGCAGTGGTAATTTCATGGCGGCTTATCGGCAATTGTCAATGGTCATCAATCAGCAGGTGGAGCTGCGGAGTGGTGCCCAAATATATCGTGGGGTTGTTACGGACATTGATGCGCGTGGTGCACTGGTTGTTCGATTGGAGACAGACCAGGTTCGCCACTTCAGCTCAGGCGAAATCACTAAAGTGAATCTACTGACCGGTGGTTATCATGGATAACAAGTTTGTAAAATCAGCTTATTAAATAAATAAACAAACGACAATAATCTTTTAAAACAATTTCTGATTCAATGCTTTACCGGTTCATACTGTTGTATAGTAGACGTTAGGCATGAGAAATATTGGGCAGATTGACCATAGTTGGTCGGCTCAATTGGTGGGTTGAGTGAAGCTTAAATTGTTGAATGTATGGGAATGATAGCGAATGGGTTAATGCACTAACGTTTGATTTATTTATAGTATAATTAAGTTTGGGATTATATGTGTTCAACCAGCATAATCAATAAAGTGGTTAATAAAAATAATTAATGAAAGTTAAATAATGCTGGTCAATACGGTCATTTACATATTATAGTAAAGGTACCGAGACGCTAGTGGGTTAGTTAATGTTTATAGAAACAATTCAAGGGGTAAGAGGAATATGAATGAAAATTTGCGGAGCGTAAATATGAGCCGAACAATGAGCCGGATGAATCGACACCGAATGAATCCGCGGCGATATATTACCGGGTTTGATGGTATCCGGACATTGGCGGTATTAGGTGTCATTATCTATCATTTGATGCCGGCCTCGCTACAAGGTGGTTATTTAGGAGTACCAATCTTCTTCGTTGTTTCAGGTTATTTGATTACAGATATTTTATTACAAGACATTTTAACACGGGGGCATGTCCGTATTTGGCGGTTTCTTGGGCACCGGATGCGCCGATTATATCCGGCTTTTGTCACAATGCTACTAGGAACGACGGCGTATATTACGTTATTTCAACGCTCGTTACTGACGAATATTCGGGCAACCGTGTTAACCAACTTAGTCTACGTTTATAATTGGTTTGAAATCAATCATGGTCAGAGTTATTTTGATCGTTTTAACGGCGAGTCACCATTTACACATCTATGGTCACTTTCCATTGAAGGTCAATATTATCTATTTTGGCCATTAGTGATTGGCATCTTGATGGTCATCTTTAAGAAACGTTCGCGAATTTTTTGGTTTATGATGATAGCTGCTGGTATCTCAGCAATAACCATGGCCATGTTATATGATCCGGCTAATACTAACCGGGTGTATTACGGGACTGATACGCGGATGTTCGCAATTCTGTTGGGGTCCGGGCTAGCCTTTATTTGGCCATCGCGGGAATTATCAGCGGACATTGCTAATGTTAATCGTGTGACATTGGATATTCTAGGTGGGGCCTCGTTAGTTGCAATTATTTGGATGTTTTTCCAGATGTCCGGCCAATCCGATTTCACTTATCGCGGTGGGATGCTGTTATTTACGATTCTATCAACAGTACTCGTGGCAACTGTCGCTCATCCGGCTAGCCATCTTAACCGGGTATTAACAAATCCATTGTTTAAGTATGTAGGTCAGCGGAGTTATGGGATTTATTTGTATCAGTTTCCAGTCATGATTTTTTATGAAACTAAAGTTAAAAATATTGGGGATCACTTGCTACTTAATAGTTTGATTGAAGTGGCGCTGATTCTAGTTGTGACGGAATTGAGTTATCGATTTATTGAAAATCCAATGCGGCATTATGATTATAGCCGGTTGTTTATTGATTTCAAAGACTTTTTGCGCAGGCCAAAGTTTAACCGGGTCACCACTGCAATTGTAGCTTTGACAACCGTTTTATTCGTGATTACAGCAGTGGGTTTTGTACAACAGCCAAGCAAGGCTGAGGCTAACAAAAAGACTGAATTACAAAAGACGATTGCGGCTAATTCAAAGGCGGCGGACAAGAAAAATGCTGCGGCATTGAAACGGCAAAAGGCTGCTCAAGCAGCAGCGGCTTCCAGTAAGAAGGTTGCGACTGAAAAGATGCAAACTAAGCAAGCGGAAGCTAAGCTCAATTCGAAGCAAAAGCAAGTGGCCAAAGACTACGATTTGAAGCCACAAGTTGTTTTGGCGATGGCGGATACTGATTTAACAGCGATTGGAGATTCGGTGTTGCTAGACTTTTCTTCTGATTTGCAAGATGTTATTCCAGGTGCGGTCGTCCAAGGTCGAGTGGGTCGGCAAGTGACAGAAGTGCCAGGAATTATTAATTCGTTGAAGTCACAAGGACAGTTGGCCCACAATGTCTTATTGAACATTGGGACTAACGGAACGATTACTAATGACCAAGCAGAACAAGTGGTTAAGTTAATTGGCAAGGATCGGCAAATCTTCTGGGTAACGGCCCACGTGCCAACTCAGAGCTGGCAAAATCAAGTTAATGCGCAAATTGCGAAGACGGCTAAGCAGCATGCTAACGTGCATGTCATTGATTGGCATGGTCGGGCGCAAAATCAGAGTGGTTGGTTTGCAGCTGATAATGTGCACCCTAATCCCACTGGTAATCGACAGTTAACGAATTTAATCGCGAACCGGATTGCTGAAGTTAATAATAATTAGAAAGAAGTTCCGGCTTGCTATTATGACAAGTTGGAACTTCTTTGCTGTTAATTGATGGTATGAATTATTGCTAAAATGTGCCTTTTCAAGGTAAATAATTGTCGTCAGTATCTGTACGTTTTACCTAGTCTACTAAGTGTGAGCGATGCAGCTAGTTCTGATTATTGAGACCAATCGCAACTTTGATTGGACAACATCTACCATCGGTGTTGGGGTACTACTTAAACAAGTTGACACTGGTTTGAATTTTATTCAGCGGCCCGTATTTGACAGCCACTATTTGGGAGATTTTAACAAGTATTAGTGTCGCGAATGCTAATTCAAGACCGGCTAGATGTGTGACTAAATAAAAGCTAACTCAAATTGCCCCCCAGTTAACAGATTGAGTGTTAGCTGGGGGGCAACGATGTTTAGTCCGTTATTTTTTTCATTGGAACGTGCAAACGAATATCATTTAGATTGAGTGAGTACTGCAGGTCCTGATTTCCCCGAATTGTCATCTTCATGTCGGTTGCGTAAATGACCAGGCCAAGTTGATGGCCCTTAAGCAGGTGGTGGAAGAGTGGTTGTAGATCCACCGCAAAGTCGTAAAATGCATTTGGTTGAATCGTCTCTGCATGCCATGGATGGTGGCGGTTCTGCAAGTTGAGATGACCATTAGTAATCATCTTGAACGGTGTTTCACCTGCTAACTTGAAGTCTTTCAAGTCATCTTCGCGCCAATGATAGCCTAAGTCTAGTGCTTTGGCCGCTAGCATTTGCGGGCTAACAGTCAAACGACGGGCAGCACCGTAATCAATCAACATGAAACTCAGCATACCAAAGTTTTGATTGACGGCCACGGAACCGGTGACGTGCGGGACCCCTACTAATAGTTGATCTTCAGGCGCCTGCCAAGACTTGAATAAGAGACGATGATCATAGAGTGGATTCAACTTGTCTTCTTGTAATAAGTCGCGCTGCCAAGCATCTAAGTGGTTTTTGTAGTGGTCAAATAACTTATCAGGTAATTTGTCCGTAAAATGGGCGGCACGCTGATCGACAGTGTGGTCGGCCGGAACTAATTCCTTATACTGGACTTTGAAATCTAAAGCGTCGGTTGTGTCTTGCCACCAATTGTCATAGCCATGCCAAGTCTGTGCTTGCGTGTTGTCTTGCACTAAGACGTTTGGTAGTAACGTATCAGCGTGATTATCTAAATCATATAATTTGTGACTCAACCATAAGTTCATCATATCGGTGAAGTCGAGTGATTGTAAATTATTGATGTAGATATGTTGGCCTTGATGCAAAATGAGTTTCTTAGTTACGGGGACAGCTTGTAGTTTATCCCACAAATTGGCGACATTACGTGGCTTGACGTTCCAGTCATTGAGCCCGTGGACCATCACGATATCGGCCTTGATATTGTCAACGTTTTTGAGATAGTTACGTTCGTCCCAGAATCGGGTGTAATTACCACTTGCCCGGTCTTGATCAGCGGTCAGTTCCGCCAGCTTCTGATCGAAAGCGGGTTGGATCTGATGGGCATCACCGGCTTTTAGGCTCCGTGAAAAGACTTCAGCAGCCAATACATCGGTGTCTTCACCTTGAAATGTGTCCGGAGCGACGACTAAGCCATTGTCACGATAATAATCATACCAACTTGAAATAGCAGCTTCAGAAATAATGGTCTTAAGCCCGGCGACACCAGTTGTGGCGGCAGCCGTTGCTAAAGTCCCCAAGTAAGAACGTCCAGTCATGGCAACGGCGCCATTGCACCACCAAGCCTTAATAGCAACATCACCATCGCGATTGGTGAAGGCTTGACGTTTGCCAGTCAGCCACTCAATAATTGCGACTGTTGACGTTGTTTCATCGACATCGCCTGTAGGTGCTAGGCCATCCGAGTCAATCGAGCCGATGCCGGCCGCATAAACGACGGCAAATCCCCGAGCTAAGAAATAATCGTTAAGTGTATAGGATTTTTCACGACTAAAAGTTTCTTCCGCCGTAGTGGTCGTTGCTTCGGCAGTTCGAGCGGCTGGTAGTTTAACATTGGCTGGATGGTACTCGATGTCCGCGTAAGTATTGTCATCCGGTTCTTTAGCGGTCAGTGGGACGTCCACGCTGTGCATTTGGGCATCGCCAGCCTGGTCATTAATACCCTGATTATAAGGACTGGCTGTGTAGAGAACCGGAACCTTTAAACCCGTAGCAGTTTCAGCTGGTCGAAGAATCTCAACTTTGAGCAGGTCGCGTTGGCCGTCATGATCGGTGTCTAGCGGTGCTTCAACGTACACAACATCACGCATGAGGGTGTGGGTGTCGAAAACTGCTTGGGCTTTACCATTGAAGAAGAGTGGTTTTTGTTCGTTTGGTAATTGATAGAACGGCACGAAGTAACCCCGAGTCGTCAGTGCCTCAATCAAGGTTTGCCCATTATTACCGCGGGTGTTTAATAGTAAGTACCATGCGTAGTAGAGGGCTTCACGATCAAAGGCACTGTCACCAACCATTGGTAAGTGGATGTCGCGCATAGCGAGGAGGGGATCAGCCAGTTCGAAATCTTGTCCGGGTAAAAAGCCTAACAATTGTAGGCCGACGTTGTAGAAGACTTGATTGTTAACGATAGTAGCATCTGTGAGCCATTCAGTCAGGGTGTGCTGACTAGTTGCCATGATGTTATTAAATTTGTGCTTTAACCCACTGGCCGTGTGGACTTCTGGCAAGCTTTTGGCAAGAAGGGCTTGATAGACGGCTGGCACAGTAGTCAGGGCGTCCATGTCGGGCGTAATAAAATGAATCTTGGTGAGTTCGGCAATCGCAGCTTCCGAATCGGTCGGGACGATTGCAAATTGATTGTTTTTCATAAGTAAGTTCCTCATTAAGTATTATTAGAAATATTATACCGCTAATTGGCCGAGAACCAATGCTTCTTACTGACAAGTTTGGCGGAGTATGGTAGGTTAATTGCAAAGTGAACTATCGAATGGAGGAAGTAAATTGAGTAATTTTCCAGTCTTGTATACAACCCATGCAGTTAATGAAGATGGTATTGAAGGTCAAGCGTATGTTCCTGAAGGATTACGGGTCGCGGTGTCGAGTCCATTAAAGGCGGTCCCTGGTACTAATCCGGAACAGTTGATCGGATTAGCTCTCAGTACGTGTCTCAACGCCACTTTAGAAGCCATCGAAAAGGAACACGGACAAAATCATCAAAGCAAAGTTGATACAACGGTCAAAATGTCTCGGGATCGTTTTGGCTACCAGTTCTTTTTAGACGCCCGCGTCACTATTCCAGAAGTGGATGCTGAAACGGCAGCACATTGGCTTGCTATTGCGGAGACGCGTTGCCCGGTAGCTAAACTAGTTGGATCATCAGCCAATGTGACAATTCAGTTGGCCGAATAGTATTGTGATGTCAAGTAACCATTGAGTGTTTACCGATTAGAGCTGTCGGTAGGCTGACTAAAACGTGGTTCAGATCGTCGGGCCTTCAGTTGCCGACAATCTGAACCACGTTTGTGTTAATGATGGCTGTTAATCTTATTGAATAGATGATGTAAGCTTGGTCGCTGACAGTGGTGGCTAGCAACTGCTGACTGCACCTTTTCGACTTGTTGCAAAGCTAGTTGCTTGGTCTTTTCACGTTCGATCTTAAGTTGCTTGCTTAGGGCCCGCGATTGCCAAAAACCGTGAACGCCGATGGCAACTGGAATAATGTGTAAAAGGGTGGTTGCGGGAATTAACCACGGATACTTACTGAATAGTTGAATGACCTGCGTATGGTGTTCGTGGAGGTCGTCGTGAATTGTTTTAGGTGTTAGCATCATTAGATCACGCTCCTTATTAAGTACCATCATCATACCGTAAAATGAAATCGTTGTCATTGCCAGTGTTGAATTGATGGTGGTAATTAAAGTGTGGGACAAGCAACCTTTTGGCGCACGTCTCGACAAATGGGCAGAAAAATTGTGCACAGTTTCTTGAGAAGGCTTTTCTTCAGAAACTGTGCACAATTAGTTTTGGCTCACTCTATTTAGTTGTTTTTATTGCAATCGTTAGTCGTCAGTTTTATTCATCCGACTGTGTCGAATCCCATAACCAAAATAAATAATGAGGCCCAGTACAAACCAAGCTAGTGAAGCTAGCCAAGTTTCTTTGGATAACTGTGTCATCATAAACAGGCAGAGTAGTCCAGAAATAACTGGTAGTGCCGGGTAAAGTGGCACTCGGAAGCCTTTGATTTGGTTAAGCTTAGGGTTGCGACGTAATAGTAGAATGCCGAAAGAAACGAAGGCAAAGGCAATCAGCGTTCCAATATTAACAAGGTTTGCTAACTGATCTAAGGGAACCAAACCACCGAGAATCGAAATGACGATTGTGACTGTCAGCATTGCGTTCTTGGGTGCATGATGTTTATCAATTTTGCCTAAGAAACGTGGCAGTAAACCATCACGGCCGATTGAATATAATAACCGCGAACTACTATAGATCATTGTTACCATCATCGTAAACATTCCGGCAAGAGCCCCAATCGAAATGATACCGGCAACGAAGTTTTGATGGACAAGTTGTAAGGCGAACGCAACAGCATCGTCAACGTTTAATTGCTTGTATGAAACCATCCCAGTTAGAACGCCGGAAACGAGAATGTAGAAGATGGTACAAATGACTAACGTCCCAATAATTCCAATGGGCATATTTCGTTTGGCATTTTTGACTTCGGCCGCGGATGAAGAAACGGCGTCAAATCCTAAGTAAGCAAAGAAGACAACTGCCGCCCCCTTGAGAATGCCCATGCCTCCGAATGGCGCAAAGGGTGTCCAGTTACTTGGTTTAACATAAAACGAACCAACTAGTAAGAAAAGGACAATAATGGCTAATTTAACCACCACAATAATATTATTTAAACGAATCGATGTTTTCAAACCAGTGTCGATAATCCAAGCAATTAAGCAGACAATCAAAATTGCGACGATGTTAATATAGGTGCCGTGTGCGGGATCGAATGAGCCGGTAATCGCTTTAGGCAGTTTGAGACCAAAGCCAGCGATGAATGAATTGAAGTATGCGGCCCAACCAACGGCCACGGTTGCGACGGCTAATACGTATTCAAGCACGAGGGCCCAACCAATGATCCAACCAATCATCTCACCATAGACGATGTTCCCATACGAGTACGCTGAGCCAGCAATTGGTAGGACTGATGCAAATTCGGCGTAACACATTGCGGCTACGGCACACACGATGGCGGCTAAGACGAAGGATAAAATAATTCCGGGCCCCGCCTTAGTTGCGGCCACGGTTCCGGGAAGAATGAAAATCCCAGTCCCAATCACGGCTCCAATCCCTAAGGCAATCAAATCGACTGCCGAGAGGGTACGTTCAAAATGACTATCTTTTTGTAAATAGCGCTCCAAATCTTCTTTTTGGAAAATACGCTGGAAAATCCCCATAGCATGGACCACCTTTTTGGTTATTTGTAACAGTTAATTGTCATTATCGACAATTTGTCATGTCAATATGATACCGTGGTTGATTATTAAAAGTCAATTAGAACCAGCCTTTTATTATTAATAATTACATAGGATGCCAGATTAGATGCCTATAAAAACAAGCAATCTGTTGATAAGGATTTGAACGGGACGCTTTAACATGTAGGCGCGCCGTTTTTTAAGACTAAATTTGCAACTCTGAAATGAGTCTGTTGTTTTAATAATGTATAAACATCGAATATGATTTGAAAGGACATCGTTAGTACGTTAAACTGTTAATTCGATTCGGCAAAGCTTATAATATTGTTATTAGTAGAAAGTCAATTTTAGAATGGTGGGATTCAGATGGCAGCGGCAATTGATATTACTGGGCAACACTTTGGTCGATTGATAGCAGTGCACCGAGCAGGGCGTGCTAAGAACGGTAATGCGCTCTGGTTTTGTCAGTGTCAGTGCGGTCGGACTTGTGTCGTGGATTCTTACGTTTTACGCCATGGTAAGACACGGAGTTGCGGGTGTTTAGCAGCCGAACAGAGTCGGCAAAATATTTTTAATAATCCACAAGCAGTTTCACATATGGGCGATCCTAGAAATTTGAAGATTCGTGATCACCATACGGATGTGAGCTCAATCAAGAAGTCAAAGCGCAATACTAGTGGGGTCGTGGGTGTTAGTTATGATAAGCAGTCGGATTCCTGGGTGGCTCACTTCTATTACAAAGGAACGTACATATTGAACAAGCACTTTGTTCATTTTGAGGATGCTGTCCAAGCACGGCGGACGATGGAACGACAGTATTTAACTTCGTTGAAAGAATGAGACGCGGTACTAGCATGGTTTGGTGGAGCTAGCGATTAGAACGCACAGTGTGATTAGTTTGAATCGTCTTACAACTAGTGTTGAGTCACAGTGATTTTAAGCTGTGGCTCAATTTTTTGTTGAATGCTTTTGGTGGTTAGTTACCGGCGGCCTCAAACATGGTGATCAAACTTTCGCCGTGACGAATAGGTTACAGTCAGTCTGAGTTCTGATAAAATAGGCACTAAATGAAATAAGAGGGGGTACGATGATTGTCAACAATGTTAGTTGCGGAAGATTTGTCCGCAGTCGGTGGCATTTCGCTCAGTTCAGCGTTACCAGTATTAACGGCGATGCAGTATGATGTGGCCGCCTTACCGACTAGCCTATTGTCAACCCATACTAGTGGGTACGGGACGCCTGCTGTGGTAGACTTATCAACGTGGTTACCACAGGTTTTTCAACATTGGACGCGAGCACAGCTTCATTTTGATCAAGCACTGATTGGGTATGTTGGTTCGGTGACACTTTGTCAGCAACTTACGACTTACTTAGAACAACAGTCATTATCGTTATTAGTTGTTGATCCGGTACTCGGTGATTTAGGTCAATTCTATCAAGGCTTTGATCAGAACTATGTTGAGGTAATGCGTCAGCTGATTCATCAAGCAGATGTGATTTTGCCAAACACAACGGAAGCGGCCTTACTAACGGGAATTCCATATCAGGCCACCCCCGAGTTGCAGCGCTTGTTGCCGGCACTGCAGCAACAATTAAAAGCAGGTGCACACGCGGTCATCACGGATGTGCAACGTGCGGATCAAATTGGGTGTGCATGGTTAGATGAAGCTGGCAACGTGCAATTTTGTGGTGAACAACGGCTACCTGGTCATTATAATGGCACGGGTGATACCTTAGCTGCGGTAATTGCTGGTTTGTTAGGGCGTGGTAATGCGTTAGCCCCAACCTTAGAACTTGCCAACCAGTGGCTTAATATGGCCGTTGCGGAAACGATTGACCAAAATCGGACGGACGAGCGTCAAGGGGTCGCGTTAGGACGTTTGCTCCAGGCAATTTTGGCCTTCAATTGAGGGTGGAACATGTTATACTAAAGCATAATTCATAATTAGGAAGGTGCGACTTCATGAGTACAGAAGTAGCTAGTGGTGCGGTCGTCTATCAACAAAAGGATGGTCATCCCGCTTATTTATTATTACAGAGTGCGACCAGTGATTTTTGGGGATTTCCGAAGGGCCATGTGGAAGGTACTGAGACTTTAGCTGAAGCAGCTAGGCGTGAAATTCGTGAGGAAACGCAAATTGAAGCGACGCTTGATACTAATTTTAAAGTATATACTGAATATGACTTACCTAATGGCAATTTGAAGCAAGTCACTTTATTTGTCAGTGAAGTTCCTAGTGGGACTGCGGTAACCCGTCAAAAAGCTGAGATTAGTGCGATTGGCTGGTTTGACTACGCGGCAGCGCGGGAACGGTTGACTTATGATAATTTAAAGCAGATGTTAGATCAAGCTAACACGTACATTGAGCAGCACTTACAATAATAAACGACTGTAAAAAAATTACTGGTGCCGTCGCATAAACGGTACCAGTAATTTTTAAACAATATTTTTAGATTTGGCTTAGGCCTGAGTTTGTAAGTTTGCAACTGCATCTTCGATTGTTACGCCTTCAGCGAACAATTCTGGATGAAGTTTGTCAGTTGCGACAAACATTTGGCGTTGCGTATCTAAGACAATGCTGAACCAGCTATTTGTTTTTTGAAATTGCATATGACAAAACTCCCTTCTGAAAATTGTTGGTTTGCTACGAGATGCGTGAATCATCTATTTGAACCTTATAGGTACGTTACTATACTCGGTTTACCGAGTTAACGCAAATGAAAAGCTTTACATGAATTAAAAATGGAGGTTTATTAACTTTGACATCGAAACGGATCTTTGTAATTACGGGGCCAACTGGAAGTGGTAAGACCACCGTCAGTCATTATTTACGGTCACAATATCAAATTCCACAGGTCATTACTCATACGACTAGGGCGCCCCGTGAAGGCGAGGTCAGTGGTCAGGATTACTACTTTGAAACCCCTACTAGCTTTGCCACTAAGCATTATTTAGAGCACGTCACGTATAGCGGTAATCAGTATGGTTCTTCACGAGAGGGATTGGCGGCCGCGTGGGAACAATCGCCGTTGATCAGTATTGTCCTCGATACGGCTGGCGCGGTGACCTATGCGCGTGAATTGGGTGACCAAGCGGTGGTGATCTATCTTGAAGTTGCTGATCAAGATGCGTTAATTCAACGCTTGACTAAGCGTGGTGATCTGCCTAGCCGCATTCAAAAACGCGTGGCGAGCGATGAATATTTGCGTGATCAAGCGCTACCGACTGGATTAGTGGGGCATGCACACGTTATTGTTAATGATGATTGGCAGACAACGCGGCAGCAGCTGGATCAACTAGTGGCCAAATATTGTCCGGCTGATGCGTTGTCTAAAGATTAGTAGCGTCGGTGGCTGGCGCGGTTCGGGCAACGTGATTAACTTTTACGTCTGAATATGCTAAACTAAATAGTAATGGTTATTATTTAGTAGAGCCCTGGTCATGTAGGAGGAAGTAAGTTATGGAAACACCAATTGAACAAGCCGTCGCAATTTTACGCCGTAATCAGCTTAAAATTACGAAGCAGCGGCAGGCATTATTAGATTATCTGGTGACCTATCAGGACCACTATGTGGCAATTTCGGCCGTTGATGAGCACATGCGTACGTTGTTTGCAGGAATGAGTCATAATACGATTTATCGTAATATCAAAGAGTTTGAAACGTTAGGACTATTGGAGTTAAAAGCTCAGGCCAATCAAACCTTGGTCAAATATCAGTGTGATTTCAAGCATCAACATCATCATCACTTCGTGTGTTCAAACTGTGGTAAAGTAACGGAACTGCAAGCTTGTCCGCTAGATGAGTATGAAGCCCAGTTACCGGGCTGTACGATTACGGGTCACCGTATTGAAATTTATGGATTATGCGCGGCCTGTACGGCTCAACAAGCAATCAATAGCTGACGGGAGTCGGCTTTTTTTGTTGAGTCAGGTTGAGTAAAGAGTTTCTTAATTTGCGATAGAATTAGTGCATTCTGAACGCGAGCATGGTTTAATTATAGATTAGAGAGAATAACGGCAAAGCCTCAGAAGGGAATGACATCGATGGCTTATCGAACATCACCATTTATTTCACCATTTGCAATTGTATCAATTGTTCTCGCACTAGGTGCAACCAACGTGGTTGTTAACAAGACGACTAACACTGTCAACGGTGCGAAGGCCACTAGTAGTGTGGTTAAAAGTTCATCTGCTAGTTCTACAAGTACGAAAAAGAAACCGGCGGATGATAGCTCGGATGAAAGTAACGCCAAAGATAAGGCTAGTTCTGATTCATCCAGTGATGATCAAGATAATAGCTCAAGTAGTAGTAATGATAATACTGATGACAGTAGTAGTGCCGATGAAACCAGTAGTTCGGCTAGTTCAACCAATAATACCAACTCGAGTTCAACAAATAGTAGTACCACGACTGATAGTAGTAGTTCATCTTCTGATACGACGGATGATGCTAGTTCCGATGCTGAATCGTCAAGTACGACGGCGTCAAGTTCAGCAACAACGACGTCACAGTCAACAACGGACACCACTACTAGCGACGGGGGCGAATAACGAATGTTTAGTATTTTAGATATGATCAATCACGCCTTGGGTTATGTTAATGTCAATGTAAAAATTAAGAATCAAATTTATATTGGGATTGGAATTGCTGGTAACTTGTACTTAGGGTATGTGGCGATTCGGTTGATGCAAAACGGTGCGTGGTTGCGTGGTATTTTGTACATGCTCGTTTTTGTGGCCTTGATTTATTTTATTACGTTAAACGTTATCTATTACTTTACTAATAAGACGGCTAAGTATGATTTATCACCGCAAATTGAAAAATTATTAGGTGGTAAACCTAAAGAAGCACTAGCGGCTGAACAGCAGGCGCAACAAAATCAACAACAGCCTTATATTCCCGCAAATGGTATTTTTGACGGACAGGAACTTTTGCCAGCAACGGTGAAGACATCCCGTGCTGAACAGGAAAATGTGCATCAAATCGTCGACCAGTTACAGGCGGCTAACATTGTCCGGTTAGATTACGGTGGCTTAAGTGATGATGCTGTCATTAAGCAGGCACAAGCAACTGGTGAACCCGTGTATGCGATTGGTCAGGGGATTCAAATTCCGTTTTCACAGCTGAAATTGGAAAATCACCGGTTAGTTATTTATGCGGGCATTAACCAGATGGATCAATTCCCAGTTGGCCACATCACTAGGGTTGGTTTGACGGATGTCCATGATGCGCATGAAGATTATAAGCTGTACTTGGCATCTACGGTAATTACGGGTGGTATGAGCAAGATTGCAGGGCGAACATCAGCCATTGAGCAAGCGGGTGATTATCAGATAACGGCCCAGGTTGCGTATGAGGACCGAGCGGATTAGTAGCTAGTTTGGCGTTAAGTGGTATAACAATGTATCGAGTGTTGCGAGCGACAGTTTCGGTTAACCTAACAAGCTTAACCGAAACTGGCCGGGCCTTGTAACACGTTTCGATAGTCAAATTAAAATAACCGTTGTGAGAAGATTCTCGCAACGGTTATTTTAATTTGAGCATCAAGTGCATTTTGTGTGGGTTATTCAAAAAGTGCTAAAATATCGAGCGGTTTTTCAAAGCGGTGGGCCACAGTTTGATGATTAGCATTAGGATCCATTCCCCAGGCAGCTAGTCCAAAATCAACGTTAGCAGCCCGAGCGGTTTGTTCATCGCTGACGGAATCACCGATGAACAACGCGTTTTGAGGAGCCACGTTCACTTTTTCAAGCGCTGTTAGTAGTGGTAAAGGATCTGGCTTGCGTTTGGGGGTATCGTCAGCACTAATCGTGACGGCCATCCGCATCATGAAGGGGTATGGTCGCATGCCACTCTCTAATTCGTTCCGTCGTTGGGAAGTCACGATTCCAAGACGCAGTTCAGATGGTAACTGTTCGAAGAGACTGGTAATACCGGGATACAGTTCGATCTGATCATAATGACTGGCCATAGTGTCTTCATACTGGGCCTGAAAGTGATCGAACTCATTAGGTGCGATACCTAACTCTGCCATGGCTTGCTCGGCAGCCATTGGAAAAGTCTTTTGTGCTTGAGCTGCGTTGAATGGTTTGCCATAAGTCGCCAAAACCTCGCGCATTACGGTCGTGTAGGCTGGTTGGCTGTTCGTCAGTGTACCGTCAATATCAAACATGAATGCCTGGTAAGTCATATAATCGTTCCTTCCAAAATGAATTTAACCTCAGTATAGCAAATTCGACCTTGACAGTGATTAGGACAACCATTATAGTTAGATTAACAATTGATGAGGAGCTAATGATATGTCATTACCGTTAAATTCATTAAAATCTAGAACTAGCTTTTACTTTTGGTATTTTCGCTAGTGTTTGTGCCGGCTGCTTAGGTGCAAACACGAATCCGATGTTTGCATCGATGCGGTTGCCAAAAGTCTTTTGTGATTTAACGGCGCCCATGGATGATTGAGAATTCCAAGGGTGGCTAATAAGTTTGTTTTAGCGCGGTGACGCACCCTTTGGAGTTTCCAAGGGTGCGTTTTTTAGTACTATCCAGGCCGCTTCCACCAACGAAATTAATCAAAAACGGGAGGAACCCTCATGTCAATTAATTCAGAAACACTTGTTAACCATATGAACCGTGAAATTGCAGCGATTCAGCCGTCCGATATTTTAGCGTTCAATGCTGAAATTGCTAATATTCCAGGAATCGTGCGTTTAACTTTAGGAGAACCTGATTTTAATACGCCCGAACACGTAAAACAGGCCGCTATCAAGAGCATTGAAGCTGATGAAAGTCACTATGCTCCATCAAACGGAACGTTAGCATTACGAACCGCCGCCGCTGAATTTTTAGCCCAAAAGTATGATGTACACTATGATCCAGCTAGCGAAGTGATTATTACGGCTGGTGCCACTGGTGGCATCTATACTGCCTTAAGTTCGATTCTCAATCCCGGTGATGAAGTCCTGATTCCGACACCGATTTTTCCACTCTACATTGCAATTGTGAAATTAGCCGGAGCGACACCGGTCTTCATGGATACTTCCGCCAATGGGTTCGTGTTATCCCCAGAACAATTGCAAACCACGTTGGCAGCGCACCCCAAGACCAAAGCAGTTGTCCTCAATTTCCCATCAAATCCAACCGGTGTGACTTATCGGCATGATGATTTAAAGGCTTTGGCAGAGGTACTAGCCGATCAACCGATTTTTGTCTTGTCGGATGAAATCTATAGTGAGCTAACATACGGGGAGCGCCATGAATCAATTGCCAATTACTTACCAGAACAAACAATTCTACTTAATGGTGTCTCTAAGTCGCATGCGATGACTGGTTGGCGTATTGGGATCATGTGTGCGCCCAAAGCCATTACAACGCAATTAGGAAAAATTCATCAATTCACGGTGACTTCAACGACAACTAATGCACAAGCAGCTGCCACGGAAGCATTGAAAAATGGTCTTGATGATGGTCAAACAATGAAGCGTGAATATCAGGAACGGCGTGACTATTTGTATGACGCCTTGAATCAACTTGGTTTTCAATCTGCTAAACCAGAGGGAGCGTTCTACTTATTCAGTAAGATTCCGGCCGGATTACCACAAAATAGCATGGCCTTTTGTCGTGAATTAGCCCATGAGGCGCGGGTTGCTTTGATTCCGGGTAGCTCGTTTGGGCCTGGTGGTGAAGGCTATGTTCGGATCAGTTACGCGGCTTCGTTGGCTGACTTAAAGACGGCGGTTAAGCGGATCGGTGCGTACGTTGCTAGTAAGAAACAGGAGGATTAACCATGAAAATTTTAATGTACAGTGTTCGTGATGATGAACAGGACGCGATTCAAGCGTGGGCAACGGCACACAAAATTCAGGTGGATACGAATGACTTGGAATTTCACCCAGAAACGGCCGGGTTGGTAAAAGGGTATGATGGGCTAGTCATTCAGCAACGGAGTCCGATTGGTGGTGACGCCAGTTTATATCAAGATTTAGCTGCGGCCGGGTTAAAACAATTAACTAGTCGTACGGCCGGTGTGGATACGATTGATATTCCGGCAGCTAAAGCAGCTGGGTTAGTGGTGACTAATGTTCCAGCTTATTCACCTAACTCGGTCGCCGAAATGTCAGTTGCTCAGACGATGCGCTTAATTCGCAACTTAGAATTATTCGATCAACGAATTGGACAGCAAAACTTCCAGTGGGCGGGACTTCAAGCACGTGAAATTCGATCGTTAACTGTTGGGATTATTGGTGCGGGACGCATTGGGGGGACTGCCGCACGGCTTTTTCACGGTTTAGGCGCGAGGGTGATTGCCTATGACGTTGTGCGACATCCTGAACTTGAAGACGTTTTAAGCTACGTAGATACTAAGGAAGAACTATTGCGGCAAGCCGACGTTGTTGATTTGCACGTTGATCTCAATGAGACGTCGGCAGGTTTGATTGATGCAGCGGCCTTGAAATTAATGAAGTCGGATGCTTACATTATCAACGCATCACGCGGGCCGGTAATTGTCACAGAGGCGTTGGTTGCAGCTTTAAAGGCTGGTGAAATCGCGGGTTGTGCGCTCGATACGGTCGAGGGTGAAAATACGTTATTTAACCAAGATCATCAGGGAGAGGTCTTGCAAGATACAAATGTCGCCCAATTGATGCAGATGCCTAACGTCATTATTACGCCACATGTTGGGTTCTATACGAATTTGGCTGTCAAAAACATGGTTGATATAAGCCTGGATGATGTCTTAACGATTTTGAATGGTGGGACAACGGAACATGCTTTTTAATTGTTCTAATAATATGATCGCGGATTAAGATGGTATTTTAGTTGCAATGGGGAGTTGAAGCCTAGCAATGCTGGTAGTTGTAGGTGCTATACTGGTTTCCGATTGGCTGGTGAAATAAGTTCGACTACCTATATTGATACTGCTGATGCTGAATAGCGTGGAACAAGCAACTGTTTGGCGCACGTTTCGACAATATTGATAGAAAAATTATGCTCGGTTTCTTGAAATTTTTTCAAGAAACCGAGCATAATTGGTTTTGGCATAAACGCTTTATTGACAGGCTCTTTGCATTGGCTTACTAACTGAGTGGCTCGGCTAACCAACCGTTATCTAACAGCTGATGATAGTGTTTGCCAATCGGGACCCACAACTTCGCCTGCAGGATACTGTGAACTTCATCCCAAAAGAGTGGATCACGTTGTTCGTTATTCGATAGATTTAACTTTAAGTAGCTGCCAGTTTCAGTTTTAACAATAACAAAGGGGTAAAAAACTTTGATGATTTGGCCCGCCATAATATTAGTCATATTAGTTGCTTGATCAAGTAACATATCATCGTCTCCAATCATAATGGTGGTTACTAACTTTATCATAGCTATAGGTTAGCAATGTTTATTAAAGAAAGGCTAGCGAAAGCGTAAACAATTATTTAAGCTCGGCTCGTAGAAAGCGCCAATTATGAAAATTATGCGCCGAACGGTCCTCGACCTTTCAGTAGTGGTATGATTAACTTAATAGTTAAATTTAAGTTAATAAAATAACAAAAAGATTATCAAAAATATTGTCTAACTCTTATTTATCGAAGCGGTTATCAATAATAAAGACGAATTATTAGTTACTTTAGTTTGAAAATGTTCAAGATTGAAGCAGATATTCAGCTATTTTAACTGAAATAAGCGGCCTGATTTCTCACTATTTTATCGATAACGAACAATATTTGACTACTTTTTGACAAAATTACTAATTATGTATTAAACTATTTAAATAGCATTAACGAAGAATAAGGATTTCTTAACTTTAGCTATTAATGCAACAATTCTAGACCGTCAGTCAACAGGCTGATAGAGAAAGCGAAGGTGACTGCAATGTCAATGATCGAATTTCACGACGTCGAAAAGTATTATGGTGATTTTCACGCCCTTAAAAATATTAATTTAACGATTAATGAAGGTGAAAAAGTTGTTTTGATCGGACCGTCTGGCTCAGGTAAGAGTACCCTGATCCGAACTGTCAATGGTTTGGAACGGGTCCAGTCAGGTCAGTTGTTAGTCAATGGGTTTGATTTAGCCGATCGTAAAACGGATATGAATAAGATTCGTAAAAATGTCGGCATGGTGTTCCAACACTTTAACCTTTACGCGAACAAAACGGTGCTTGAAAACATCATGATTGCACCACGATTGGTCTTGAAGCGGCCAGAAGAAGAAAATAAAAAACTAGCTATGGATTTATTGGATAGCGTCGGTTTGGCTGATAAAGCCAACAGCTTACCGAGTCAGTTATCTGGTGGGCAGTCACAACGAATCGCCATTGCCCGTTCTTTGGCTATGAAGCCGAAGTGTCTCTTGTTTGATGAACCAACGTCAGCGCTAGATCCTGAAATGATTGACGATGTATTGAATGTTATGAAGAGTGTTGCCGAAGACTCTAGTATGACAATGTTAGTTGTGACCCACGAAATGGGCTTTGCTCGTGAAGTGGCTGACCGGGTTATTTTCATGGCTGATGGTGAAATCTTGGAAGACGATGCTAAGGAAAAGTTCTTCGATGGACAGCCATCGAACGAACGGGCCCGTCAATTCTTGGGTAAAATTATTACACACTAATTTGTAGGGGAGGACCACGAATGAAAAAGCTGAAACGACTAATTGGCGCACTCGGCATGCTTACCATGCTAGTGGTGGTCTTAACCGCTTGCGGTTCACGGCAATCATTATCAAAACAAGATGTCTTGACCAATGATAAAGCTAGCAAGACCATTACGTGGGGTGTTAAAGCTGATACGAAATTATTTGGGCTGATGGATGTTAAGGATGGTAAAATCAAAGGTTTTGATGCAGATATTGCAACGGAGCTGACTAAGCGCGTGCTTGGTAAAGATGCGACGGCCAACTTTGTTCAAGTGACGAGTCAAACACGGATTCCACTGTTAAAAAATGGGAATATTGATGCCATTATTGCAACGATGACTATTACCCCCGAACGTGAAAAACAAGTTGATTTTACTAATTCGTACTTTGATGCGGGACAATCATTGTTGGTTAAAAAAGGTAGTGCCATCAAGTCAGTCAAGGATTTGAACAAAACTGGAACTAAAGTTCTAGGTGTGACGGGGGCTAACTCCGTTGAAAACATTAAGAAAGCGGCTCCTAAGGCCAAAGTATTGGAATTGTCTGACTATGCGCAGGCGATGACAGCGCTGAAATCTGGTCAAGGAGTTGCATTGACAACTGACAACGGGATCCTTTATGGGATGGCTTCACAGAACCCGGGTTACGAAGTGGTTGGTGGGGCCTTTACAAAGGAACCTTACGGGATTGCCGTTAATAAGGGCCAAGAACCGCTAAAAAAGGCGCTTAATAAGGCACTCAAGGAAATTGAAGCGGACGGGACGTATAACCGCATCTTGAAGAAGTGGTTTGGTAACGTGGCCGGCTTCAACTATAAGGAGGCGTCACGCTAATGGGATACATTCTAACGCACTATTGGTCAGAGCTGATTCAAGGACTCGGATATACGTTGTTATCCAGTGTGATTGCTTTAGTATTTAGTACCGTCATTGGAACGATGTTTGCGATTTTTGAAGTCTTACCGAGTCGGACGATGCGAATTATTGGCCGAATTTATATTGAAATCTTCCGGAACATTCCGTTACTAGTTATTGCGATGTTTTTCTATGTGATTATTCCGATGTACGTTGCTAAAATCGATGGTTTTACAGCTGGGACAATCGGATTAACGATTTATACGTCGTCATTTATTGCTGAAACGGTTCGGGCCGGAATCCAGTCGGTTGATCCGGGGCAAATGGAAGGTGCGCGCGCTAATGGGATGACGTATTGGCAAGCAATGAGCAAAATTGTGTTACCACAAGCGTTTAAAATCATCATTCCACCGTTGGGTAACCAATTCATTAACTTGGTAAAGAATTCGTCAGTATTAGCTTTCGTGGCAGGGTTTGATTTGATGTATCAAGCTAATTCAATTGCATCACTCTCGCTTGATACGATTAATAGCTACGTGGTCGTCGGCGTCTTTTACTTAATCATTACATTACCGTTGAGTTACTATATGCGGCACTTAGAGAAAAAACTAGCAAACTAGAAGGGGGCGACGATTCATGCAAAACTTTATTCAAGCGTATTCATGGATAAATATCCGGTTCTTGCTCGAAGGACTCTGGGTCACGGTGGAAGTGTCCGTCGTTTCCATCATCGCCAGTTTTATTATTGGTTCAGTTTTAGGGGTACTTCGGTATGTTAAGATTAAATATTTATCAGCCGTGGTCGGCTTTATCGTTGATATCATTCGGAACTTACCGCTGATCCTAATTATCTTCTTTACTTACTTTGGACTACCACACCTAGGGTTTAAGCCGGGGATTATCTTTGCGGCCATCTTAGCCATGACGATTTTTGAATCGGCTATGTTGGCCGAAATTATCCGTTCTGGGATTTTGGCAGTTGATTACGGTCAGATGGAAGGTGCCCGGGCAAATGGGATGAGTTATGTACAAGCCCTGTGGCACATCGTGTTCCCACAAGCCATTAAAAAGACGATTCCGACGATTGTGAGTCAGTTTATCTCACTGATTAAGGATACGTCGCTGGCAACCATTATTGTTTTGCCAGAATTATTGAATCATGCACAAATTATTTATGGTCAAAATTCATCCTATATTTTACCGATGTTTTTAATGATTGCGGTAATGTATTTCATTATTTGTTACGCCTTGTCAATTTTGTCACGGGTGTTGGACAAGAAGTTGGCGTAACCGGATAGTAATTAAAGGAAAATCAACTAAAACCGGCAGTAACGTAAGTAAAAGCTTACGCTACTGCCGGTTTTTAGTTGAAAGCTTAACTTGAACAGTGATTTTAATCTGGCAACCATAAGGAAGGCATGATAGGATAACTAATTTTCTTACAAGTTATTGAAAATTAGGCATTCTGGTTTTGCTGCCGCTTCCAATAATAGATTGGGAAACCAACGGCCACGATAACCAGTGAAATCAAAACGCCAGATAAATCTGAGCCAATTTCGCTGATAATCACAAATAGTGCGCCCAGAATTGCAACCAGTGGTGTCACTGGAAATCCCGGTGTCGAGAATGGTCGTGCAGTAGCCGGCTGCCGTTTTCTTAAAATAAAGACACCGATGAAGGTCGCCACGTAGAAGCAGTAGACCGTGAAAATACAAAGATCTGAGAGGCGGTCCGGGTTAAAGAACAGAATCATAATGCTAGCGTATACGAGAATTGCAATCGTCGCAACAATTGGCTCGTGTGACTTTTGGTGTAAGTAGCTGAGTTGCTTAGCAAATGGCAGCTGATTTTGATCAGCCATGGCATACACGATGCGTGGGAAAGTCATGATCTTGCCGTTTAGACAGCCAACCATTGAAATGATAATCCCGATGTTCAGTAAGCGCCCGCCAATGGTACCAAATGCCGCTTGTGCAAAGTATAGGGTGGTTTGCTGCCCTAGTTTGTGAATCGTTGCTGCCGGGACAAAGTGGAGAATCCCATAACTAACTAAGGTATAAGCAATTAGGACCATCGAAATGCCTAAAATAATGGCTTGTGGCAATAACTTTTGTGGATTTTTAATCTCGCCACCCAAGTTAGCAACTAAGATCCAACCGTCATAAGCGAACAGTGTCGCGAGTACGGCCACCCCAAAACTACCAGTTGATTGGGTAATTGTATGTAAAGATTGCCCCAAGGCGTTCTGATTACCATAGAAGAGGCCAAAAATAATAATGGCGGCAATCGGTAATAATTTACCTAAAGTGGTTGCAATCTGGAAAGCCGCTCCCCAACGATTTTCGAACATGTTGAGAATCCCAATCAAGACGATGACTCCAATCGAGAGTGGGGCTTGCCAACTAGTATGAAGATTGAAAAAGCCGACTAGTAGAATACCAAGGTAAGCACCAATCGAGGCGATAATGGCGGGGCCATAGACGGCAATTTGCATCCAACCAGAGAGGAACCCCCACAGCTTACCGTAGATTTGTTCCATGTAGACGTATAAACCACCAGTATGGGGCATTTGGGCGCCGACTTCCGCAATCGTTAAACCGGCCGTTAATGTAATCAACCCACCTAGTAACCAGGCAAGTAATGCGGCGCTAGGCGACCCAGCACTATCAAGCACTGCGGACTGCTTAAAGAAGATTCCTGACCCGATAACCGTACCGACGACGAGTGAAAGTGCTGACCAAAAACCGAGTGAACGGTTCAAGGTCGTTGCTTGTTTTGTTTCCTGCATTAACCTGAGATCCTCCCTTAAAACAGCCAAATTCTAAATGATTGCATTTAGAATACCAGAATTTAATGGTGCTGACAATCGAATATCGGTCATTAAGGCTGGTTTTTTAACTAGAATCCGAACTAATAACGATATTATAATATATAAAGTTCGATAAAACAGCGAAATAAGCAACCTGAATTAGGTGGGAATTCTGGTTTGATCTAAAAGGTAGCTCGTGTCCATGATAAGTGAAAATTAAATCATTAATTTTCACTTATCATTGATCTTATTCAGCATTCAGATTAGTCATTAATTTGTTTAATAACGCCGTTAGTTGTTGCCATTCGGTCTGATCAAGCCCACCCTTAGCCGTTAATAGTGCGGGTAAGTCATTTAGTGCAACCCGGGTCGCCGTGCCTTGGGGAGTAAGTGTGAGTAAAGTGCTACGTTCATCCTGTGGATTCCGATGGCGGGTAATTAAGCCGGCTTGGGTCATACGTTTTAGAACGGGCGTTAGGGTACCGGTGCTTAAGTTAAGCTGGCTACTCAGTGTTTTGACGGGAACAGCTTGCGAGGTTGTCGTGTAGAGTGCAACGAGGACTAAGTATTGTGGATAGGTGAGTTGATGAGCAGTCAATGTTGGCTGGTATAGGCGCTGAATAGCATGCACCGTTGTATAAGCCGAAAAGCAAACATGGTCTTTAAGTGGTCGAATGATGGTTGGTTTCATGATGATTACCGCCTTTCTTAACAATAGTAGTTGAATGTTGTGTTGGACATGGCGCTGGCTGCGAGTAATGATTGTGCACAATTAATTGACTGGATTATAGCACATTCTACCGGTGATAGGGGGAGTTGTGCCAGCTAGAGTCATTGTTGATTGAACAATGCTGATAACGCAATCCTGTTTACGTGTGTTGATTTAGTGATCGAGAGGCCAACTGGTAATAATTTTTGGTTCTGTCTACAAAATAAAGTATAATGCTACGAGTAGGTAAGAGAGTGGGGTTAGATTGATGGTAATTGCAATTGTGGTGTTGTTGATGCTGCTCAGCATCGGCTTATTTGGGTTGCTGTTAGCCGGCGCAAAACGGCAGGCAGCAACCGTTTTTGACCACAGTTTTGGTTTCGGCATGGTCATTGGGGCCGTGACGGATTTTCTTGATACGTTAGGTATTGGTAGTTTTGTGGTGTCAACGGCAATTTTCCAGGCGAGTCACTATTTGAAAGATGAACGTCAGTTACCAGGAACTTTGAATACGATGCATGCGATTCCAACTGCCTTTGAGGCTTTTTTCTTTGTGACGGCGGTGACGGTCGAGCCGGTGACCTTAATTAGTCTAGTCCTGGCGGCGACGCTGGGGGCGTTACTAGGTAGCGAAGTGATGACGAAACTTAATCAGCGGTGGGTACAATTGATTATGGCCGTCGCACTGATTATTACTGCCTTGTTGATGGCGGCTAAGTTATTAGGCTGGATCAGCTTGTTAGGGGTTGCCAATCAAGCAACGGGGTTATCCGGTTGGAAATTGTTGATTGGTATTGGTGGCAATTTTATTTTGGGCCTGTTAATGTCAGCCGGTGTTGGGTTGTACGCGCCATGTATGGTGATGGTGTATTTCCTAGGGCTGACTCCAATCGCGGCTTTTCCAATCATGATGCTATCGTGTGCATTATTGATGCCGATTTCGGCGGTTAACTTTATTCGTCATGATCGCGTCGATTATCGTGGCTTGTTTGGTATTATTCTAGGCGGTATCATTGGTGTAGTGATTGCGGCGACCTTGGTTAAGTCACTGTCTTTAACAGCATTGAGTTGGTTGATTGTGTTGGTAAGTTGTTGGACGGCCTTTTCACTATGGCGTGCCGCGCAACGCCGGAAAAATGCATTATAGTCAACAGTATGAGTGGTTAGGCTAATCAAGCCTGGCCACTCTTTTTCGTCGTTGTTCAAAACGACCATAAAGGCGCTAGAAAAAATAGTGGCCACTGGTTGACAATTTATACAGCTGGCTGTATAAATGAAGGGGCAGGTGATTAAGATGAATCATGATGAAATGGTGGCGCGGCAAGTTCTGGTCTTAGCTCGTCAGATCAAGCGGCGTCGTAACCAACATTTGCGGACGGTGGGGCTAACGACTGAGCAAGCGGATGCACTGACCTTTTTTACGGATCAGCCAGGTCGCACGGTAACCGCGTTTAAGACGTATCAGGAAATTACCCATCAGACGGCCAGAATGATCGTGCAACGCTTGCAGACGCACGGATACGTCCAATTAGTGGTCAGTCCAACGGATGCGCGTGCCAAGCAAGTGGTAGTGACCCCGAGTGGGCGTGCCAAACGCGAGCAGCTTCGTCAACATGGCTGGCAGACAAGCGCGCGTATGTTTGCCCATTTAGATGCCGACCAACAACAGTTATTTTTGGACTTGTTACGACAAGTTAATCAGAATTTAGAGAGTGATGAGAATTGATGAAGACGCGTTTATATACGCCGGATGTAAAGTTAGTGTTAATGGCTAGTTTCTTCTTTTTAATGAGTCCAATGTTAATCAATCCCGTGATTGCAGGATTTGCGCACGGGATTGGCGCTAGTAGTGTGCTTGCCGGTACGATTGCCGGGTTGACGAATTTGACATCGCTAGTGCTCCGTCCACTTGCTGGGAATTTAACTGACCGGGTCTCTAAGTACCGTTTGACCTTCGTGGGGGGCTGTTTGTTATTATTGGCTAGTTTAGGCTATAGTCTGACGACCAACGTGACGTTAATCATGTTGTTGCGAATTTTGAATGGGTTGGGATATACCTTGTGTTCAGTCTGTATGGCGACCTGGATGGCTAGTTTATTGCCACCCGATCGAATTGGCTCTGGAATGGGCATTTATGGGCTGGCGAATGCGCTTGGGATGGCGTGTGGGCCGGCAATCAGTGTCTTCTTGTATCAACATTATAGTTATCAGAGTGTTTTTTGGTTAGCAGCGGGCTGTAGTTTACTGCTCGTCATCATGATTCAATTCGTCGGTGATCATGGTGAACCAATTGTGACGCCTCAAACGGCTACGACTAAGCATCATATTCGTATTGTACAACCGCGAGTGATTCCCGTGGCCTTGATTTTGCTTTTATTCTCATTACCATATTTTGCCACCCAGACCTATATTGTCAGCTACGTCGCTGCCCGACATTTTCATGTAGCAGCTGGGTTGTTTTTCCCGGTGTATGCGGCCATCTTATTAGTATTGCGAATTGTTCTCCGCGACTGGTTCGACCGGGTGCCATTTAAACGGTTCATCTGGCTATGCTTAATTTTCAATCTATTGGGATTGATTGGCTTAACCGACATGAACAATTGGGCGATGTTACTGCTGGGTGCTGCGGGACTAGCCGCCGGATACGGTTTGATGTTTTCGATCTGCCAAGCTAAAGCATTGATGCTCGTGCCGAAAGCTGATCATGGGCTAGCCAATAGTACGTTTTATATTGGTGTTGATCTCGGAATGTCGCTTGGTCCCATTATTGGCGGGCTGATTAGCAGTCAATTGCCGATGGTGTGGTTCTATCCCGTGATGATGGTGACGTTGCCATTGATTATCGTTGTTTACCTAGTCAGTCGTCGGCAGTTAGCATAAGCGTCGATGCAATAGTGGGCCAGCTAACTTTTAGTTCCCACTTCTGATTTGTTCAATAGTGCATTCAAAAAGCGGCTGGAATAAAACTAATTGCGTTCATTTTTTAAAAGCCTTCTCAAAAAATGAACGCAATTTTTCTATCAATATTGACAAAATGTGCGTCAAAAGGTTACTTGTTCCGCTTAGTCGAACTAATTGCAGACATGCCGGTTAAGAAATAGGTAACAGTGTCAGCAACGAGGGTGGACCCGGTCAGAGTTATTGGTGCAATTGCACACACTAAGGGTGGTTGAATGAATGGTTGTCATTATTTTGATTAACCGTTGGTTGACTTATGAAGATAAGCTTAGTATTAAGTCAAAAAAGATGGTTCTAGGCGGTTAATCCTAGAGCCATCTTTTTGAATGAGTCGTTTAAGCAGGTGTCACCACGTATTTTTCGTAGCGTTGGGCATCGACAGTGTTGAGTTCCACTGTTAATTGGGTGCCATCAGCTAAGTAATCCGTTTTGAGAATGTTGGCGTGGTCATTTAAGTAGGCCACTACTTCACCATCATTGAATGGGATTAATAACGTCGTTGTCACGTAATTCTTAAAGACTTTGGCTTTGATCATACTGGTCAAAGCTTGTAAGGAGGCCTCATCACGCGCCGTATAGATGAGTTGATCATCTTGCTGGTTTGGATAGTCAGCTTCGGTTAAATCAGCCTTGTTGAAGGCGTAGATCATTGGCACATCGTGGACGCCGATTTCTTTGAGCGTCTTTTCAGTGGTCGCCATCATTTCCTTGTAATGGGGATCTGCGTAGTCGATGACTTGAATGAGTAAGTCGGCATTGGCAGCTTCGGCTAGCGTTGAACGGAAGGCGTTGATCAAGTTATGCGGCAAGTCGCTGACAAACCCGACTGTATCACTGAGCAGTAACTGCTTATTGTCAGGGAAGGTTAACTGACGAATGCTAGTATCCAACGTTGCGAAGAGCATGTCTTTTTCGAAGACTTGCTTGTCTTCACCCTTACCGAATAATTTGACTAAACCATTCATAGTCGTTGACTTACCAGCGTTGGTGTAACCAACTAGTGCCACATTAGGTAGTCCAGCTTTATCGCGTTGCGACCGCCGCACCACTTCGTCTTTATTGAGTTCTTTAAGCTCATGTTTGGCATGGCTGATCCGGTCTTGAATTGTCCGGCGATTTAATTCCAGTTGCGTTTCACCGGAACCACGGTTGGTAAACCCGCCACCGCCACCAGCCGCCGCCCCGGCCTGTTGGTCAAGGCGGTTAGAGATACTCGTTCGTAATCGGGGCAGTTGGTATTGTAATTGGGCAATCTTAACTTGCAATTTGGCTTCCTTGCTCCGCGCACGGTTACC
This sequence comes from Lactiplantibacillus paraplantarum, assembly GCF_003641145.1. NCBI lineage: Bacteria > Bacillati > Bacillota > Bacilli > Lactobacillales > Lactobacillaceae > Lactiplantibacillus > Lactiplantibacillus paraplantarum. The sequence goes on from NZ_CP032744.1 coordinate 739,319, forward strand.
AAAAATCTCTAAGATCAGACCAGTGCGGTCGATGATCTGAATGTCCGTTTGTTCCTCTAAGTTGCGCACCTGACTAGGGGTCAGATCCGCGTTGATGACCATAATGTGCAAATCGTTGGCGGCTGCGACTTCTTTGATTTCGACAACTTTACCTTTGCCGAAGAAGGTGGCCGGGTTGGGTTTTTCCAATCCCTGGTCAATTCGCAGGGCCGCGTGCATATTATTGGCTGCAACGAGCGCTTCTAGCTCGGACATGGCGTAGTCGTAATTGGCGACCGTTTTAGACATGCCGGCAATGATGACTTCTTGTACTTTTTGAGCGTTGGTTTCAGACATACACTCACTCCTAACGTGTTATGATTGCATTAAGTATAACATGTCTAATCAAAATATTAAGATTTCGGGCATTAGGGAGGCAATTAAATGGGATATGTGCTTAAATTGCGTCAACAAATTGGTCATCAGCCATTAGTAGTAGCGGGGGCGGCGATGCTGGCTCAAAACTCAACGGGAAAAATAGTGTTGATCTATCGAACGGACAATCATTGCTGGGGATTACCAGCTGGGTCAACTGAACCCGGTGAGACAGTTCAGCAGACGGCCCGCCGAGAATTAGAAGAAGAGACGGGATTAACTGTGGGTGAGTTAACGCTCATTGATGTCTTCAGTGGTCCTAAGATGCACTACCAGTATCCTAATGGCGATGTCATTGACAGCGTCACAACGTTATATCGCGCCAACACGACGGGTGGTGAGTTGATTCAAGCCACCGATGAGACGAGTACCGCAGCATTTTTCGCTTTAGATGCTTTGCCGACACCGTTGACGCCACTAACAAAATGGATGCTATGTGGCGAGTAAGCTTGACCATGCGAATGGGATTTGCTATAGTGGATTGAAATATTAAGATGAATTGTCACCGGACAACGTTAACTCAACTTCCTTAGGTCATTGTGGAAGTGGGGTGGACGTTGTCCGTTTTATTTTGAGGAGGAATTGATAATGACGTGGATTTATTTAGTTATTGCCGGGTTATTTGAAGTGGTTTGGGCCACGATGATGAAATTAAGTAATGGATTTAGCCATTTGGGCTATACTGCCGCCACGGTGGTAGGTATGATTTTGAGCTTTGGCTTTTTAGCGTTGGCAACTAAACACTTGCCGTTGAGTATTGCGTATCCTATTTGGACTGGAATCGGCGCGGTTGGTGCGATTATTGTTGGCTTAGTTTTCTTTAAGGATACAATCGCTCCCATCACGTGGGTCTTCGTTGCAATGCTGATCATCGGCATTATTGGTATCAAGGTCACGAGTTAGGATTGGGTGGTTGTGTTAGTGGGTTTGCTGTTCGTCAGCATTTGCTCATCAGCGAAGCGTCCAACAGCGTCTAAATATTTTCATAAAAGAATTTTCACAACCATGAAAGCGGTGTTATAATGGCCCTAGAAGTTAAATGAATATTTGAATTATTCTTAGACTTCTTCCGACCGGAGATAGACGCACTGTTGCCAAGACTTTACGGAATCTACCTGTTACACCCGCGACACTCGGTCAACGCACTACCTCTCGGAGGGTATCTTTAGTTTCATAAGTAATTTCATGTATAGTCTTGGTTGAGTATATCAAATAGTGAAAGAAGTGACGTCTGATGATGATGTATCCGTATCTGAATTTAGGCCCCAGAGATGGCGGCTTGATAATTGCAGCTGCTATTATGTTAGCTTTAACAGTAGTTTTTAATTGGTCAGTCTGGGAACTTTTGTTTGCTGTTGTGGCAGTCGTAATTGCGTTCTTAGCAGGAAGCATGAAACCGTCTAAGAAGAACGTGCTGGCTTTTTTGAAAAAATAGTTTGAATTAGGGTAGCATACCTTGAATTCTTGGAGATTTCAGACACGTCTTTAATCAGCAAGGTTTAAGGACATCATTGATAAGACAGCCTAGTTGGTTCTCTGTCAATCGATGTTGCTCATAGTTCTACGGGTGCTTAGCCGTGCAACGGCCAGCACCTTTTTTAATTCGAATATTTTTAATAAACTGTGATTAAAATACAGATAAAAATACCTGTTAAAGATACCTGCTAAAGATACCTGCTGCCAGTAATCAAGTTTTTTACTTAATTACCTACAACAGATATTATAGAACCGACATTTTAGCGCCAATAGCAAAACGCCCGCGACCAGTTAGTGGTCACGAGCGTTTTGCTTAATAAGTCATATTATAAGTGTTGGTTGATTTTTACGTCGGCCAAGTCCTGTGCATAAGCGACGACGCGAATTTGATCGCCATCGACATCGATGCGGGTGACACTCCCGTTTTTGGGACCGTTCGTGATGTCGATTTCGGGGGCGAAGCGTGCGACCATGCTGCGGATGGTCGTACCGTGGGTAACCACGAGCACCTTTTGATGGTGATCGTGGTGGGCTTTCAAGTAATCAAAACCCTGGTTGATTCGTTCCCAATACATTGCGTTGTCTTCGGCTTCGTGCCAAGGGTCGATTTCTCGCATCAGATCGCGAGTTTGGTCAATATGCACGTGTTCAAGGAGTTCATGCATACTTGTGACACCATACTGGCGACCAACTAATGACCAAGTTCGACTGGAATCGTCGCCTTCAAAGTAGCCGTAAAAGACTTCTCGAAAGTTCATTAACGTTTTAAAGGGCTGTTCAGTTGCGCTCGCTGCCTGCCGGATCAGTTGTGCGGTGTCAATCGCTCGCTTGGAATCACTACTGTAGAAGTAGTCAAAATCAGTATTGGCGAGTGCGCGCCCGACCTTGGTAGCTGTTGCTTGGCCGTATTCAGTTAATGGTGAATCAGACCAACCTTGCATGCGATTGTATAAGTTGAAAAAAGTCTGTCCGTGACGGACAAAGTAAATTGAAAATTGAGCCATGCGCTTCTCCTTATTTAGTCGAGGTGGTCTTTGCGGCCAAGATAGTCTAACGTAACATCGTTGTCACTAATCGTGAATTTCGTGACGCTCCCATTTTGGGGCCGTGCGGGCGAAGTTAGGTCAGCAAAACGAGCGGCGATACTGTAAATCGTATTTCCGTGGCTGACGACGAGGACTTTGTCACCATCGTGATGTTTAGCGCGTAACGTATCAAGACCACCATTGACCCGCTGCCAGAATTCGGCGTTGTTTTCAGCGCGATGGAATGGATCGGCCTCTTTGCAGAAATCCTTTGCTTTTTCGATCCCGTATTGTTCAATAATTGCGGACAAACTAGGTGCTTGATGGGGCGCGCCGACCATGAACCAGGTTTGCGATGTATCATCACCTTCAAAGTAGCCGTAAAAGGCTTCGCGAAAGGCGGCCATTGGTTGAACTGTCAAGTCAGCGTTACCGCTAGCGGGAAGGATCAACTCCGCAGTGCGCATCGCTCGCGTCATGTCACTCGCGTAGACGGCGTCAAAGTCAATGCCATTGAGCATTTTGCCCGCGTTACGGGCGTCTTGTTCGCCGACCGTTGTTAAGGGGGAATCACACCAGCCTTGCATCCGGCGGTACTTGTTAAAGTAAGTTTGACCATGACGAATCATGTAAACGGAAAAAGTTGCCATTATTTACTCCTCTGCTAATGTTCAAAACTAAGTCACAATGAATTTAGTTTACCATAAAAAGGTGCTGCCTTTAATTAGCGGTTGCTAAGGCTTGCCGAATTTGAGCGGCCGTTTGCTTATTCCCCGTAAAGATTAAGCGGTCACCATACATGATCGTTGTATTCCCATTGGGTGCAATCAGTTTGCGATTACGAATGACTTGACTGATCGTAATATCCTGTGCAAATTGTAGGTTCTTAATTTGGACATTCGTATAGCGATGGTTGAGTACTCGTACTTCATAAATACTATTTTCAGTATCATTGAGCAAGAGTAAGGTTGATGGGGACTCAATTAAGGCCCGCAACAATGTGATATTAGCTTCTGGGGTATTGTAGACTTCGACGCCGAGTTCTCGAAGTTCATCTTCGTGTTCGTTGAGCACATTGCGGTCTTCAAAACGAACGATAATTCGGCGTACTCCGTATGCTTTGGCCGCCTTAGCAAGCTCGTAATTACGCTCAGCATCGATATGGCCGAGAACTAAAATATCCGTGTCAAATACGCCATGATCCTGTAAGTCCTGAGCCGTGAAGTTTTCCATCAAGGTCACTGGAACTTGCGCGTGGTAAGTCTGATAATTTTCAGGATGATTTGTGTACATCGCCACGTCGTACCAGCCCTTACGTAGTTGTTGGGCAACGGGTACGGTGCTTAAGTTAGCGCCGATAAAGTGGACCGCCGTTTTGACCAAGTCTTCTTTTTCAGCCGAATAAAACTTGTTAAAAATCAGGGGTGAGATGACACAAGTGAGTAGCGCTGCGAGTAGGAAAGCGCCGGACTGGTCACTAGTAATCGTCTTCATCGACTTGGCAACTCGCAGGACGGCTAATACCATTGTCATTGTCGTTGCAGTCAGCGCGGTACCGGCTAAAGCGTTGGCTTGTTTGAACCGTAATTTTAGGACCCAGTAACCACCAATCTTGGCAATCATGTATGCTAAGAAAAATAATGGAATTAATAGTAGCGTTTTGCCACTAGTAAGTAATGTCCGCAAGTTCAAGTCGACCCCGGTCGTAATGAAGAAAATCGGGATGAAAAAGCCATAACCAATGGCGTCCAAGCGTTCGCGGGTCGTTTCACTTGGATTCAAGAGTTTTAAGACAATCCCGGCCACAAAGGCACCCAGAATGTTTTCGGCACCAACTGATTCAGCTACCGTGACCATGGTCACGATTAGGAAGAAGGCCAACCGAATATCTAATTGGGTGGTCGATTTATTAATATTTTGATAGAAGCGGAAAAACGGCTTGAAACGTAAGAGTAACAATGCCGCAACGGCTAAAATAAGTAATAGTAGCCAGAGACTTTGTGAATTACTCCCGTACACGGATGCGTAGAGTGTCAACCCCATCATCGGCACGAGTTCACCAAACACGGAGATTAACAGAATCGTTTGTCCAAAGGCTTTACTAAGTAATTCTTGTTCCTTCAAAGCCGCAATTACAATGCCAAGTGAAATCGTACCAAACAAAATAGCGGCGAGCCAGAAGTCGCTAAAGAGGCCACTGACCTTAAAGGCGGCTGCTAGCAGCAGTGATAAGACAACAATCGTGCCATAGGCGTACACTGAAAGCCGGACGGGCGAGTATTTCGGTGTGTTGACCGCATTTTTTTGCTCTAACGGTGTTAACGCCGTGCGCCGCTTCTTAAATAGGCTAAAGTCAATTTCAAGTCCACTTAAGAACAGCAGGACGATGACGCCAATTGTTGATAATTGTGAGATAAGGTCAGAAGTGTTCACAAAATTAAACACACTGGGCCCAATCACGATGCCGACAATGATTTCCATGACGGCAGTTGGCAAACTATTAATTTTGAATTTAGCCATGATGAGCGGAATTAATAACGCTGCTAATAAAATAATGACTAAGGAAACTTGATCCATGAATAAATACCTCAATTCGTTTTAGTACACGCGGAGCTGATCGTCATCAAAACCCCAGAATGCTTCGTTAGCGTGACCGTCAGTGAAAACTTTCAGAATTTGGTCAACACCGGGTGCTAATTTATCGGGCGTTAGTTGGTCTAATGGTTGCCAGCTAATAGCCCCTTCGTATGAACCGGCTAATAAATCACCATGATAGTGACTGGTAGTGTATAAGGTGCCAAGTGACACGTCGCCGTCTTCGTTTTCGACCCAAGTGACAGTGCCAACTAATTTTAATTGATCAACACTTAGACCGGTTTCTTCTAAGACCTCGCGTTTCATTGCCGCAACTTGCGATTCCCCACGATCGACGTGGCCGCCGGGGAAAGTCAGGCCTGACCACTGAGCGTCGATTTTATTTTCAACGAGGACGTCGCCAGTCTTGGGATTGGTAATGAGGCACATGTTGACGAGTTCTGCCCGAACGGTCCGGTCGTGGTGTTCATGCTGATCCTTAGTGGCTAACCAGTCTTGGGCCTTGTCATTAATGCTGGCCATGAATGCTGCTTTCGTTTGTAGGTAGGCTGCGAGATCGGCTTGCCCATTGCGCACACCTTTTTCGCGAATGGCAGTATACTTGCGGCCGTCTGTCCGGTGCGCATTGAGATAATCCCGGAAAGTGAGTAATTGCTGATAATGCTGTTCATCAGTTGTAATGATAACGTGGATGTCGTTAGCAGCTAATTGTGTTGCGTAAGTGTGTGTCGTTCCGGCGACCGGTCGTGCGTGTAACGTAGCTACGGCAGCCGCCTGATCTTTAACAAGCAGTGCTAGGTCAATTGTTGGACGCGCCAATAATTGGGGCATGGCCGTACTACCCACGTGACTACTTTTTAATAGATTCGCCTGTAATTGCTGGCGTAACAAGGTTTGATACTCGGTTGCTTGTTTTTGCCAGTCAGATTGATAGGTGGTTAATTGAATTGGTTGCATAGAATCCCTCCGCTCATTAAAAACGTTAAAGTCATTGAAAGGATACACTTTTTGAGTGGTTTTGAAAAGGAAAGACGTGTTTTTCAAAGCGAGAAGCAATAAAAAAACACGATTGCAGATCAACCGTGTTGTGTGTGGCGCTTATTTGAGATTGAGTGTTGTCCGTTGTCGCCAGGTCTTAATCAGTGCAACCACCGCGGCTGGGATGAGCGCGGCGGCCATAATTCCTAGAAAACAGAGCGAGAGGTGGTTCTGTACAAAGCTGATCGAGCCAAAGAAGTAACCAAGTGAACAGCCGACACTGACCCAGATACCAACGCCAACTAAGTTCCAGATAGCGAAGGTCGGTTGCGGCATTTTAGCTGCCCCGGCACTCAGCGGGACAAAGGTCCGCACGAGTGGAACGAAGCGGCCAAACATGACAGCTTTGGCGCCATACTTAGCGAAAAATTGTTGTGCGCGTTGTTGCTTGGATTGGGGAAGGTGGCGTTGCAACCACGGTAAGCGAATCAGGTGGCGGCCAATTTCGAAATTGACAGTGTCGCCAATTACAGCAGCCACAAAGAATACGGGCACCAGAATCTGAATACTGAGGGCGTCGCTGTGAGTTGCAGCCATCGTGCTGGCGAGAAAGATCAATGATTCGCCGGGAAGAAATGGGAAAACGACCATGCCCGTTTCAAGAAAGATAACGGCAAATAATAAGATGTAAGACCAACTACCAAGCGTGGTTAATAGCGGGACGATACTTTGTTCTAAATGGGTTAAAATGGTTATTAAATTGACCAACGGCGCCACCTCCAATTTAAGTTGCATTTATTATAAGCGTCTGCGGATTGAAAAACAGATGTAACCGATTACATTTCATTCAGTTTAACACAATCGTAACTTTGGTAAACCAATGTTCAAACATTTTTACATAAAAAGGCAAAAATTAGCGTGTGACATGGGTTATTAATTGAGTCGGGCCGCTGATAGTGATAAAATTATTGTTCGATATTTAGGAATGGAGGGCGTTCAATGGCTAAGTCAATTAAAGCTGCAGAACAGGAACACTTAGATCATGTGGTTGCGAAAATTAAGGTGGCTGAAGAGCAGCAAAGCCAAACCATTACGCGCTCGGAACAGGATCAGGCCGACATCAAGCGGGATTTGCTGAATAACATCAATATTAAAACGGATAGTTACGAAGGCATGATGGAGACTGGACTGTCCGTGCGCCAGCAACAGCAAATGATGGATGAGCGGCAAAATAGTTGGAAACATGCGACTAAACAGTTGTCGACCTTGAAAAAGTTGGAAAAGAACACTTATTTTGCGCGACTTGATTTTCATGAGAACGGTGAACCGAAGCCCGAAACCATTTATATTGGGCTAAGTTCGTTTTCCGATACACCGGATCACTTTTTGATTTATGATTGGCGGGCCCCAATTTCCAGTATTTATTACGACGGTGGTTTGGGTCACGTGACTTACCAGACTCCAGATGGTGAGCAGACCGTTAACGTGAAGTTGAAACGCCAACTGATGGTGGAAGATGGTCAAGTTGTGACTGTCTACGATACTGATGAAGCTGTGGGCGATTCGATGTTACTCGAAGTGTTGGACGAAAAGTCTGACGTGAAGATGAAGAGCATCGTCACAACAATTCAAAAGGAACAAAATACGATTATTCGTGATACGAGTTCCGACCTCTTGTTCGTGCAAGGGGCGGCTGGCTCTGGAAAGACGTCGTCAGTGCTGCAACGTGTCGCCTACTTGTTGTATCGTTACCGGGGTAATTTGACGGCTGGCCAAGTTATCTTATTTTCACCTAACCAGTTATTTAATGACTATATTAACCAGGTTTTGCCAGAATTGGGTGAGCAAAACATGGTCCAAATGACTTATTTCCAATATGCCTCATACCGGCTACCCCATATGCAGGTCGAGACGTTACAGCAACGATTTGAAACTGAAAACACACCGCAAATGGCGAAGATTACTAAGTTGGAAGGTAGCTTAGCCTTTTTCAACGCGGTTACCACGTATGGCCGGCATTTGGAACAAGCCGACATGCGGTTCCGCAATGTGACGTTGAATGATGAAGTGATTATTTCCCGGGAAAAGATTAAGTCAATCTACTATTCTTTCAATGAGAACTACCACTTAGCGAACCGTTTGTCAGCAACTAAGGAAGAATTAATCAAGATTTTGAATCGCAAGGTTGAATCGGAGATGCGTTCTAAATGGGTTGAAGAAGCGGTCCAAGACTTATCGCGCGAAGAAATCAATCAATTGTATGGCAATCAGCCGCGGGAGTTTAAGAATGGCGATAAAGAATTTAAGTTTCTAGCGCGTAAGATTGTGATGCAACGGCTTGGCAAGGCCCGGACACAAATTGTCCGCAATCGTTTCTTGAGTATCAATATGCAGTACGCGCATTTCCTACGTGAAGTGCCGAAGATTATTAAGCTGGCAGATTACGGAATTTCCACGGCTGACTGGGATGCTACGGTTGAACGTAAGCTGGCTGAAATTAAGGACCGGCATATTTCTTTAACGACCGTTTCGGCCTATATGTATCTGCATGATTTGATGACGGGGAAACATGGACAACGCGACATTCGGTTTGTCTTTCTGGATGAGATTCAAGATTACAACGCCTTTCAGCTAGCGTTCCTGAAGTTTAGTTTTCCAAAAGCGCGCTTTACGATGTTGGGAGATTTAAATCAGGCCATCTTTACAAAAGAAAATAGTCATTCGTTAATTAATGAATTGGCCACGCTATTTAACCCAGAAAAGACGCGGGTCGTACAGTTGACCAAGTCTTACCGCTCGACCCAGCAAATTACCGATTTTACTAAAGAAATTTTGGTGAATGGTGAAGCCGTGACCGCCTTTGACCGCCAAGGGGACTTGCCAAACGTGGTTGTGACAGCTGATTTTGAAGCGGGTGTTGATCAAGTGGTCGATCAATTAGCGATGAATGATTCTGAACGGGATACAACGGCAATTATCGGAAAATCTTTGGCTGAATGTAAGGCCTTGACTGAAGCGTTGAAGGCGCGAGGTGAGAAGGTCACGTTGATCCAAACAGAAAATCAACGGTTAGCTCCTGGCGTCATCGTCGTGCCGTCGTTCTTGGCCAAGGGATTGGAATTTGACGCGGTGATCGTGTGGAATGGTAATCAGGAAAATTATCAGCGTGAAGATGAACGGCAGTTACTATACACGATTTGTTCACGGGCGATGCACGAGTTAACGGTGGTCGCAGTTGGTAAGTTATCACCATTATTGACGCGTGTGGACCACAGTTTGTATACGTTGAATGAAGCAAAAGTTTAATTAGCAATATGATGAAAGCACCGCCTCCAGTTAGTGAGGTGGTGCTTTTTGTGAATAAAATCTTAAGGCAATCAATGGTAATGAGTATTAAAACAATTATCAGATTGTGTCGAAATATAAAAGAAAACGCTGTCATCATCAGTAGATAAGCGTTAAAATTAGTTCATCAAGTAGACGAATCGGTTGATGATCGAAATGGTTTAGTGCCGACTGCGACTACAATATCGTGAAGATGCTAACAATTAAACAGAAAGAATTGTTAGTAATTTGAGGAGGACGTGACTATGTCAATTACTGAAATGTTAGGCATTCAATATCCCATTTTTTCTGGTGCGATGATGCGGATTGCTACTCATGAATTAGTTGGAGCAGTTTCGGAGGCTGGTGGTCTCGGTGTTCTTGGTTCTGCAGGCCTAACCGCTGATCAATTGCGGACCGAGATTCGGGCAACTCGTCAGCTGACAGATAAGCCATTTGGTATCAATTTAATGTTACAGATGAAGAATTGCCCTGAACTGGCACAGGTCATCATTGATGAAGGCGTTAAGGTCGTCACGACCGGTGCGGGTAACCCGACTTCATATATTCCACCGTTACATGCGGCTGGTATTAAAGTGATTCCGGTGATTGCTTCGGTCCACCATGCTCACAAGATGGTGGCAGCCGGTGCGGATGCGGTGGTTGCGGAAGGTCAAGAATCAGGTGGACATATCGGTCAAACGTCGACAATGGCGTTATTGCCACAAGTCGTGGATGCCGTTGATATTCCAGTGATTGGTGCCGGTGGTGTCGGTGATGGTCGTTCAATCGCGGCGATGTTTGCACTGGGCGCGCAGGGTGTGCAATGTGGTACGATCTTCTTGACCGCTGAAGAATGTCCGGTTCCCGCTAGTTATAAGCAACGGGTACTGGCAGCCAGTGATACGGATACGATTGTGACTGGTCGCAGCCAGCGTGATCCCGTCCGTGCGTTAACTAACCCGATGCTAACGCAATACTTGCAATTGGAGCAAACTAACGCGCCGGTAGCAGAATTGCACGCGTTAGCGGACGGTTCATTTGCGAAAGCTGTTGAAGATGGCGATATGGAACATGGCACCCCAATGGCCGGCGAAGTGGCTGGAATGATGACAACTATTCGGCCGGTTAAGGAAATCATTACTGATTTGTTTAGTCAGGCTCAGGAAGTCGTGACACAGTTAAAAATTGAATGATGAACATTAAGATCGCTCGGCACTAGGCAATTATGATCTAGTATCGAGCGATCTTTTACTAATGGTTTTCAAATTAGATGGTCACTTTATTTCAATTTTAATCAGCGTTTGATAAGGGTTTCATGTTATAATCAACCCATTAATTTAGTAATGGTGGCAGACAGAAATTATGGAAGATCAGATGAACTACTATCGCTTTTCGCGAGAACAGTGGAAGCAATTTTACCGTAACAATCAACACCAAGTACCGTTGACCGCAGACAACTTACACGAAATCAAGGCGTTTAATGACCGGATTAGTTTGGATGATGTCCGGGATATTTATATGCCATTCGCGCATTTATTGCAGGCCAAGTATGAGCATTATTTATCGTGGCGGGAAACGGAGTCCGTCTTTTTACATCGGCAGAATCGCCAATCACCGTTTATCATTGGCGTGTCTGGAAGTGTGGCGGTCGGTAAAACGACGACGGCTCGGCTATTAGAAATATTATTTAAATATTTATATCCGGATCGGCGAACCCAGCTGATTACGACGGATGGTTTCTTATATCCCAATGCTGAGCTTAAAAAGATGCAGCTGATGGAACGCAAGGGCTTTCCAGAAAGTTATGATATGACGCGGCTAATCCAATTTTTAAATGATGTGAAGAGTGGTAAGCCTTTGGCGAAAGCGCCGGTGTATTCACATCAAACCTATGATATTGTACCGAATCGTTTTGACGTAATCACACATCCCGATATTTTAATTATCGAAGGTATTAATGTGCTGCAGCTACCTAGTAATCAAGCGATTTATATTAGTGATTTTACTGACTTTTCAGTGTATGTGGATGCGGATGCTGACCTAGTCGAGGATTGGTATTTGGAGCGCTTCAAGGCGTTAATGAAGACCGCTTTCCAAGACCCGTCGAACTATTTCTATCCATGGGCAATTGGTGACCCCAAGGATGCGATGGCCATGGCTGAACGGGTGTGGGAAGAGGTTGATCTAAAAAACTTGAATGATTATATCTTACCAACCCGTAATCGTGCGGATTTAATTTTACACAAAGTTGCACATCATGTGATTGATGCCGTGTATTTCCGCAAATATTAGCACCTAAGAAATTTCTCATACTGGTTGACCGAACGTTTAGAAATCAGTATGATAGACCTATTGAGCATTAATTAATCCAAAGGAGTGAACAACTTGGCAAAAACGGATACTGCGTCTTTCGATTCCATTTTGGTATTGGATTTCGGTAGTCAGTATAATCAATTGATTACTCGACGCATTCGCGATTTCGGCGTTTATTCGGAATTACTTCCGAATACGATCACCGCTGAAGAAATCAAGGCCCGTCACCCGAAAGGGATTATCTTTTCTGGTGGCCCCAACAGTGTTTACGATGATGGCGCCTTTCGGGTTGACCCGGAGATTTTCAAGTTGGGCTTACCAATCTTGGGGATTTGTTACGGGATGCAACTGATGACCTACACGCTTGCGGGCGGGAAGGTGGAATCAGCTGATAACCGGGAATACGGCAAGGCGAACATTAACGTGACGAGCGACTCGGCAACCCTGTTCAAGGGTACACCAGCTGAGCAGTCAGTGTGGATGAGTCATGGTGACTTGGTGACCCAAGCACCTGATGGCTTTGACGTGGTGGCCACTTCTAAGAACTGCCCAATCGCGGCAATTCAAGATGTTGACCGGAAGTTATATGGGATTCAATTCCATGCTGAAGTTCGGAATACGGACTACGGTAATGATATTCTACGGCACTTTGCATTTGACGTTTGCCAAGCTGAAGCTAACTGGTCAATGGATGATTTCATTGATATGCAGATTGAAAAAATCCGCGCTGAAGTTGGCGACAAAAAGGTCTTACTGGGACTTTCCGGTGGGGTTGATTCCAGTGTCGTCGGTGTGCTGTTGCACAAGGCCATTGGAACGCAATTAACCAGTATTTTCGTTGACCATGGTTTGCTACGGAAGGGCGAAGCTGATCAAGTTATGGCGAGCCTAGAAGGTAAGTTCGGTTTGAACATCATCAAAGTTGATGCTAAGGACCGTTTCTTAAGCAAGTTGGCTGGTGTCAGTGATCCTGAACGGAAACGTAAGATCATTGGTAACGAATTTATCCAAGTATTTGATGAAGAAGCCACGAAGTTAAACGGGATGGAATTCCTCGCACAGGGGACCCTCTATACCGACGTGATTGAAAGTGGGACTTCAACGGCCCAAACAATCAAGTCACATCATAACGTTGGTGGTTTGCCAGAAGACATGCAGTTCAAGTTGATTGAACCGCTACGGACGTTATTCAAGGACGAAGCACGGGAACTCGGTGAAAAGCTAGGGATGCCGTCTGACCTTGTTTGGCGGCAACCATTCCCAGGCCCTGGTCTCGGAATTCGGGTTATTGGTAAGATTACGGAAGATAAGTTAGAAATCGTGCGCGATAGTGACTTTATCTTACGTGATGAAATCAAAAAAGCCGGCTTAGACCGTGAAATCTGGCAATACTTCACCGTATTACCAGGTATCAAGTCAGTCGGTGTCATGGGTGACGGCCGAACCTACGATTACACCGTTGGTATTCGGGCCGTAACATCAATCGACGGTATGACCGCCGACTTTGCACGTATTCCATGGGATGTCTTACAAAAGATCTCAGTGCGGATCGTCAATGAAGTCGATCACGTTAACCGCATCGTGTACGATGTTACGAGCAAGCCACCTTCGACAATTGAATGGGAATAGGATTTATTGAAATTCAATGTTTTCTATCCCATTAAATCGCGATTCGTAAAGGTTTCAAGGTTTAACAAGGCTGATAAATTTAAAGAGAATCGCTAAAAAAGTGGTACCGAAAATGGTACCACTTTTTTTATTTTGAATAGTATATGGTACAAAATAAAAAATCGTATTGAAAGCTATCAAAGATAAAGATACTCCGTTTACGAGAGCATATATTAGGACAGTCGGACAAGCGTCAATATCAGTGTGTACTGGTTTAACTAGTCGATTTCTATCGTTAACACATACGTTCTTTTCGGGCTGATATTACTAACTGATTGCAGATTGGACTATGCTTGTGGTTGGCTAAAATGCTTTAATGAAGCTAAGTATAAAGATCCACCAATAATTGCGAGAATGCCGCCAATCCAACCTAAGAATGGAATAAGCGCGATTGCACCACCGACAATTAGTAAAACGCCTGCTGCAGTACCGACACGCTTATCACCTTTATAATAAATTAATGCAATAATTCCTAGTGCTAAAATAGCAATTTTTAAGATGTTTAGGAAAGCGGCCGTACCAGATGTACTTGATACCGATCCAGTGGCAGCGTCGTTTAGAACGCCACCAGCAATAAACCAGCCCCCGAATAATAAGATAATACCGCCAACTAGCCCTACAATCCCGTTAGTAAGTGCTAAATTTTTTGTCTTCATGTTGAAGCTCCTCCCTTTATTAACAGCTTTTCATGTCGATCAGTTTATTGGACATAAGTTGTTGAAGCCTACCCAAACCATTAATCCCCGTATTGATAGGTTAATTTTTCGTATAAATAAACAAAGGTGACCAGTATTCTTGCCGATAAGTAAAATTCCCATAAGCGCGCCCAAGTAACTTGATTCGAACATTAAGATATCTCATCGTAAGGGGGTGACAGTCGCGGTTAGCCTTATTCCCAGAAGATGACGGCCATTGCTACTCGTACTTGTTGGCGTTCTTCTTCCGTAAGTTTTTCGCCCCCGTATGTCATCGAATCCACATGAGCTGCGAGCAATTCTTTCAAGTCAATGGTATCTTTTCTGGCAATCCATTTAGGTGCGCTATCTTCACCCAGCAGGTAGTCGGTCGTCACATCATATAGCTCTGCAATCTGTTTAAGCATGTTCAAGTCTGGCTCATTCGTGCCATATTCATAGTTGGCATATCGCTGCATACTGCTCAGCCCTAGTTTCCTGGCCACCTCAGTTTTTGACCAGTTCCGACTGTCACGAAGATTAATTAGTCTTCGAATGAAGTTGTTTTGTGTTTTTGCTGGCATGTTATAGTCTCCCAATGAACGTATTGTATAATATTTAAACGTAAAATTTATATTTTTAAATAAAAAATTTAATAAATAACTTATTTAAATAAACTATTTAATATAAAGCGTGGTTTATTTATATGAATTAATTTTTTATTAATTATAATGCATTCAGGTTGTTGGGACAAAATAGATTGGTATCAAGTGTTATCTAGATGATGGTTCTATTCCTAGGATGCTACTAGATTTGGATACGACTTTTCGCCCTTTAATATATACGGAGATGATGATTTGGAATATCGGCAGAGTTCTCCAAACAGATAAATAATTAAAAATAGGTGGTTAGACTTAAAACGATCACTGTTTTCTGATGATTGTGATTTTTTAAGATAGACTGGTCAAATAGTGCAATCATAATTTCACTCTGAAGAGGTGATTGTTCACAATCAAATGGTCTTCATTATGGTATTATGGCAAGGACACTAGTGGATGTTTAGTCAGCTTGGCGGACTAATCCAAAACGAGCTGAAAAGCTGATGTAAACATATAAGGAGGTTGGAAAATTTTGAAATCGAATCGTTCTATTGTCACCTGGCTCCTCAATATCGTTAAACTAATTGGTCTATTCGCACTATACCAACTCGCCATGATTCCCACGATGATGCCAGCAATTCGACGTGGATTCTCAGCTACGGCAATCTTAGTCGCCGGAGTGGCAAGTTTAGTTTTGCTCGGATTACTCATTTGGTGGCTGGTAACGATTTATCGTCGCCAAGCGCCAATCGTGACCAATTTATCACGACCGGCACGTCCGGCGTTAACAATAGTGGGCCTATTTATCCTGGTTGAGTTAGGCAACGTGTTGGCGGGACTTATTGTGAAACAGACTCCTGAAAACCAAGTGATTTTGGACAAGGTATTTACTACTAGCCCAGTCATTAATGTTGTCCTGATGGCAGTACTGGCACCGATTGTCGAAGAACTGATTTTTCGCGGGCTAATGTATCGCTGGCTATTCCCACGAGTCACGAATCGGGTGACTTTCGCTGTGGCATTAGTCTTTGCGAGTTTGTTATTTGCATTCGCCCATACGTTATCGTTTAGCCCTGCGCTACTAGCCTACTTACCGATCGCCGTCGTGCTGACTTTTACGTACGTGTGGTTCAACGATATTCGCTATAGTATCGCCTTGCACATTATCAATAATTCGTTAGCCATGGTTGGCATGTTGACCTTACTTTCACGGTAAAATAGGTTATCCTACCGGTGTAGTAATTAACATGCGCATATTGGTCGCGTGATATGTAATGATTAAAACGATTAGAAACAGGCAACGTCCAGATTTTGGGCGCTGTCTGTTTTATTAATAGCGGTGCGGTTGATGTAGTGGTAACGATTGTTTGGTCACTTAATAACATTAAACAGTTCAGTTATATCAAGAATATGATTATGATACACTTTTCGATGGAGGTGGCGAGATGCGTACAATTACACCAATTGAGAATAGTCGTCGACATGAAGAGTTTTGTCCACTGGATACAACTTTGAGTATCTTGTCGGGTAAATGGAAATCAATTATAATCTGTCGGTTAATGGGAAATTCGCAGCGCTTTTCGTCCTTATTAAAAAGCATGCCGGGTTGTACCAGTCGAATGTTGGCGATGCAACTAAAGGAATTAGTTGCGGATCAGATTGTTAGTCAACAAACGGTCGCTAATCATTCAGTTTATGAGTTAACGAGCACTGGAGTATCGCTAGTTCCAATCGTTAAAGCAATGGATCGATGGGGAAAGGCTTATCTTGAAACGCTACAGTTGGCGTAGCTTAGACTGAGTATGGGGCCTCATTATTAGCCGCCATTTTCAACACTACTAACAAGCAAAAAAACTGCTCGCAGGAATCTTCGGAGCAGTTTTTTAATACGCATTAAAAGCTGAGTGTCTCAAAGCTAATCCGAATAGTGGTTAAGTGCGTTCGCAATCAGTACAGCGCTTAATAAAGCCACGGCCGCCACAATCGTCACTGCGGAAAAGCCAATTTTAGTTAGAAGCAAGCCACCAGCGGCAGAGCCTAACGTTAAGCCGTAGTATAAAAAAGCACTATTAAATGACATGACAGTTGAACGATTGGACGGCACAATATTAACGATTGCTGCGGTTAATGCAGTGACACCCCAGCCTTGAGATAGGGCGAGCGCAACCAGAATGATTAGTAATATTGCTAAATGTTGTCCCCAGATGCCTAAGGATAAGACTAATGCAGCTGAAGCTAAGCCGTTAATCGTAACGCTGCGCTTTTTACCAATCAGTGCTATGAATTTACCAGCCAAAAAGTTCGCAATGAAATTAGCACTACCGTAAGTGATAAAGATGACGCCAGTTTGTGCAGTATTGAAATGAAAGGTAGCTGTTGCAAAAGTACCTAAGAAAGTATAAACGCCGTAAAATCCTGTCATCCAAGTTAACGTAATCAGTAGGGCGGCAATGGCGTGCGGGTGTGGGCTAATACTTTAAAGCTTGTAAAGTAACCAGCGGGCTGAATATTTTGACTCGGCAATGGAGGTACGGCAATCGTCAAAATCAATAACGCAAACAAAGTTAGTACGGATGAGCCCCAGAACGCCATATGCCAACTGCCGAGTTGTGCTAGCAAAGCACCGAGTGGCACACCGACAGCGATTGATAATGAAAGTGCCGACATAACGATTCCCATAACTTGATCAAGCCGTTGACCATCAAAGTAAGTGCCAATAAAAGCCCAAACATTGGGGACAAATAAAGCTGCACCGATGCCAGCAATGGCACGGTAAAGATAGAATGTTGTCAAAGAGTTGGCTAGCCCACAAAGTAGTGTGCCTAATAGGAAAATACTACAGCCACTGATTAGCAAAAAACGTTTATTAAAGCGGTCACCTAATGGGCCGAATAAAGGTGCACCAATGGCATAACATAGTGCGTAAACGGTCACCCCGTAAGCTGCGGTGTTCGCGGCTACATTAAGGCTAGTTGCGATGGCGGGGAGCAGTGCCGAAATAATAAACGCGTCGGCACCAGTGACGAAGACCCCGCAAAAAAGCCCGATAATAAGTAAGCGTTCAGTATGTTGGTTACGGCTAATGATTTGATTGAAGATAGGACTCACTCCTTTTGAATTGGCAGCTGTATGTGATAATTAGGAGTCTACGAGCCTCATAACCGAGAAACAAGTGAATAAAAGTATACTAGCGGTTGTCGTTAATCGTATAAGGATAATGTCACAGAAGTGCAGTTTGTTTTTGAAATAATCAATCTAATTGTTATTAGCTGGCTTTGAATTAGTTACTATTGATGAATGAAATAGTTTTATACTATAAAATAAAATTAGTGGTAAGTATTCGAGCTTTGCTCATTTTCAAGCTGGTGATAGAAAAAAGCTGGCTGGACGAGCCTTAAAGCTTGCAACTCAATTAACGCAATCGGTTACAAAATGACTAGCATCGTGGCGCCAATGGTTTATAATAATATTTATATTAACTTATGGGAGTGAGTTTATGAAAAAACAATTATTATATACCAGCATTACCACTGCGGTATTATTCGTGGGGACCCAATTGGGTGTTAATAATGCGCAGGCCGACGCAACGACTGATAATGGCACGGGAAACCAGACGACTACTACGAGTGCGACACAGGGGAGCGCTAAGACGGTCACTAATGAACAATTAGCGACCGTCAAACCGACGAGTCAACAGCAGTATCAAACGAATGTGCAAACTGCTAAGGGGAACGTGGCCGCAGCCAAGAATCAGGTTAACGCTGCGCAAACTAAAGTAGCTACCGCGCAGGGGCAAGTGTCTAATCAAAGTCAACTGATTGCGGCCGGACAGAATCAGTACGATGCTGGCAAAGCTCAAGTTGATAGTGCACAACAACAACTTGAGGCTAAAAATCAGGTTGTCGCTAAAGCTGAAAGTCAAGTCAACGCTGATCAAGCAAAAATTGCGGCAGCGGAACAACAAATTCCGGCTGATCAACAACAAATTGCTACTAATAACGTTGCTATCACCAATCAGCCGGCTATCGAAAAGAATGCTCAGGCGACCAAGAACACGGCAGATGCAACTTTGGCTCAAGCTAAAACTGATCAGGCTACGGCCCAGTCCGCGGCTAAGGTTGCCAACACTGTGACTGCAACGAAACAGGCGGACGTTGACCAGGCGACTACCACCCAACAAAAAGCGGCTACGCTAGTTAACCAAGCCCAAGCGGCCGTCACGACTGCTCAAGGCGCGGTTAATAAAAATACGCAGGCAATCAGTTCTGCCAAGACAGCGATTCAAAACACTAGTAAGCAAATCAATGCGAATAAGCAGGCAGTTGCTGGCGCACAAACTAAACTAGCGGCGGCCCAAGCAGCTTTGACGGTAGCTAAACAGCCAACGACCACAACGGAAACTCAGAGCAAGTATAGTGCTGCTGAATTTCCTCAATCTGAACTGACAGGGTCGCAAACCGTGACCGTTGCTTATCCAGCAAACGGCAATTATGTGCCCAATGTTGATAAGATTAATCAGTACATGTTTGACTATATCAATGAGTTACGGGCATTGAACGGACAACCAGCTCTAAAGCAGACCGCAGCGCTACAAAATAATGCGATTGCGCGGGCCGCGGCTCAAACAGACGGCGGCTTGGATCATACTGGTTCGATTTATGCAGAAAATCTGACTCAGCTGTTCCCAGATTGGTTCCTTAGTGATCAAGAAGTCGCCTATGAAGCTATCATGGGTTGGTACGATGAATCTAATAACGTTGAGTCGGGCTCATTCGGTCATCGGATCAACTTAATTTATTCAGAGGGTAATGCAGGCGTGGCGGCTAATTTAGCCAAACATGTCGCTGCTTTTGAAGTTGATAATAGTGGTATGTCTGAAGCAGAATTCAATAAGTATTACAACCTGTTCTACACGGCTCACACCGATGCTGCCACCAAGACGAAGGCCTTACCGGCTATTACGTTCAAATATGTACAGACGACACCAGCTGATCCGAAGAAGATTGCCGCGGCTAACGCAACGTTAAATGCTGCAATGGCAAGTTTAAATGACTTGCAAGATACTGGTAAGTCGTTAGCAACTAAGCTGGCTAACCAAAATGCTAGTTTGCAGACGTTACAAAGTCAGACGAGTGGGTTGCAAGCGGCCGTCACGACTAAGCAAGCGCAGGTCAAAGTTGCCGCCGCTAGTCTGGTAACGGCTAATGCTAACTTGGTGCAAGCCAAAGCACAATTGACAACTGCGCAACGGCAACAATCAGTGGCTGATCAAAGCTTGAAGGCGACAATGGTTAAAACGGCCACGGCCCAAGCGACTGCTAATCAGGCGGCTAAAAACTTAGCCAGTGCCAAGACATTAGTCGCTGATTTGACGGCAGAAAACTCCCGGTTGGCAGCAGAGATTGAAGCCTTACCAGCTCAGATTGC
The DNA here is from genome assembly GCF_003641145.1 of Lactiplantibacillus paraplantarum. Lineage (NCBI taxonomy): Bacteria > Bacillati > Bacillota > Bacilli > Lactobacillales > Lactobacillaceae > Lactiplantibacillus > Lactiplantibacillus paraplantarum. Next base: position 759,815 of record NZ_CP032744.1, read on the forward strand.
GGCGATGAAAGCTCAAAAAGCGATGCGTGAACAACAAATCACGACTGCCAAGGCGATGCTCGCTCAAGCGCAGGCCCAAGTCGACCAGGCTAACAAGCAGCTTGCTGTTGAGAAAACACAATTTGATAGTAAAAAGGCCGACTTGGCACAACTTAGGCAAGTGCTTGGCGCCGCCCAAGTTGATTTAGCCGTCGCTCAAGGTGATTTAACGGCTACCGAGGCCTTCTTGGCACGGGTCGAAGCGAACAAATTTACAACGACAACGGCAATTGCTGACCAAATCTCTGAAAAAGCAACGGCCGATAAACCGGCCAGCGCAACTATCACGGCATTGCATGGCACAACTGCTAAAGCTACAGTGAATGTCAGTGATGCTGCCAACATGACGAATATTAGTGTAGACGCTTCAGCTGGCAATGATTCTAATGCTATCGTGAAAGCAAAACAGCAGTCAACTGGTGCCCAGGCAGCAGTTTTACCGAAAACGGGTGAGGAACAGCCGTCAAGAATGCTTGCAGTGGGCTTACTTGCTGCTAGTTTGGCGTTATTCGGTTTAGTAAAGCCACGCAAGCGTGTGTAGTTTAAAATTTTAAGTTCATATTTCAAAAACAATCAGATAAAACAACCTGAGGCTCAAATATCATTGATTTGATATTTGAGCCTCAGGTTGTTTTATGGATAAATGTGTAAAAATATTTATAGCCGATCCAATCATTTATCTTCGGGGGTTCGATTTTGCTGAAATAGATTTAAGAACTGTAGTAACAATCGGACCTCCTCATCCGTAAAGCCGAGGGTGCTCATCTTTACCGGTAGTTTATCGGAAATCCCGAGTAAGTAGTCCGCCGACGTATCGAGGACAGCGCAAACTTTGATTAGGACTTCAATACTGGGATATGTTTTGCCTTGCTCATAAGAGGTAATGGCCCATTTTGAAATGTCGAGTTGTTTTGCCAGCTCAGCTTGAGTCAGTTTCTTTGCTTTTCTTAACGATTTTAATTTGTCACCAAAATATTCCATTGTCATAATAGCTTAATTCTATAGAAAGAAGTGGTATTTAAAATACAATAATAGCATTGATTATACTAAATCAGCTAATATTATGATATTATAAATGCTAGAAAAGGATTTAAAGTACTATTTTTTATAGTGTATTTTGTTAATGCAAGATTATTGGAGGAATTTGTTATGAAAAAATCGCGAGTTACTTTAATGTCAACAGCTTTGATTGCTGCGGGCGCAACAGCGATTGGAACTACAGCGACTGCACAAGCCGATACGACCAATCCAACGACTAATAATGCGACAACGGGGCAGACGCAAACGGCCAAGACGAGTCAGGCAGAACTTGATGCAAACATCAAGGATGCGCAAGCTGCTGTAAATGATGCCAAAGATAAGACGGGGCAGGCTCAAACAGCAGCTGATGCAGCTAAAAAGACCGCAACACAGTCAGAAAGCCAAGCGTCAACTGCACAAACAACAACGACTAAAGCGCAAACTGATTTAAGTACGGCCAAGACCGATGAAGCCAAAGCACAACAAGTTGCAGATAGTGCGACTGATGATGCGATTAACCAAGCACAAGACGCGGTGACTAACCAACAAAACCAAAACCAGCAATTAACGCAACCAGTTGATACGGCTAAAACGGATGTTGACAAGGCTGGTGACAGTGTGAATAGCGCCCAAACTGTAGTTGATCAAACGAATACTGATGCGACGCAAGCTAATCAAACGGTTGCTAACGCGCAAGCACAAGTCGACCATGCCCAAGACGTTGTGGACGGCAAAGACAGCGCGACGGCCCAACAAAACTTGGCAACGGCGCAACAAGATCTAAGTCAAGCGCAGACCAATGTTAATCAGGCTAACGATGCAACTAAGCAGGCCAGTCAAGCAGCTAGTGATGCACAGACCAAAGTAACGAATGCGCAAACGAGTGTTGATCAGGCTAATCAAGCCCAAAGCGCTGCCCAACAAAATGTTAATACGGCAACACAAGCACAAGCTGCGGCGCAAAAGGCGTTGGATGACGCTCAAGCTAATCAAGAAAATGCAAATCAAATTCATATGAGCCAAGATTACATTGATGCTTTGAATGCGTACAGTCAGGCCTCTCCAAACGATTCTAATTATCAACAAATTTTAGATACCTTGCTTGCTGTAACTAAGAATGAATGGTCACAAAATGGTGGCTATGTGTCGAACAGTAGCGACCAAGCCATTAAGATTAACAGTAAATCTGATTTAGATAAGTATATGGCTGAATTGAATGCGTATGCTCAACAATTAATCAATAATGTTCGCAATCAATTTGGCACTGAACAAGTTCAAGTATCAAATGGTTCCAAGCAAGTTGGCCAACAAATTGGTGATGCTTATACATCCGAAAATCATGAAAATTCAGCCGGACATGATATTGCAACTAATAACACTATCGCTAAAGATAATGGCCTTTCTCAATTGAGTGACCAAGATATGACTACTGTTATGAGTAAGGTTCTTGGTAATTCATGGAACATGACGTTAGATGATTTCAAGAAAGCTTTGTATGAAGCTATGAAATCTTATTTGTTCAACGGCAATGAATGGGACCATGCAACTAGTATTGCTGGTAATCGTTTAGGTGCTAAGGGTAAGAATGTTTGGCTAGGTATTGGTTGGAGCTTCTACACGCCAAGTGATGGTACTTATCAAAGTGCTCCAGTTGCTAACGGGACTCAAATTATTGATAGTATGTTTAATTTCATATATGACTACACTATTCAAGACACTAGCAAATTTGATTCAACACCAATCGAATCAAACACAGTCAGCGCTGATGAAATCAAGCAATTGGAAAGCGACCTCGCCATTAAGAAGACGGCTGCGAATACCGCTAAGACTGCTTTAGCAACGGCCAAGACCAATACGACCAAGGCCCAAAACGAATTAACTGCAGCTAAAACTGCTTTGGCAACCGCTAAGCAGCAACAAGTCAGTGCCCAAACTGCCTTAACCAACGCTCAAGCCGCCGTTAAAACAGCCACGGCCGCGGTCGCAGCAGCCCAAAAAGCGGTTGATGAAACTAGTGCTAGCGATGCTACTAAGCAACAAGCATTGAATGATGCCAAAGCGGCGCTAAAAGCTGCCCAGGCGGTTCAGTCCCAAAAGCAGGCGAGCTTAACTGTGGCTAAGGCTAAACTCGCAACTGCTAATCAAGCACTTACCCAAGCTAAGGCCAAGTTGGCTAGTGCGGAAGCAGCGCTAAAGGCTGGCCAACAAGCGTTAGCTAATAAGAAAGCGTATTTGGATTCACTGACGCATGCGGATGCTAATTTAGCCGCTGCTAAGCAGGCCGTTGTTGATGCGCAAACGGCCTATGATCAGGCGGTTCAAGCGCTTAAGGCTGCCCAAACAACTGCGGACAGTGATGCAGCGACATACCAACAATTACAGCAAGCTGCCGATGCGGCTAAGCAAGCATTGGTCGCGGCGCAAGCTAAGCTAGACCAGTTGTTACAGACTAAAGTACTCAATGATGCCATTGATCGTACAAACCAGGAGACGAACCAGTCTAAGTTCGCCCAAGGGGAACGGGTGACGAATACTGAGTATGACGCGACTAATGGTAGTGGCGCTGCCTTGAATACGAAGCACGCATTAGGTACTGAACATGCTACAACGAGCGGCAACACAGTGACCTTAAAGGCACATCGCGCGTTAAGTACCGAACAGGCTACGACCCTGCAACGGCGAAAAGCTGCAATGGCAGCGGCGACCACTAAATCAACCAGCACATTACCGCAAACGGATGAAACAGCTGGTCGTACGGCTTCGGTACTAGGACTCATGATGATTGGACTAGTTGGGATGCTGGGTGCAACTAAGCGTCGTAAGCGGATTTAATTAAAAAATTGGAATAGAAAGCGGGAAGGCATCAAATGACAAGGGAAGAACTTTTAGACTTTTTGAAGAACAAGCGGAGTGTTACGGCGGTCAACTCCGGAATTGCCGCCGTCTCTTCAACGATTTCAGCGTTGAATTCACGTAAATAATGATGATTGGCTTGAAAAAAATCGTGCTAAGCGCGACGAGTATCGTGATGTTGGTGGTCCTGTCGGCATGCGGCGGGAAAGATGCGCAAAGTCCGGCTAGCGCATCGAGTTCGTCAGCGAGTGTGTCAACGCGTAAACGGACTTCATCAGCGCACAGTAGTCTCGCGGCATCTTCGCAAACAAACAAGGAAACAGTAACCGGAACGCATATGAACCTAGCTGAGATTAAAACCGGTAATTATCGTAGTCTGCTGGGTAGTGACTGGAAAATGATTGGTGCCAAAGTGAATTATCATAAAGGTAATGGTATGGAATTTGATACTAGTCAGGTCGACGGGCAATTATCGATAGCGAAAGATAAGATTACGACCGGCACATTGACCGTCACGAAGAATAGTATTGCGGTCGATGGTAAAAATGAGGTTACCCAGCTTCGTAATAATGGCAAAACATTCAGTGTCTCAACTGAAAATGATGATGATAGTAACTGGGCAATGACGTTCTATCCAGTCGGTACGACTAGTGATTATCAAGTTGACGGTACTAGCAGCACTAATCGTCAGAATCTAATTACCGTTTGGACTAGTAATAATAATTATACGCAGGTCTTTGCGCAAGATACGACAAGCGCCAGTTCAACAACGGCAGCTAATCAGAAAAATGGTGCGCTGTGGAATACTAGTAAAGACAAGCAGCTGGACGCATTTATGACGCAATGGTCACAGACGATGAACCAGGATTATACCAAGTATGATGGTGTGCATGAATTAGACATTTCGACCGGATTATTGTATCCGCGTCATTTGTCAGATGTCATCTTCAAGGGACAACGGGCTTCGATTGCTTGGGCACCAAGCGGTAAGGGCACACATGAATATAACGTTGTCGCGATTTACAACCATGATGGGACTGAGCCGCCACTGCCTAACCATATTACCTATTTCTTTGCGTTTAGAAATGACAGCCCAATCGTGCTCGTTGATCAAAGCCGGGATGGGACGCCTACTCTGGGAGAGACTGAGAATGTGAAACTTAAAGAGGGTTTTGCTCGAATTGCTAGGAATTAATAAAAAATGAAAGCTTGAATGATCGTCATGCAGGTAAATAAGTATATACAGCAACGGAGGAAGTAGATGACAGTTTCTAAGAAAAGTATCATCGGCGTTATTATTGGTATTGTAGTGATTGTGATTGCCATAATTGCACTAAAGCCACGCGGATTGCAGGGAACGTATACAAGTACAAGTGAAGAATTGGGAACCGATACGATTGTTTTTGACGGCAAAAACTATAAAGAAACAGTCGTAAAGACGGTTAACATGTTTGGAAATAAAAAGACTTATAGGGATAAGTATACTGGTACATTTAATGTGGAAGATAATGAAGTAACCTTTGAGGGAAAAACCGCCAATGGGGCGACTGCTAAACTTTCTAAAGATAAAAAAGTATTATCAATTCAAAACGGTCAGCAATTGATAAAAAAAGAGTAATAAGAGGTTGATTAAAGCAAAGTTAGATGACCAGGACCAATTTATTGTATCGATGAAAGTAATCGCTAGGAAAAGCAGTCATTGAGTTGGCTGCTTTTTCGTGTGTCGGGCTAAGCATGATTGATTTTTAGTTGAGTTTATAAAAGTTGACGTCGTCCTTAATGAAAAATCAGCAACTGTTGATTTTCATCTACCCGTCAGGTCAAATGTTTAGTAATATATTAATTAGTGTAACTATTAGAATAATTTTAATTATTTAAGTAAACTAATTTATATGTGTAATTACTTGTAAATCGTTGGTTTTCGTTAATGATTAAGACGGAATGTGTAAACCAGTAGACGACTGGGAACGTCTGTGGTGTAAGTTGCAAGGGAAAGTAAGTTGTGAAAGGAAGAGCGGTATGGGAAAAATCAGGAGCAGAATGATCTTTGAAATTATCACGATTGTCGGTATTTTAACTTTTGCGGTTATCAGTTTAATGCCAGCTACAACGAAGCGACAGAGTGTCCAATTGGATCACGGTCGGATGAGCTACAGCGGGGCAGTGCTCAAACATAAATTTGACGGTCAGGGGACCTTGCAAATTCAGAAACAGGGACGTTATGTTGGTAATTTTGCGAACGGTCGCTTTGAAGGCCCAGGCGAATTCATTGCACCGAACGGCTGGCGCTTGCAAGGGGACTTCAGCAAAGGCGAGCTGAATGGCGTAGTCAAGTTGCGGGTTGGCAACTAGACTTATGCCCAAAAAATTATGGAGGACGGTAAGTTAGAAAATGCGGATTAAATGGTTTAGTTTAGTACGAATAACGGGGCTCGTGCTGGTATTGACGTACCACTTTTTCCAAACCCAGTTTACTGGCGGTTTTATTGGGGTGGACATCTTCTTTACCTTCTCAGGGTTTTTGATTACGTCATTAATGGTGGACGAATTTGCCCGCTCGGATAATTTTAAATTAATGGCTTTTTACGGTCGCCGGTTTTATCGAATTGTGCCACCATTATTTATCGCGGTGTTGCTGGTCTTACCGCTAACTTACTTGATTGATCATGATTTTGTGACCGACATTGGTAAGCAGGTCGCGGCGGCCCTCGGATTTACGACTAATTATTTTGAAATTGCGACGGGTGGCAGTTATGAAAACAAATTCATCCCGCACTTGTTTGTTCATACGTGGTCATTAGCGGTTGAAATGCACTTTTATATTTTATGGGGCCTGATTGCGTGGTTGGTCGCCAAAATCAGTCGGCGCTTAGCAAGTGGCCGGCGTGCTTTGACGCGTTTTCGTTGGGGGTTAGGTCTTTTGACCACTGTCTTTGCAGTCGAAAGTTTTACCATGATGTATTTTGGGGCAGTGGGTCTGAAAGATTTTTCACCGGTCTACTTTTCAAGTTTGACGCATTGCTTTCCGTTCTTTGTCGGCGGGCTTATCGGTGTCTTAAGTGGTATCAAAGCCCAGGGACCGGTCTATCGTTGGACCACCGCGCACTGCAACCCGATTATTGCTGGTGCGGTGATGCTCATTAGTTTCACCCTGCTAGTAACTTTGGGCTACCAAATGAAGTTCGAGGCGCTACAAACGTATCAGGGCGGGCTATTGCTTGCGACCGTACTCGCGGGAATCATGATCTACGGTGCCCGGTTGCTACATGATCAGACGCCCAATCTTAATGAACCACGCTGGATGACGTTTTTGGCGGATGTCAGTTATAGCGTTTATCTCTATCACTGGCCGTTGTACGTGATTTTTTCGCATATGATGGTCAACTGGCTAGCCGCACTAGTGACAACGGTGCTTTCAATCATTTTATCTGCTTTGTCATACTATGTATTGGAGCCAGCGATTGCGGGCAAACGGGCGCACGTCTTCGGCCATACCTTGACGTGGCGACAATTGCAGTTACCTGTTATCACCGCAGGAGTGTTGTTGGCAGTTAATACCGGGGTCGTGGTCAAAAATGCACCACAACTCTCAACTCTGGAACAGAATTTATGGGTGAGTGGCATTTATCAGGATATTGATAAAATTGGAACGACCCACGATGCTGTGTTAGCGGCCGTGGCGCCAAAGAAAAAGACGGCCCCCAAAGCCGATCAAGCGAAGACGCCGGGAGTCTCGATCATTGGTGACAGTGTCACATTGGGAACGCGCAGTTATCTAGGCGCCCATGTCCCTAATAGCAGCATTGATGCGGAAGGCGATCGGACGATGAACCTGGCGTACAAAGTAATGATGAACCAGCAGCGAAACCATACGCTACGACAATACGTGGTGATTTGCATTGGGACCAATGCGTTGGATGATTACGAAGAACAAACTATGAAAATCATTCATGATTTGCAACCAGGACATAAGTTGATTTTGATGACGCCCTATAATGCGCGGGCTGATGCGGACTGGAACTCATCGAAGCTAGCAGTTTTGGAGCGACGCCTACCAGCTAAGTATAAGTTCATTACAATTGCAGATTGGGGAAAAATAGCGGCTCAACATCCGGAAGTCTTTAGGGGCACGGATGGTGTACACTTTGGCGGTATTCGGGCTGGCGATATTCTGTATGCCAAAGTGATCAATCAGGCGTTGGTAGTTGCTAAAAAGACGCCGGCCAAGTCTGCCTAACATGAGGTTGCCTGTAAAAGTGGTTGGCCACTTAACCGGAGTGAAGCGAAAAGTAGTTGATTTTTGACAAGAAATTCAAAGTCAGTTTGCAATATTGCAAGCTGATTTTTATTTTGCGTTGGTAAATGTAGAAGACTGCAGGGCCAAGCGTGGCTAATTAGAATTATACCCGATTATCAAGTCGTTAATAAGCTACGATGTGCATATTGATTGTTCGTTAATAAAATTATAGTTATCATAAGCATGTAATCAAATAAAACTTTAAGGAGTGATTAGAATGTTTGGATGGCTATGGTCATTAATTGTTGGTGGTGTGATTGGTGCGTTAGCAGGTGCAATTACTAGCCGTGACGTTCCAATGGGGATTATTGGTAATATTATTGCCGGTTTAATTGGTGCTTGGATTGGGCAAGCATTGCTTGGTACTTGGGGACCATCGTTAGCTGGTATGGCATTGGTGCCATCAATCTTGGGTGCAATTATCTTAGTCTTAATTGTTTCTGCAATCTTCGGCATGCGTAAGAAACGTTAGGCGGTGATTAGATGAGCCGCTTAGCTAAGTTTACGGTGACGTTAGTCGGAATTGTATTGGTGTTATTAGCGGTTTTCGAACTGGGACAGCTGTACCCGATTCCGTGGCTGACGGCCTGGTTATCGGAAGTAACGGTTAACTACCCAATGGTCTGGAGTAGCTTGTTGATGGTCTTTGCAGTCATTGCAGGAATCGTCGGTATCTTATTGGTAATCGTCGGCTTGTTTCGACCAGTTAAAGTCAGTACGTTGACGTATGATGGCAAAGTTGGTCAGTTAACGATTCCTCAACGGGCTTTGGAACGTGATTTACAGTACCGTCTCGTTAATCAGTTAAATCTGATTGATCCCGAAGTTCATTTAAAATTACGACGTCGGCGCCGGGTACGGGTGAAGATTGACGCAATGGTGAATACCGATGCGCAGTTGGAAACAACGGCCCAACAGGCCGCCAGTTTGGCGCAAGATTATTTGAAAAACCAGTTGGGATTGACGGTTGAACAACCGGTAGTACAAGTTAAGCCAGCAAATCACCAACGTAAGTTAACCGTGGTGTAAAGGAGGGTCCTGATGAGTAACGCACAGTATGGTTTTCTGATTGGACTGCTTTTAGGTATTGTCTGGGTGTTAACCAGTTTTTCGGCAGTCTTATTAGTCGCAGTTTTAGGGCTGATTGGCTGGGCAATTGGACGCTTTGTCCATGTTGATCTAGCCGCACTTAGCCAGAAGTTGAGTGAGTATTTATCTAAATAATGGGAGGAATTACAATGGCACAACCAGAACAACAATTACAGACTCAATTGACGTTTGATGACGGTGTGATTGAAAAAATCGCCGGTTTGGCTTCACGCAATGTTGATGGCGTGTTATCCCTAGAAGGCGGCATGTTAAGCAACTTGACCAACCGTTTTCGTGATGAGGCTGACCCGACGCAGGGGGTCGATGCGCAAGTTGGCAAGAAGCAAGTCGCATTGGACATGACAATGATCGTTGAATACGGTAAGGATATGCGGCAGATTTTTAACCAAATCTGTCAGCGTGTACAGCAAGACGTTGAACGTTATACAGGCTTAAAAGTCATCGAAATCAAAGTGCATGTCAGTGACGTCATGAGCAAGCGCGATTGGCAAGATCAGGCCACTGGCAAGCCAAATACGGATCAGTCAACGGAGAAACGGCAAGTCGAATAGGATGGTCGATTAGCGACTACTAGAGTATTCATTGGCAAGTTGATTTTTGACAAAACAAGGAGGAATTTTGATGGAAGCAACAGCGACATCTTTAAAACCAGAAGTTGTTTTTGACGATACGGTATTGGCAAAGATTGCCAGTAATACAGCTCAAGAAGTTGAAGGCGTATTGAGTTTACAAGGAAATCTGATTGATGACATTTCCAACCGTTTTACGGATAAGGATCGTCCGCAGACCGGTGTGTCAGTGGATACCGATGACGATGATCAGACGGTCGGAATCGAATTAACGGCTATTCTGGCTTATGGTAAGAATGGTCAGGAAATCTTAGCACGCGTGGCAGATAAGGTTGCTAAGGCCGTCAAATCAATGACTGGTTATCAAGTGACCAAGTTAAAATTAGTCGTTAAAGACATGTTAACGACGGAGGAATGGCGGCAACAAAATGACAAGCACGAAAAAGCGCCAGAAAAGAAACACCCAGAACCAAAGGATGACGGCCCACATTAATGGCAGTCGCAACGGTTAAAGGTACCCGCAAATTAGGCGGGTACCTTTTTTAGGTGAAATTTCGGCTCATGATGATAAATGGATAAACTTTACCATCTGTATCGGTCTGTGAGTAGCACTTGCTAATCTCGAAGTCTGCTCGCTGGTATGTGATTTGGGCGCGTTGACTAAACTCAGCTACGTGTAATTGTAATTCACGTGGCTGATAATGGCTGACAATGAATGCAACTAGTGTTTGGACGAAACTTAGTCCGTACCCATGCCCGGTTAAGACGGGTGTCATTCCCAAGCCTACTTCCAGGACATCGGCGTCGGCGGTCGCTTCAATGGCAAAATAGCCGATTAGTAGGTTGCTGTCATGGTCATCGGTAACTTGATAGAAGCGGTTCCCACGTTGCTTAGAAGACAAAATTTCAGCATAATCTTCAGCGTCGGCGTCGGTATTATAAAAGGCGTATTGGCTTGGGTAGTGCCAAGTTGCTATTTTCTCAGCGTTAGCCTGAGATAAGGAGATGATTCTCATCGGCATTCTCTAAAATAGACTTTCTAATTTTATGCTAGCTTAACTCATCAAAATACCATAATCAAGTGAAGTTCATTATTGGGATTGTCAGTATCATTAATATTTTTATTTGGCACAAAAGTGTACAATAATATCAATGAGGTGATTAATATGAAAATTGGCATGCGAGCAAACCGACCGTTTATCATTACGGATGAACAGCATGGACAAGCCGTTTTAAACGCGAAGACAGTTTTGGAAGCGCTATATATGTCAGCGCTGGACCGGCAGCTTGGTTCGATTGAAACGTTTGCGCCACAAGAATTAGCGGCACCCGTCACTAATCCGCGGCAGATTTTTGCGGTAGGCATGAACTACCGCGACCATTCGGCGGAGATCCACATTACCCTGCCGAAGGTCCCAAGTATTTTTACGAAGTTTAGCAGTTCACTGGCACCAGCGAACGTGACCGTGGCGACGCATGGCCCCCAGACTGACTGGGAAACTGAGCTGGTTGTGATGATTGGTAAGGGTGGTCGCGAGATTGCGGCGGCTGATGCGATGGCCCACGTTGCCGGGGTGATGGTTGGTGAAGATTTATCGGACCGAGCCGTACAGTTTGAAAATGACAATCCGCAATTTTCAATGGGCAAGTCATTTGAAAACTACGCACCAGTTGGACCGTGGTTGACGACCGTCGATGAACTGGCTAACTTAGACGATGAAGTAATCACGACTACCGTCAACGGTCAGACGATGCAGCAAGCGCCGTTGAGCCAACTGATCTTCAAGGTACCAGATTTGGTGCACTACCTGTCGACAATCTGTGAGTTACAACCAGGTGATTTGATTTTTACCGGGACGCCTAGTGGGACCGGCGTTGGTCGCAATCCCCAAGTCTTCTTGCAAGCCGGCGATCAACTGTGCGGTGAAATTACGCATTTAGGGGCGTTAAATATCAAAATTAAATAAATGAACGTAGTCGGTAAGTGTGAGTGGTGAAGGTTTATAATATAACGCCAATCACAATACCGACTTTTTTTGGTACCATAAAAGTAATCATTTAATAGGGGGATACCGGTGCGGGACCGGTGAGGAGAGATATGAAAAAGGTGTGGGTCGGATTAGTATTAGGAAGTTTGCTATTGGCGGGATGTTCAAACTCGTCCAAGTCGTCAGCGCCTAAGACGAGTCAAAAAGCAATGTCAACTAAGGTGGCGTCAAAGCAGACCACCAAGCGAGGTAATGCAACGTCAACCAATGAATCGGGATCGCAAGCTAAGGCCACGTTATGGAATGTCGGCAAAAAAGCGGCTTTATCGACATTTATGGCTTCGTGGCAACGTGAGATGGGACAAACTTATGTCGGGACTTATGATGATAAGGCTCCTGATCATTTAGGCTTTCGTTTTCCTGATGCTTTGCGCGACGATAGCTTAGCTGGCAGAATTAAATGGGGTTCGCAGTCAGTGGATCTCAAATGGTCTAAAGACGGTGAAGATAGTAGTGAATTTCAAGTGGTGGCGGTCGCCACCGGTGGCAAGGCGAATGCGCAGTATCCAAACACGTACTTTTTCTGCCTCCATAATCGACGGCCAGTCGTCTTTGTGACTCAGACAACGAACGGTGATGAACTGTTCATTCATGATACGCAAAACAGTGCGTTGCAAGCCGGCTTTGCTAAGATCATTACGGGCAGTCGACCGACGACACTGACAGATAGTGCGTTGAACGTGAACATGAGTCGTGATGCGAAGGCTAATCAATGGCCTCAAGGTTATCAAGGGACTTGGTATTATTATGATAAGTACGATCACAAGATTAATTCGATGACGCAAAATGATACCGACGGGTTGAAGCTATCTTATGCGGCAGCTGAGGGACAAAAATGGATTCATATTATGGGGGCCGAGCAAACTGCTGGGGCCGGTAACTTTGAATACGTGCGTTATCATTATTTTGATGGCCGCCAAATTCCAGTCTTAATGAATGCTAGTGGTGCTGGGGCCTGGTTCGATAATAACGCCTATCCTTCAGCAGCCGCGGCAAATCAAATGCGTGACTGGCAATATGGGGATGAATCAAAGACCAGTCCAGCCGCTGACTCATTAGACTAATTAAGGGTGTCATGAGCGGTAGTTTGGGTAGGATAAATTAATTATTGTGAAAATATAATATTAATGAAAAAGCCGGGACAAATGCACGTAAATTGCCCCGGATTTCATTTTGTAAAGTTTGTGTATATATTGAAAAGCCAAGAGTGATTTTCTGAAAAGTAATGCTATACTATGACATAAGTTCACGGTGTCAAGACAGCTAGCTAAATCTTTTGAACGTGTGAACAGCGCAATAGTTAAAGTTAGTTATCGGTCATGATTACTGTCGTTTGGGGGAATGGCGTGATGATGATGACTACCGTCAACGCAGGTGTGCGCAATTGGTCAAAGAGTAGGAAATTTAAGTGAAAAGGGTGAAAAATATGCAAAAGAATACGGAACACACGCTCAACGTTACGATGACGATGATTTTAAAAATTGGTAGTGCTCGTTCACTGGTAGCAGCTGCCTTGACAGATATTGCAAGTTATCGGTACGGAGCAGCACGTGAAAAGCTAAGCCGGGCCGAAGTTGAACTGATGACGGCCCAGCGCTTGCAAGTTCGGCGATTAGTCGAGAATGCGCAAGCCCAACGGTTTGTCCATTCGACACTCTTCATGAATGCGCAGTCGGCGTTGGTCAGTGTAATGGGCGAGTTTCAGATGACAGAGAACTTGATGGGGGCGTTTGAACGGTGGGAACCAGAAGTAGCCTAGGCAGCGGTATTGCGTTGATTTGAAGGCAGCGTTGATAGTGCACGATTAGATCTTAGAAGCGGGTACTTGGTAGCAAATTAAACGGATAGAGATGGGGTTAAAAAATGACAGTTACTTTTAGTAATGAACATGATCACAAATTTCAGAAGATTACTGACCAATGTTTTACTGCCAATCCGAAACTACTGACAAAAGCGAGTTTATCAGTACCACTAGCTACCCGTACCATCCGACCGCAACGTTATTTTGTGGCGACCAAGATTAATCAGGCAACATTAGCGACTGCTGCATGGCAACCAGTTACGGGCGCCATCGCGCTACATAAGCATGAACGCTTAATCTATGATTTGGGGGCGCTGTATGTAGGTCACTTTCAAGTTGCCATTGACGTGGCTGGTTCACCGATGGACGCGCCGTTGCTGATGCGGACACGGTTTGCTGAGCGGTTGCAGGAATTAAGTGTCGATGCCAGTCGCGTCACAAGTTGGTTGCCAACGGCTTGGATTCAAGATGATATGCGTCACGTTGAATTATTACCAGCCACGGTCAACTTTGAGCGTCGTTACAGCTGTCGCTACATTATGTTGGAGCCGGTGGGCCAGTCGTTAAAGTGGCAGCCGGTGTTGGCGGATGCGGAGTTTGAAAAATCACTCGAAGATTTCAGTCAGGCAGCGTGATACTATCGTTGAAATCAACTATTATGAATAGCACGATACCGTCAGAACTATAGTCATTAATAATCTGGATTGTCGGTGATTGGTGCCAAGCCAACTTAATGTGAGTTACAAATTCATGGGCGGCAGAGGACGCATTCCACCCGCAATTGTCGTATAATGAATATATTCTTAAAAAACGAGGAGAATAATATGGCAACCACAACTCATTTTTACGAAACATTTCAACCAGAACATTACGATCTTTATATCAATATTAACCGGGCAGATAAGCTGATTTCGGGGAAGTCAACGATTACCGGGGATGCTAAGGCGCAGGAAGTGCTGATTCATCAGAATGGTCTGACCATTGCTGGTGTCCAAGCCGATGGTGCGGACGTGCCCTTTACTGTGGATAATGCGATTCAAGGAATTCGAATTGAACTTGCTAAGGTCGGTCAAACAACTTTGACGATTACGTACAGCGCCAAATTGACGGATACGATGATGGGTATCTACCCATCATATTACGAAGTCAACGGTGTGAAGAAAGAATTAATCGGGACGCAATTTGAAACGACTGCGGCCCGGCAAGCCTTTCCGTGTGTCGATGAACCAGAAGCTAAAGCGACTTTTGATCTTGCTATCAAGTACGATGAACATGATGGTGAGACGATCTTAAGCAACATGCCCGAAGACCACGAAGCCGATGGGGTGCATTACTTTGAAACCACGGTGCGGATGTCGACTTACTTGATTGCGTTTGCCTTTGGTGAATTACAAGGCAAGCAGACGAAGACCAAGAGTGGCGTGACCATCGGTGTTTTCGGTACTAAGGCCCACAAGGCTAACGAGCTCGACTTTGCTTTGGACATTGCCAAGCGCTCAATCGAGTTTTATGAAGATTTTTATCAGACGCCATATCCATTGCCACACTCATGGCAATTGGCCTTACCAGACTTCTCAGCTGGTGCGATGGAAAACTGGGGCTTAGTTACTTATCGGGAAGCCTACTTACTATTAGATCCTGACAACACGGCCCTCGAAACGAAACAACGAGTCGCCACGGTGATTGCCCATGAGCTTGCCCATCAATGGTTCGGTGATTTGGTCACGATGAAGTGGTGGGATGACCTCTGGTTAAATGAAAGTTTCGCCAACATGATGGAATATGTGGCGACGGATGCCTTAGAACCAGACTGGCATATTTGGGAAACTTTCCAAACGTCTGAAGCATCAATGGCGCTTCCACGGGATGCCACGGATGGGGTTCAGTCAGTCCACGTTCAGGTGGAAGATCCGGCCGAAATCGACTCGATTTTTGACGGGGCGATTGTCTACGCTAAGGGTGCGCGGATGTTAGTAATGGCGCGAGCCTTAGTTGGTGATGATGCCTTACGAGCAGGTTTAAAGCAGTACTTTATCAATCATAAATATGGTAATGCCAAGGGTGATGACTTGTGGAACGCCTTAGGAGATGCTTCTGGGATGCAAGTTGGCGACATCATGCATTCATGGCTGGAACAACCTGGCTATCCAGTGGTTACGGCAGCGGTTGTTGACGGTCAGTTGACCTTGTCACAACAACAGTTCTTCATCGGTGAAGGTGAAGAAGTCGGTCGTCAGTGGCAGATTCCGTTGAATAGCAACTATGAGGCGGCACCAGCGATTATGAAGGATCAGGCTGTGACGGTCGGCGATTATGCCAAATTACGTGATGCGAGTGGGCAGCCATTCCGCTTGAACGTTGGGAATAACTCCCACTTCATCGTCAAGTATGACCAAACGTTATTGGATGATATTCTAGCGCATGTTGATGACTTAACGGCCATTGACCAATTACAGTTGCTACAAGACTTACGGTTATTAGCTGAAGGTCGTCAAATCTCATACGCAGCCGTTGTGCCATTATTAAGCCGGTTTGCAGCTAGCCATTCAACGGTCGTTAACGCAGCGCTGTACCAAGTTGCGGGTAACTTACGTAAGTTTGTTACGCCAGATTCTGATGAAGAAAAGCATTTACAAACGTTATTTGACCAATTGAGTGCCGCTCAGGTTAAACGGTTAGGGTGGTTGCCACAAGCTGGTGAATCTAACGATGATCAGTTGACGCGGCCATATGTCTTGAGCGCGGCTTTGTACGCCAAGAATAGTGCGGCCGTATTGGCTGCCCATGAATTATTCGAAGGTAACCGTGATCAGTTAGCGACCTTACCAGCCGATGTACGGGTCTTCATTTTACGGAATGAAGTCAAGAACTTTGGTAGCAAGGACTTATTCGATAGTTTATTGATGGCATCACGGCAGACGGCCGATGCTAGTTACAAGGCTGATATTTGTGACGCATTGACCGCAACTACGGACCTCGAATTAATCAAACAGTTAGTTGTGAAGTTTGAAGATGCGGATACGATCAAGCCACAAGACTTGCGGGCTTGGTTCCGCGGTGTCTTGGCTAATCCAGCTGGTGAACAAGCAGCTTGGGATTGGATTCGCGACGAATGGTCATGGTTGGAAGCTACGGTTGGTGGTGACATGGAATTTACCACTTATATCACCGTCATCTCACGGGTCTTCCATACGGCTGAACGTTTAGCAGAATTCAAGGCGTTCTTTGAACCAAAGATCAACACGCCTGGTTTAACGCGTGAAATTAAGATGGATACGAAGGTCATCGCCAGTCGCGTTGCCTTAGTTGAGGATGAACGTGACGCGGTGAATGCGGCGGTTGCGGAAGTTGTAAAATAATCTAATTAATAAAGAAGCTAAGTTCGGTTGATGGTGTCAATCAAACTTAGCTTCTTTTATTGATAGCTACTATTCATTGCTGAATCATTTTTACTTCGCAATACCCAATTCGCCGCCAGTCCCCAAATTGCCGCATGACTTCACTATGAGTGACACAGGCGATACACTGGTAATGCTGATACTTATCAAAAACCGCTTGGACACGGTGGCGGATGTCAGCACTAGTTTCATAGTCCCAGGTTTGAGTTTCATTAGTTTGACCATGGTTAGCAGTATATTCATCGTAGGCGGCCATTGCTTGATGACCGCTTTTTATTTGCCAGCCTGATTTATCAGGATACCATTCATGAAGGCCTAACTCGACTTGTAATGGTCGGTTATGCCGCCGAACGATTTCGGTTGCAGTTTGCAGCGCTCGAGTATAGGGCGAGGCTAAGATGAGCTGGACCTCATTAAAAATTGGTTGTTCAGCGCAATGTTGGGCCTGCAAAACACCTTGCTTAGTGAGTGGACTTAAATCGCGTCCAAACCCGGTATATCCAGCATTGGTGACGGGGCCATAATCCGGTTCACCATGCCGAATCAAGTAAATTTTCATAATCACCGACCTCCTAATCAATCGTAATAACACGCACACCACAATAACCCACGTCTTTCTGATCGCCAAACTGCCGCATGACCTCGCCATGTGTGACGCAGGCGATGTAATCGTAAGATGCGGCATACTTATTCAAAGTTGCCAAAACTCGGGCCTTCATTTCAGCTGCCGATTCGTAGGGGAGGGGACTAGCGGTGCTGCGCTTGCCAGCGTGTTGTCGATAGAGCTTATAGGCCGTGGCCGCTTGTTCATCGGTATCAGTCCGACTCCCCGTGTCATCGGGCAGCCACTCGTGTAACCCAAGTTCGACCTTTAGTGGAATATCATTAAAACGTACGATTTCCAATGCCGTCTGTAAGGCGCGCGTGTAGGGGGACGACAGAATTAATTGGACTTGTGCAAACAACGGCTGCTGGGCACACTGTTGTGCCAACATAATACCACGGTCAGTTAAGCCGCCGAGTTCGCGACCAAAACCAGTTAGTCCAGCCGCGGTGATCTGTTGATAAGTTGGTTCGGAGTGACGAATGAGATAGACTCGCATTAAAAAGACCTCGGTTATGTTGTTTTACTTATATTATACTGGCTGGGGCCTGATTGAGGAACTTTATTATTGCCAATTATCGAATAGTTGATATAATTTAAATGGTAATTATTACCATTTAGAAGGAGGCACCCATGATGGAAAAACAAGATTTAGCAAGTGCGCGCAGGCGTCTACGGGGAACCAATTTAAAATCGCGGAAACGCGCATTGAAGATTTTACATGATGCCCGACGTAATGCCAGTAAAGCCAAATAGTGTCAGCGAACGTTAGCCAATTTGGTTAACGTTTTTTTGTTAGCTGTGCGGTATGATTAAGATACAGGAATGGGTGGAGGACATGTGGATGGAAACAACTTTGGTGATTATTCGGGGGAATTCTGGGAGTGGCAAGACGACGCTAGCGCAGGCGTTGCAACGACGCGTGGGTCATCATACGTTGCTAGTGTCCCAAGATGTCGTTCGCCGCGACATGCTGATGAGTCATGATTACCCGGGAAATATTTCAATTGGTCTGATTGAACAAATTGCGTGTTATGGGCTGGGACGTGTGCCTGTAGTCATTGTGGAAGGTATCTTAGCACGTGATCGGTATGGGGAAATGTTGGCGCGGCTTAGTCAATCGTTTCCACGCGTCCTCACTTATTATTTTGAAGTGAGCTTTGCCACGACCTTGGCGCGTCATCAAAAGCGTCATCGTGATTTTGGTGTGGAAGACATGCGTCGGTGGTGGCTTCCACATGATACGTTGGACGTTGCTAACGAAGTCTTAATTGACGAGCAACAAGATTTAACCACGGAAGTTCAACAAATTATGACTGCCATGTATGATTGTGACTAAACAACCATGAGTTGATTGGTTTGATCGTGGTTGAGGATTAAGCTGAAATCATAAAGGGGGATGAGCCAATGTTACTCGCAGCATTATTGAAAACGCGTCGTTGTCAGTATGGATTGACACAGGCACAATTAGCGTCCAAGTTATTTGTTACGACTCAGGCGGTGTCTAAGTGGGAACGCGGAAAAGCGATTCCGTCAATCGATAATTTACTGGCACTGTCGGATCTGTATAATCTATCCTTGGATGAATTAGTTCGTGGTAGTGCTTTTTTTCCAAAACCATATATTGTTGGTCGACGACTAAGCTTTGGGCGACTTCTGGGCCTCGGATTATTTTGGCTATTTGTTTGTCTATTATTTACTGGTTTTGGTTATCAGCCGTGGTGGCTCTTTTTCTCACTTTATATTGTTGGCTTGATTGTGGTCGTTCCAGTGGAAATCAATAGTTACTGGGTGATTCAGCCTGCTACCATTGAGTTGCATACGTATGCTGCATCGACATTGACGAAGTTTCGCCAAATTGTGGTTAATTGTCCACGGCGTCAACTAATCCACTATACAGATCTGCAGCGGGTTACCATCAGTTATCGGTGTCGCAAACGACTTTCACCATTTGATTTCAATCCGGATTATTTTCAATTGATTTTAAAGACTAATGCCCAAACTTATCAGCTAGAATGTGCGTTGAGGGCCAGCGACTATTTACCGCAATTTGTCAGTTATTTGCAACGACAAGGTGTGACGGTTGATGATCCTCAACAAGTTGTGGAATTGTTAGTTTCAGGAAAGTCGTTGTATCAACATTTTCATACCGAGACTTGATCTTGAGTGGTTGCAACCAACCGTTGCGGTAGTGCTTAAGTGTGCTGCAATGAATTGGTGCACCCAAATAGTCTAGTATTTTAATAGAGGAGCGGTAGGATGAAAATTGTGATTGGTACTAAAGTAAAAGAGCAACGACAACAGCATGAATGGTCTCAGCAGATGGTGGCGGAGCAGTTACACGTCTCACGGCAAACTATTTCCAAGTGGGAGTTAGGAAAAGTTATCCAGATTTAGAGTTGTTGGCAGCACTGAGCAAACTATTTGCTGTCTCAACGGATGAGTTATTAGGTTTGAGCAGAAGAGCTGTTCAGCGACCATGGTGGCAGTTGTTATTGCGTAAAAGGAGTCGAACAGATATGACGGTGAAATGGTACAGCGGGGGGCGGGATCGGGCACGTGTTGCTGTGGGCATAATTAGTGATTTAGTTGCTAATCTAAATACCACGAACGAGCAACCGTTACGACAGCTGCTGGCAACTTATTATCAGGAACTATTGGAACAGCGAACTGGTTCAGTACTGGGAGTATTCGACAGAATGAACCTAGACATCTCCAAATGTCTGCGGCAACAACAAATCAAACTATCACCATAAAATGAGCAACTAATGCAACAGCTGGTGGGGTTGAACATGATTCACTACCGGTGATTGATTTTGAAAGTAAAACGCAAATTGATTAACCACTGATTGCACAACTCACGAATCACCTAGTGCTTTTAGTATCTTTTAGTGCGTAATACCGGTAAACTAGAGTTAACAAATTCAATCAATGGAGGCCGCTCATGCGTATTACAAAAACGAGTTTGATCCTCAGTAGTTTGTCATTGATCCTTAACACGTTGTCATTGATTATGGCAATTAGCAAGTATCGGTTACAAAATCACTAATCATTAGAAATTCAAAAACACCGCTGTGACTAACGAACGCATTAGTCGTAGCGGTGTTTTTGGTTGGACATTATTAAGCTTCATAATCCGTCAAATCGGCCAAGAAGCGTTGAATCACCGCAAGTTCTGCTGGTGAGTAATGCTCATGGAGGAGCGTGATTGCTTGGTGGTTGCGGGTTGCATGCATCTTATCATGATAGCGGGCCAGCTTACGACCACTCGGCGTTAAGCGGTAAAAGATCTTTTTGTGATCATCGGGTTGCTGGAATGAGCAAATTAAGCCCTGCGTTACGAGTCGTTTGGCTGCCCGGGTCACACCACCTCGAGTGACGCCGAGGTTAGTGGCTAAGTCGATGCCCGTTTGTGGACCGGCCTCTAGTTCAGATAATAAATGTAGGCCAACGATGGAAATATCCGGCAACAGGCGGCGTAGATTGGCTTCGGTGATATGCTGCTGTAACCATTTCTGTTCACTAGTAGTAGAAGCACGCTTGGTTCGAATCGTTTTGAGTTGCGTTAGAATTGTCTGTTCCGTGGATATTGACATCGATTGATCCCCCTTAGATAATTGTGCGTCACGGCGACTGGTTCTCGTGGTGGTTAGCGCGCAATTATCAATTAATCATTAGCTTTTATTACTATTATTATACCGGTTTTAAAATTCACCGGCGAGTTTTTCTGCTGCTACCTGTGCGGCAGTAATGGCCTGTTCCCGCTGTTCTGGGAATTGGTCCAATCCTTCAATGAAGATGGTTCGGTAATCCTGAATCCCATACAGTTGCATCATCCCACGGAGGTAGGGGTCGCCTGCTTCAACCTGGTTGTGTTGATCAGGTTGGTGATAATAGCCACCCGCAGCCTGAATGTGTAAGACGTGTTTGGCGGGTAATAAGCCGACCGGACCGTTGACCGTGTACTTAAAAGTTTTACGGGCGACGGCGGTTAAGTCTAAGTATTGTTTGAGTTCGGCTGGTAGAAAGTGATTGTACATTGGGTTGACGAAGACGATCTTGTCAGCTGCTAGAAATTCATCTAGCCAGGCGGCATGCCGACTAAGTAGTTCAGCCTCCGTTGACGTAAGGTCTTCACCGTATTTTTGTTTGCGCCAAGCTTCGAAGGTGACGTCATTCAAAGCTGGCACGCCGTCCTGATAGAGGTCGCGCGTCGTAATCTCATCGTTCGGATGGGCTAGCTGATACGCAGCTTTAAAGCTCGCTGCAACGGTCAGTGAAGCACTGGGGACGGTCGTGTGTGGATGGGCATTAATCATTAATAATTTTGTCATTTTAAACAGCTCCTTAATTTTGTTGACAAGCAACATTGTAAATCGAATGTTGTTGCTTGTCAACAAAATAGGTAAAAAAAGCTCCCCACACATTCGAAAATGCGTGGGGAGCTTAAAGGATGCACGATTAATTTTGATTAACCAGTGCCACTAGCACAAAGTTGTCACGGCTTTACGGATAAATACGGTGCAACATACGCGGAAACGGAATGGTTTCGCGAACGTGATCTTGCAAGGTGATCCAAGCCAGAAAGCGTTCCAGACCCATGCCGAAACCAGAGTGCGGCACTGAACCATATTTGCGTAAATCGAGATACCACTCGTAATCCTGCAAGTCTTGACCGCTGGCTAATAACCGTTCCTTCAAGTAAGCATAATCCGTCGAACGTTCGGAACCGCCGATGATTTCGCCATACCCTTCAGGTGCTAACAGGTCAGCTGCAATGACGACATCACCGCGAGTGGGGTGGGCTTGCATGTAGAAGGCTTTGATTGCTTTGGGATAGTTCAAGACAAAGACTGGTTGATCAAAGTGTTCTGCCAAAAATGTTTCTTCTGGTGAGCCAAAGTCGACACCCCAGTCGACGTCAAAGCCGTTCGCTTGAAGTAGCGTAATGGCATCGTCGTACGAAATTCGTGGAAATGGGAGCTTGGTGTACTTTTGCAACGTCGCAACATCCCGATCCAAAACGGCGAGTTCGTGGGGACAATGGTCAATCACAGCTTGGACGAGGTAGGCTACCAATTGTTCTTGAACTTCTAGACTTTCATCTTGATGCATCCAAGCCATTTCAGGTTCGAGTTGCCAAAATTCCGTTAAATGCCGGCGGGTCTTGGATTTTTCGGCCCGAAAAGTCGGTCCAAACGTGAAGATTTTGCCGAACGCCATGGCGGCCGCTTCACCATATAACTGGCTGGATTGTGATAAGTAGGCGTCCTGACCAAAGTAATCAGTTTTGAATAATTCGGTCGTGCCTTCTGGAGCAGAACCCGTCAAAATCGGCGCGTCAATCTTAATGAAGCCACGATCGTTGAAGAACTCATAAACGGCTCGAATGACCTCGTTGCGAATTCGCATAATCGCGTTAGGACGCGATGACCGTAGCCAGAGATGGCGATGATCCAACAGGAAATCAATACCATGGTCCTTGGGCGTAATCGGGTAGTCGTGGCTGGTGCCGACCACTTCAAATTGTGAGATGGCAAGTTCGTAGCCAAAGGGCGAACGGGCATCGGCATGAATCGTGCCGGTGACCCATAGGCTAGTTTCTTGCGCGAGATCACTCAGCTGCGTAAAAGCTGGTTCACCAAGTTCATTTTTTAATGCCACCCCTTGAAAAGTCGCGGTGCCGTCACGCAATTGTAGAAAGGCAATTTTGCCGCTGGAACGCTTATTACTGAGCCACACCCCAATCTTAACTTGTTCATCGACATGGTCAGCAGCGTTGATAATACTAATGGTTTCCATGATATTGATCACTCCTTCTTATTGGATTTTAAATCGGATTAAAGTAAATGAATGTTATGTTCGGCACATTGGTCGATCATGGCTTGTGGCCACAAGGCAGCTTGGACTTCGCCGACATGGGCTTTGCCAAGTAATAACATGCAGAGTCGTGATTGACCAATCCCGCCACCGATCGTGTAAGGGACGTCGGCGTTCAAGATCATTTGGTGGTATGGCAAGCTAAGCCGGTCTTCGGCGTCGACGTCTTTAAGTTGTTTCTTCATTGATTCGGCATCGACCCGGATTCCCATACTTGAGATTTCGATGGCTTGGTCTAATGGTTCATACCAGAAGAGGATATCGCCGTTCAACTTCCAGTCATCATAGTCGGGGGCGCGGCCATCGTGACGTTCGCCGGAATCAAGCTTCCAGCCAATTTGCATTAAGAAGACACAGCCGAGTTTCTTGCAAATGGCGTTTTCGCGTTCACGCGGCGTCATGTCAGGGTACATATCTTCGAGTTCTTGTGTCGTTAAGAAGTGAATTTCGTCTGGTAAGTGATGAACGGCTTGTGGGAACTTGTACCAAACTTCGTGTTCCATGTGCTTGATCACTTTAAAGATTTGACGGACCGTGGCTTTCAAAGTTTCAACGGTGCGTTCTTCCTTACTGATCACTTTTTCCCAATCCCATTGATCAACGTAGGCGGAGTGGTAGTTATCTAAGTCTTCATCCTTACGAATGGCATTCATGTTCGTATAGAGGCCTTCATGCATATCAAAACCGTAGCGCTTTAAGGCGACCCGCTTCCACTTGGCAAGTGAGTGAACGATTTCGATTTGTTCATCACCCATGTCTTGCATGGTGAAGGAGACCGGTTTTTCGACACCGTTTAAGTTATCGTTCAGGCCAGTTTTCTTTTCAACGAACATTGGTGCTGAAAGCCGAGATAGGTTTAGTTGCTTTCCAAATTCATCTTGGAACGTTTCACGAATGTAACGAATGGCCTGTTGAGTTTCTTTAACGGATAATTTAGGATCGTAATCCTTTGGAATAATTAAATGCATATGCGTGGTCTCCTTTAAAATAAGTTCAGATTTTAGTTACAGGATAAAAGAAAAGAGCCTTCCATCCCTTGAATTATCAAGGGACGAAAGACTCTTTCGCGGTACCACCCAAGTTGTTTACATACAGTAAACCAGCTTTAAAATAGTGTACAAACATACACCACCGATGGTAACGTACCGGTTAACGGCTAATCCTACTTTAACGAGGTTATTTCAGTTAGCAACTAAGAAAGTGTTTTTCGGATTAGTCAAGTTCTGGTCGGGTTTCCACTCACTCCCGATTCACTGGCAGGTTGACTAATCGTACTCCTCTTTCCTCCGTTTTTTATCTTGTGACATTTATATTAGCACGATTCTGATATTTGTAAACCACTAAATTAAAAATAAATTAGTTTAGTCTCATGAATTCACCATGAAAATCTCAACTAAAACCGCAAGCTAGCGGGCTTAATTAATCGTTCAAATTATAACGTAATTTCATTTTTTCAGAACCGGCAATGACCATATCACCGAGTAATTTGGTTTGTAACTTCATCGCGGTATCGGCCAATTGCTGGTTAGCCGCTTCGAGATAGGCCGTGACGTCTTGGTGGTTAGCCAAGTCAGCGTCGGTATCATTTTCGATTTTACGGTAAGCACTCATGGCTTCGAGTTCGTAACTATTCCGCATGTCCACGTAGAAATCGTAGTCGGTATCCCCTAAAAGGGCGGTCGTACAACTTAGCCAGTACATGTGGTTAAGATTAAAGGTGCCGTCCGCATCTTTATAGCTAGCTGGCGTGTCATTGACATTGGCATAGAATGGTACGACCGTGTTAAAGGTATTGGCACCAAAGGCTAACCAGTGAATACCGGCAACCGCAGCAGGCACGTTGTTGCGAATCTGTAAGATGTGCACATCGTGGTTGCGGTTGATCCCGATTGGCCGGAAAAGGGTCTTATCAGCTTCAGAGCCACTCCCGTAAACATCGTATTTCGTGTTTTCAAAGTGAGAACTCAAAACGAACTTGACGTCTTCGATAGAAATCTTACGGTTGGCATGACAGATGAATGGTAAGTCTTGTTCCATTGGATCCTGTTCAACGTCCGGCGTAAAGTACTTTTGACCAAACCAAGCCCGGGGGTTGTTGTAAACCGTATCTTTGATTGAAGCACTCCCAAAGATGTGCCGCAAGTTGACACGGTCAAAGTCGGGATTCAAGTGATGTTCTTCAATCAGTTGTTCAAGGTCGGCTGAAGCCAAGGTGTCATCGGCAGCAAAGTCAAAATCGTCGATATTCATCCGGTTCGGAGCAACTACGTAAGCGTCGTCAGGAATACGCTTAGCAGCCCAATGATGGCCACCGATAGTTTCTAACCACCAGATTTCGTCTTGATCAGAAAAGGCGATGCCGTTTGGTTCGTAAGTTCCGTATTGTTCAAGCAGGGCACCTAGACGGGTAACGCCTTCCTTGGCGCTGTGAATGTATGGTAATACTAGGGTGCAAAGGTCTTCTTCACCAATTCCGCCGGCAACCAAAGGATCGATTCCCAAGATACGCGAGTTCGTGGTGATGGTTTCGGTTGCGGACATGGCGATGTTCTCGCTATTAATCCCTGCTGCTGGCCAGGTCCCATTGGTCAAGATTGAGTTTGGAATTGAAGTATACCGTAAGGGCTTGTCGGGTAAGTCGACTTGAACCTTACTAATAACTGATTGGTAATGCCGTGGCTGATCTTCAGGATTAACCACAACTAATCGTTCAGGATCTAAGGCTTCATGACCATCATCGTTCCGTGAAATGATGGTTGAGCCATCGATTGAGGCTTTTTTTCCAACTAGAATCGTGGTACATGAACCTTTAATACGTTTTTCCATGATATTAAAACACTCCTTTTAAGCTATTAATATCATTATACGCTTTCTGAACGGGTCACGATAGAACGGGCTTTTTTGAGAATGTAATTAACCCCACTAATGCTAAAACCAGTGGCAGCTGCAATTTCACGATAAGTCTTACCGCGTTCTCGTAACTGATGAACCTGAGCATAGCTAGCACGTTGCGACGTTGGGCTGGGAGTTCGAACGTGTTCAGTGCGTGCTTCAGCTGATACGACATTATTTGGCAGTGTGAGGGCTTGGGGAATGCTTGTGATGACGGGAGCTTGATGTGTGAGTTCAGCAAGCTTAATCATGACTAATTCAGTTGTCTGAACATCCCAAATAGCGTTATGTTGGCGCGGATTGCTGATATTAAAGAGGGCAGCTAGGCCATTCAAGGGCAGGTCGTGACTTCCGGTTTTGTGATTGCCACGGTTGATGAGGATATTCGTATAAGCTTGAGCGTCAAAGATTTTGACTGGACGACTAACGATTTGCTGTTCGGTGGCAGTCAATTGGTGATAGTAGTGGGTCAATAATAAACGAATATGCTTCATATCCTGAGTTTGGTCCCAAAAGACGAGAGGGAGCTGTGGTTGTAAGACTTGTCTGATAAACGCTTTAAGAATTGTTAATGGCGCTCCTTGAGCTTCATAGGCGGTGGTTGTCAGGCCAGTTTCAGTTAAGCCGGCCAATTTTTTGTCCGGTAAGAAGTTGGGATTATCGAAGTAACGATTAAAAAAGGGGGCCGTCTGGGTATGGTGCGAGAAGCCGATGGCACTGAGTTGGAAAATACTTGCCCGCAGTCCGGGTGACTCGATGATGTGCCAATTGACGCCTTTGGCAGTATCACTGCGTTGAAAAAGCGCCCCAAATTCGCAATCGATGATCGTGTAATCAGTTGGAAATTCAGTTAGATCATCTAGTGATGGTAAGAGGGTGGACGTGGTCGGTCGAGTTAAATCATCCAATGGCTGAACGGTGGGTAACTGGTAACCTAGGGTCGCTAAAAATTGAGTGGTATTTTGGCCAAGTTGATTGTTGGTTACTTTGGCGACCTTTTTCTCAGTTAAGACTATTTCTTTGCGAGCCATGAATGAAATATGGTAGCGCTGCTGTGCATCGCAAATGATTTCAGTAACGTTACCGGCCAAGCCGTACTCTGGAGCTAAAACTAATTGGTGGTCTTTTTGGATGCGGTAGACGGGATGGTTAACAAAGTATAAACAATTTAGATTATTTGAAATTTTGCGCTCAAGTAAGGTTAGATTTGTGGACATCATCGACAACAACTCCTCTGATCTAAGTACTTACATTTTAGCGGCTTTGTACATTAACTGGCCAGTGTTTGCACTGCGGCACGCACCATGAATTTGGTAATCACGAACTGGTGCCGGGCGTTATAGTGACCATAAAGGGCTAACTGGGTATCTGGTTTGAGTTGATAAAACAAAGTCAGCGCGTGCTTGACGATGATACAGTTAATTGTCACGGCTTCAGCTGACTTTAATGGCGTGACCTGTAAGTACAACATGAAAGGATCTAATTTAATAATTTTACTTTTATTCAGATATTTGACAGTTAAATTTTCTGATTGCATGAGCTTCACCTCAATAACGAGTATACGAACATATGTTCTAAAATGCAAGCAAAATAATCGCGGGGACCAATTTATTTTAAGCTGGACTCTGACGGTAGTGGTTGACTGGAAATATTTTGTTAAAAATCGCAAGGAATCAGTAAAGTCACGGGGAAAAAGCTACAAAAAGTTGACAACTCTTGGTATGATGAATAAGAATGAATGAGAGGAGGCCGTGTCATGGATCGAGGACGTCGCGCGACGCTGGAAGAACGAATTGCGATCGTCAAATACACGTTGGACCATTGCAATGATTATCGGGAAGCCGCTAAGCATTTTAACGTTTCATATCCTCAAGTCTATACGTGGGTACGAAAATATCGGCAACGTGGTATGGAAGGTTTGGTTGATCACCGTGGCCGACCGAAGCAAGACTAAGTCAGCGTTGTACATATAAACTAAGTAGGCTGGCTGTCCTAATAGTCACGAACAATTGGTCATGATAATTAATACGTCAGTTTTTGAAGTGTCTTTTCCTGTGAAGTCGGTAGGAACGGACACTTTTTTAGTAGTTTAATGTTTTTAATTAATGAGACGCTACTTACACGTATTTTTAAATACCGGAGCGCGTTCTTGTCACGGGCCAGTATTCTCGGTAGAATGAGAGTATTACGCATTGTGCTAGTCAATTTGTTATGAATCATGATTAAAAATGGCTATTTCTAAGTTTAAAAGCTACCAGTTGAGTCCCGCTGAGAAGCGTGCAATTTGGCGGAAAATTATTTGATTAGCTCGTCCTACACCGGCTTCCTGGCATTCCTGCCAATTGTAGGGCACTTCAACACAGATTTGAGCCGAAGTCCACGTCTCAAATACTGGTCTTCCAAGTCTTAATGCCATATTGACGAAACGTGTTCGGGTCAGACCAGGACTTTCGGTTAGGGACGC
The DNA here is from genome assembly GCF_003641145.1 of Lactiplantibacillus paraplantarum. NCBI lineage: Bacteria > Bacillati > Bacillota > Bacilli > Lactobacillales > Lactobacillaceae > Lactiplantibacillus > Lactiplantibacillus paraplantarum. Next base: position 788,790 of record NZ_CP032744.1, read on the forward strand.
TATGACGCCAAGCGGAAGCCCGCCGCTTAATGCCCTAGCTAGGCTAATCCTCAGTCCCACCCGTCTGAACCGCACACTCTTGAATCACCGAGCATTGTCAGAAATACCTTCCAGCCGGAATTGTATTTGAATGGCAGTTATTGATGGGATCAACTTTAGTTAACTAGTCGTTGTTTCATAATACAACAGCTTAAAATACAATTATTTGGATTGACAGTAGCTGCAATCATTTATTCGATTTGGCCTACCGAAACGTGCTCGGTTTCAACCCGTGGCCCCTCACAGGCTTTCAGACTGGAGGGGCTGGGTGACAATGCTCAGTAGCCAAATTATTCTTAGCTGGAAGTGGATTTCTTCCGGCTTAGAATAAGACTCGTATTTGAGATGACGCGGGTTGGGCGTTAGCTCAAATCGACGTCGGCTACGTTCCAGCAATTGGCACCCAGCCCCGGAGGTCGGCCTAGGACGCGCATATACTGACGAATAGTAATCCAACTAATTGGCATATTTTAATCATGATTCATCCTAAATAATAATTAGCACAATACATAGAGTATTAATTCAAAAAAGGAGTTTACGTGTGATGATTGACTTAGCGGCGGCACAGCAAGTATTAAAAACCACGTTTGGATATGATGAGTTCCGACCGGGGCAAAAAGCAGTGATCGAACAAGTGCTAGCCGGTGAAAACACCCTGGCAATCATGCCTACTGGTGGTGGTAAATCATTATGTTATCAAATTCCAGCGTTACTTTTTCAGGGCCTGACCGTCGTTGTCTCACCACTGATTTCTTTAATGAAAGATCAAGTGGATGCATTAAATGATAACGGGATTGCAGCGACCTTTATTAATAGTTCACTGGATTTTCAAGCAATTAACGAGCGGCTCCAAGAATTACGGGCGGGCGATTATACCTTGCTATACGTAGCGCCAGAGCGGTTAGATTCAGATTACTTCATCCAAGCATTGGGACGATTGCCAATTCAACTCTTGGCTATTGATGAAGCCCATTGTATTTCGCAGTGGGGACATGATTTTCGGCCTAGTTATTTGGCGTTGAGTACGGCGATTGAGCAATTGCCGACTCATCCGCAAGTCTTAGCCTTGACCGCTACGGCGACTGAACAAGTTGCTGAAGATATTTGTGGTCGGCTAGCGATTGATCCACAGCATGAAGTCAATACTGGCTTTGCGCGGGATAACTTAGACTTGACGGTGGTCAAGGATCAAGATACGGATCGATATATTTTAGATTATTTGAAGGTCAATCATGGCGAGGCGGGGATTATTTATGCGAGCACCCGTAAAGAAGTGATGCGTTTGACCAGCCTGCTGCAAAAGCATGATATTAAGGCAACGCCATATCACGCCGGACTTGATGACATGGTTCGTCGTCAAAATCAAGAGGACTTTTTGTATGATCGGGTCGATGTGATGGTGGCAACTAACGCCTTTGGGATGGGAATTGATAAGAGCAACGTGCGGTTTGTAATTCATGCGCAGGTCCCAGGTACCTTAGAAGCATACTACCAGGAAGCCGGTCGGGCTGGCCGGGATGGGTTGCCGAGTGAAGCGATTTTGATTTTTCGACCTAGTGATATTCAACTCCAGCATTTCTTTATTGATGAGTCTGAGATGGATACGGAACATCGGCACTTAGCGTATCAAAAGTTACAAGTAATGACGCGGTATGCGAATACGCAAGGCTGTTTACAACAGTTTATTTTGAAATACTTTGGTGAAGCATCTGCGCCGTGTGGTCGGTGTAGTAATTGTACTGATCAACGGGAATCACAGGATATTACCACGGCGGCACAACAAGTACTATCGTGTGTTGTGCGACTGCATTCCCGGTTTGGTAAGGGAGTAGTGGCCCAGGTCTTGACAGGGGCTAATAATCAGCGGGTTCGTGAGTCAAATCTGAATACCTTATCAACGTACGGGTTAATGTCCGGTCAGCGCCAAAAGAGCGTGGTAGAATTGATTGATTTTTTGACTGCGAGCGGTTATTTGCAATCTGTAGGGGGACAATACCCGACACTCGCGGTAACGGCCAGCGGAGTAGCCGTACTTAAGGGAACGACTACGGTGCACCGCAAGACGGTCCAAAAAGTGCAACAAACGGTTCCTGAAAATAGTGCGCTCTTTGAACAGTTACGGACACTTCGACGTCAATTGGCCGAAGAGCAAGGCGTGCCACCATTCGTCATCTTTTCCGATAAGACGTTGCATTCGATGTGTGACCTGATGCCAGAAGATGACGCGACCTTCTTGAAGGTGAAAGGGGTCGGAGCTAGCAAGCTTGAAAAGTATGGTGAGACCTTTATGGCAACGATTCGAGCAGCAGCACACGCGGAAGCGACCACTAGTGTTGACGACGGTGCTGAATAATAATGGTTATTAAACTAGAGATGAAATGGAGTAACAGGGATGCAATTTACGTGGCAACATCAGGGCCAATCGATAGCGATGAAACGCTTTTTGACTACGCATGCCATTAGTATGCGGACTATCAAGGCAATCAAACATGGGAGTGGTACGTTTGTCGTTAATGGTCAAGTCCGGACGGGCGTGATTACAATTCATGATGGGGACATTGCGGGTGTACAGCTTCCGGATGAAGCCCCTGATACGGCGGTTGCAAGCAGTGCACGGCCGGTGCAAGTTGAATATGAAGATGCAAATTGGTTAGTCATCAATAAACCGGCCGGGTTGACTAGTGTTCCTGGCCCCAGCAATCGCACTGATACCTTAGTTAACCGAATCAAAGGTTATTTAATAGCTACGCAAGCTGCTAATCAGCGACCACATCTAATCACACGTTTGGACCGGGATACGAGTGGGCTAGTGTTGGTTGCTAAACACCGAGTGGCCCAGGGGATGTTAACGGAGCCTCGAATTGCGGCTCAATTGGTTAAGACTTATCAGGCTTGGATTGAAGGTACCATTATTCCTGCTGGTGGCACGATTGATCAACCCATAGGCCGTATGTCGGATAGTCCGCGTCGTACGGTTATGGCGACTGGACAACGGGCAATTACGAAATACCAAGTTGAAGTGACTGATTTGCAGCATAGCGTGAGTCGGCTACGGTTAGAATTAGTGACTGGTCGGACCCATCAAATTCGGGTCCATTTAACGGCGTTGGGTCATCCGTTATTAGGTGACGCGTTATACGGTGGCAGTCAGGATTGGATTCAACGGCAAGCTTTACATGCGGCAACTTTACAGTTTTTCGATCCCTTTACGGAAAAAATCTTACACTTTGAAGCGGCTTTACCAGCTGATTTGCAAGCCTTAAATCGGCGGTAGGTGCGACGTAAGTACAATCCGCTACTTAAAAGTTTTAAAAAACGGCGCTTCAAGAATGAGTTAGCATTCTTGAAGCGCCGTTTAAGGTAGTGCCATGGATGCCAAAAGTGAGGCAAGATGACACTGGCAGTGGTTTAACTATGAAAATTGGTGTTTGTACTTAGGACTGACTAAGCGTCGCGTTATCAGCAGTTAAAGTTGCGAAGGTTGCTTGGAGTTGCTGTAATGGTGCGGCTAGCGTAAGAAAGTAGATGTGTTCGACACCATTACTGCGCATATCGATAACGCCCGCTTCACGCATCAAGCGTAGGTGGTGTGAAACAGCGGGCCGTGAAATATTTACTAATGCGGTAATATCAGTAACGTTGAGACCATTATCACTGTTCCCCAGAGCAATGATAATTTGACGCCGAATCTTTTCGGCAAAGATATTAATGAGTGTGGCACTTTCAGTAAGTGCTGTTTCCGATTGTTGAAAATTAGCCATGGTGACTGCGTCCTTTCAAATTCTATTTACACTTAAGGGCTAGTTTCCCCCATCGGCAGTACGCTAAACTAGCTGTTGAGTGTTGATGTGACAGCTTTAATAATCAAGTACACGAGATTCATAATCGAATTCAAGGCAGTCTTAAGCCTACAAGCTGTCAGTTAGACTAGGTATTATTGGAACGTTCGTACTTATGTATAATTAAAGCAAGACGTTAATCGATTGTCAAACATTTTTGTTAAAAGTAAAGACTATTAGCGGGTTTAACGATTGCTGTTCGTTTGATAACCATATTTTTATGTTGAAATGCGTTAAAATAGAATTAGACCTTAGATGATAGGAGTGGCAAATGTGAAAGTCTTAGGAATATTAGGAGCGCACCGAGTGGATGGTGTAACGGCGCAGTTATTGCAAGCCGTTTTAAAGGGTGCCGCAACCAGTGCAGAAACGGAGTTGGTTGACCTCAACGATTATAAATTGCGGCCAGACCACGATGGACAACCGAATAATGATTTAAATATATTGGAAGCCAAACTATTGGCGGCGGATGTCTGGATACTGGCCGCACCGACTTATTTAGGTAGCTTGTCAGGTGTGATGAAGAATTTCTGTGACTGTTTTCGGGGCCGCATTGCACGTTTTAATTCGATCGGTGAGGCGGTGCCAGATCGATTTAAAAACAAGCATTACGTCACGATTACGGATTGTTATGCTGGGGGGCTTGAGAATTACTTGACGGGTGTAACTGACGCGACGTTTAAAACTTTAGATAAATTTTTGACCATGGGTGGTCTTATCAAGTTACGAGAGATTGTCGTGACTAAGACGTGGGGCATGCAGACGCTTACAGCTGCTAAACAAGCAGAATGTGAGCGGGTTGGTGCGCGGGCCGCGCATAAAAAGGAAAGGGATGACAGTACGGTGAAACGCTATATTCAATTATTCTTTATGATTGCAGTGATGGCACTACTAACAATGGGTATCGAAGCGGGTATTCAACAATTAATTCCGCTGAATAATTTTTGGGCCTATTATGGCGTGTTTGTGGTGGTTTTTTACGTGCTTTTAGCACTGATTTTACATTTCTTCACCGTTGTCAAACACCGGCGTCGTTAAGCGTCATCGGCGCGTGAACGTGTAAAATAACGGGATTTAAACATTAATCAACAGGTTGGTTTTGGGCGTCTTGATCGCTGGAAATCAGCTTGTTTTGCTATAATTAAGAGCAATTACAGAAGTTCAAGCGATTATTTTGATAGCCGCGCGTATAATTAATGTAATATAACCAGTTTAAAAATTAAGTAGGCAGTGTACCAATTACAAGTTAGTGCACTGCGACCTTAATTGATGTTGAAATTAGGTTTTTTACTGACAAATGAATTTATCAAAGGACGAGGAGGGATCGTATGCAAGTTTTCGGACAATTTATTGCAACAGTCGGTTGGCTTGGTCTGGCCCTAGTTGCTAGTGAGCTTGGTGCGACGCTGATTCACTGGCTTGGTCAGTGGGTCGGTTTTCGATTAATTGGTGCGCGGATTGTCCGGATTGCCGGATTCCGACTGCAATTAAGTAAGGTGCATGGTCATTGGAAATTAGAACGGCCGTTAACCCGGCACCCGCACTTGGTGGCAGCGCCACCCGCGGATGCCAAACGGTTTAATCACGCCATATATTGTTTTGGTGGCGGCTTGTTCAACTTACTGACGGTGATGCTCAGCTTGATTACTTTAAACCAGTTTAAGTTTAGTTTTGACCTATGGCTGTTTGCACTCATTATTTGGATCTGGGTTAATACGTTAAAAGCCGCGCAATTATTACCAATGAACCTACACGGCTACCCCACGGCTGGACAGGAGTTTCGGCAGGCCCGGGAATCAACAGCAGCTATGACAGCGGCATACGTGACGGCGTGTGCTGCAGCAATCAAGGTTCAAACGGGCAGTGTTCGCGACCTTGATGCTAGCATGATCGTTATGCCACGCGATGGCGGTAATCGGAATTATTTGGTTGTGCGCCAAGCCTGGTTGATTCTGGAATGGGGACTCCAGCATGGTCTGGATACCCCTGAGCTGCTAGCGGGTTTGAGCCGTTTGGAACCAAGTTTTAATATGTTGCCTCCCGTTGATTTAGCGAAGTATTTAGACGCAACTTTGTACTGGAACTTAGTTACGAATCATCGTGATCCACAAATCTTGGCTTGGTACCAAGACGATGGTGTCCAGCAATTATTACGCCGCTACCAACCTTTAGCACATTATAAGCTAACTGCAGTCTATGAATGGCGGGTCCATCAGCAGCCTGAACAGGCCCTCGCATTGATTGAAAAAGGTTTGAAGCTTGCTCAACGACTCCATGAGGAAGAAGAAATTGCTTGGCTTAAAGCGCTCCGTGTTCAAGTAGCCGCCTAGATCGGTGTAGAAGCTTAGATTCTGGTAAAGATTGTCAGCAATGGCGCTCGCGTGGGGACGTACGTGGTACACTGATGACCATTGAAGTGAAAAAAGGTGAAGATGTGAAACAGCGAATCAAGCAATGGTGGGGGTTGTGGTTAACACTGTTAGTGATTGCGCTAGGATTGATTGGGGTTGGCTTGACCCGGGTCAATGCTGGGCTTTATCAGCAGACGGTGGCACAAGTGACCCACGTGCAGACCAAAAGTCGAAGTACGACGACGGATGAATTTGAGAACAAGGATGCGACAATGACACAGCTTGTAACGGTCCGAGTTCTCAACAAGGCGCATCGTGGTCGAACTTATCGTATTAAGAATACGTATACGAGTTCAGGCGCCATGGATCAACCATATCGAGCAGGCAATCAAGTTTTCTTACGAATTCCTAGCGACCATAGTAGTGCGGTGACGATTCAGGGGTTAAAACGGGATACTGCGTTGGCATTTGTCGCTTGGTTAGCCATAGCGTTACTTTTATTAATTATGCGCTTTAGTGGCTTGATGGCCCTTTTGAGTGTGGCTCTCAACGCTGTGTTGTTTTATGCGGCTATTCAAATTGACTTGGCAACTAATGGCGGCCATATCTACTTGCTTTTCGGCGTGTTGGCCGTTATTTTTGCGGTCCTGACATTGCTATTAGTACTTGGCTTCAGTCGCCAGATGCTCGTGACATTCGGTGCTACCGTAGCAGGTACGGGGTTGGCCGTGATTATCAGTTTGATTGTCTTTGCCGTGACTCATGAACGTGGGGTGACATATGAATCAATGCAATACGTCACCCAGATTCCCCGACCGTTATTTTTAGTGGAAACGATTTTAGGTTCCTTAGGAGCGGTCATGGACGAATCAACGGATATTGTCGCCTCACTATTTCAATTAAAAACGGAGCGTCCTGATATTGCGCCACGTCAAGTATTTAAGTCCGGTATTCAAATCGGTCGGTCAATTATGGGTCCCTTAATCAACGTGTTATTCTTAATTTTTATGGCCGATACTTTTGCGATGACCTTACTGTATTTCCGCAACGGTAATAGTTGGGGCTACACCTTTACAATGAATATGTCACTGGGCATGGTCCAAAGCTTAATTTCCGGCATTGGAATCGTCCTAGCGATTCCGGTAGCGAGTCGCTTGATGCCTAAGGAGGTGGTCGCATGAATACGATTACTGTTTTAGGGCTGATCTTACTAGGATTAATGACGCTAATTGGTGGTAAGACCGGAGCCACAGCCTTTTTAAGCTTATTGTTTAACTTTGGCTTGTTATTTTTGGCGGTTGTTTTGATTTCATGGGGCTTTCCTGCGGTTGCGGTGTCATTGGTAATTGGGACGATTATCTTAGCCTTTACGATTTTCTTCGGTGAGGCGAATGAAGTAGCGGCCAAACCTGCCTACATCGCAGCTTTGATTGTCATGGTCATTTTAGTCCTAATTATTTTTCCAGTTGAAAATTGGATTATGGCGCAAGGCTTTAGTCTGGAAGACAGTGAGGACCTCGAAGGGATGTCACTAGCGATCGGCGTTTCCTTTATCGGCGTGGCAGTTACTGAAGCAATTCTGAGTACGCTAGGTGCTATCGCAGAAGCGGCCATTGCGATTGCCGCTGGTCTGAGTGAGATTTTGGCACAACATCCGCAGTTACCCACAAAACGGCTATATATCGATGGTATCAGTATTGGTAAGCAAATTATTGGAACAACTTTTAACACATTATTTTTCGGCTTTTTCGGTGGCTTTTTGGCACTGTTTATCTGGTTTTCAGGCTTACATTATTCTTTTGGGAGTGTTATCAATAATAAAATATTTGTGGCTGAAGTATTAATGGTATTATTTTCGTTAATGGGTGTTATCTTAGTCGTGCCCGTTACAACGTGGGTCATGACGGTTCAGCACCGCCAGCAAATCAAGCACAACGATTGACGACAATCAATGGATTTGCTACGGTTGAGAAAACAGTTGGGAGCGTTGAGATGATGGAAATTCGAACGGCACAACCGCAAGACAGTGCGCAGATTGCACCGTTGATTGCGATGATTTACCGGGATATGGAAATGCCAGTCTTAAAAAACGTTAGCGAGGCTGACTTGTTAGCGATGTTGACTGAGTTGTATCAGCGACCGGCCAATTTAGATGGATTAGCGCAGACCTTCGTTGCTATCATGGATCACAAAGTCGTGGGGGTCGCGTTTGGACACTTGGCGAAGAATGAAGTCGCTGTTAATGATTTATTACGGACGACTTCTGGGCAGCATGCGGGGTTTGAAGCACCCTTGGAATTAGGTGGTGAGACCCGACCGGATGAATGGTATTTAAGTATGCTGGCAGTTGACCCGCAAGCCCAAGGTCACGGGGTCGGTAGTGCTTTATTGGAAGCCTTACCGGGACTAGTCCGACAGCTAGGGGCAACCAAGCTGAGTTTGAACGTTGATGATGGTAATCCACGGGCGGCTAAATTATACCACCGACATGGTTTTGTCCCGGATGGTCAGCTCATGATTGGGACTCATCCGTACCAACACTTGGTTAAACCGCTATCGTAATGCTCAAAATATCGTGGTATGTCTTTTAGACCACGATATTTTTTTGTGTGTTGATGGAACGGAAGACTTTTTTATTGAGTGCGACACAGTTAGAATTAAACTATTGAACGGATTAGGAAGGTGAACGTGCCATGCAGATTTATTTCATTCGTCACGGTCGAACACAATATAATTTGGAACATCGGTTTCAAGGTGGGCGAGCGGATTCGCCACTGGTTGCTAGTGGGATTGAAGGGGCTAAGGCCGCCGGTGATTATTTAAAAGCCATTCGGTTTGCTGCTGTGTATAGTAGTCCGCAGCAGCGGGCGTTGGATACGGCGAAGTACATTGTAGCTGCTAATCAGTGGCAACCAACGATTCAAGTAGACGATGGTTTACGTGAATTTGACTTTGGCGATTGGGACGGTAAGCGGGAAGCAGAGGTGCATCCACAGTCGTATGCCCAAGTCATTTTTACCAAACCAGCTGAATATCGCCCTGAATTGGCTGGTGGTGGTGAAAGTTACGCAGCTTTTGTGGCAAGAACGACGGATACACTCCATCGGTTGATTGATCAAATCGGGGTAGCAAGTTCGCAGCCGTTATTAGTCGTGTCACACGGTCTCGTAACGACGATGACTGTTAAAGCGTTAATGGGCGTACCGTTGGCTGAATTACGCGCGCCGTTTGTAGTTAATGGCCAGGTCATGAAGACGGTCGGCCACGGTATCGTGGACAATGACAGCTTAACAGTACTGTCGACGACGGATAATCAGAATTTTGAACTGACAACTTGGAATGAAACCAGGTATTTGAAGTAGGCAGCTTGATGTCAATAATAGGTTCCTCTGTCTAGACTAATAATCGTGTTGTGATAAAAGCTAGTATATTTTAATTACGAGTGAAAAAGGGATCTTTCTGTGGTTTATGCCAGAAAGGTCCCTTTGAAATGATTAGTTAGTTTTTAAATGAAGATGCCAAGTACTTTGCGTCAGAATCGCTACTAGCGTAAGAAAAGCTGGTTGGTTATTAAGGCCTTACCACAATCCGCTAAAAATACTAGCCGCTGCTACGCCCCAATAATATTCGGAGGTACGGCTAGTTTGGGTGTAGAGCGTGTTGATGGCTTGAAGCGGCTGGTGCATGTGTTCGCGGATGACACGCATGGCCATACTGTTGACCTTAGTGGCAATTAATAAGTAGTTACCGTTTTTGTCGAGTTCCGTGGCATAACGTAGTAAGTCGGCTCGAATCTGAGCGTCCTGTTTAACTTCAGGATCATTATAGGCAACGTCGATTTGTTGCATTAATCGTTTAGCTTTGTCATTCTTATTCATTGTTATCCCCCCATGCCAAGAGTATAGCACAGGTTTTAAAGTTAAGTGCTAGGCCAAGTAGTTAACTAAACACAAAATCGGCAATCAATTTTCAAAAATGATTGCCGATTTTGTGTTAATTGTTCAATTTCTTAGTCACTTGGTTCTTGAGATGTGGTGCGCGGCATTTCAGTAGTTTGACAGGGCACTAAATTAACGCGGCGGCCATCACTTGGGCAACGTCACGACTTTGCCAATATTGATCCACTAATGGTGCAAAAGCGTGGTTCAAACCTTGATATTGAATAAATGTCGTTGCGGTATCGGCTGCGGCTAGTCGCTGAGCATAAGCCCAGGCCTGTGGACGGAAAGGATCAAATTCACCGACCATAATTGTTGTTGGTGGTGTCATCGTGAAGTCTTCCTGGCGTAGCGGTGAGATGAGTGGAGAATGTGAATCAAAGTTTTCTGGGACATAATAAGCTGTCATGATGCTATCGAGTTGTCGAAAGAGGTCGTGATAGTTGGTGAGAATGGCACGCTGTGAGTCAATAATCGGAAAGGCGGCCAAATCCCAGAGTGGACCGGCGTGGTCAGCATTTGGTGCGGTGACTGGATATAATAACAGCTGCTGGTTGATACGGTTACTACCGAGTTGTTGGTTCAAATTCGTTGCCGCCATGATGATGTTGGCTCCGGCTGAATCGCCAGCTACGGTAATCATTGTGTCAGCATCACGCTGTTCTAAATATTGGAAAATGGCGAGACCATCTAAAATACCTGCGGGCGCCGGTGCTTCTGGGGCTAGGCTATAATCAACGTTAAGGACTTCGCAATGGCTTTGAGCCGCAATCATCTTTAATAGTACAGTGTTGTTACCGGGAACCCCGCCGTAAAAAGCACCGCCATGGAAGTAGACAAGTACTTTGTGACTAATAACATTTTGTGGCGTTAGCCATTCAACGCTGACCGTACGATTCAAAGCGGTAATATTACGATTTTGAACGGCGACGGCTTTGCCAACGGGGTCTGCAATGGCGGGAGTTAAACTGCCACTGCGGAGAGCCGCCAAGTCATTTTCAAGGACGGCGGGTTGTGCAAAGGTTGTTAGTGTTTTGAGTACGCGGGGGTCAAATTGTTCACCGCCAACTTCGTTATTAAATGGTTTAACAATTTTAACAACGCCGTTGACGGTTGTTTTAATTGAATTAATTGTTGGCATCATATTCAACGTCCTCCTTAGCTTCACTCACTGGAACTGCGTCTGGTTTATTCACTTGTAATTCTTTTTCGTCTAAATGATAGAATTGCATCATGAAAATCATCGCAGCTAATAAAATAATTGGCATCCAAATAAAGGCGAGGTTGATAAAAGTAATCGTTCGTCCTGATTGAACAGCCGCTTTTGCATTGAACTGACCCCATGATAGAAATTGACCGGCCAGAAAGCCACCAATCCCCATTCCTAACTTGGCACCAATCATTGGTACGGCGGACAAGAATCCGGTTTCATTTAACCCGAGGACTTTTGTCGAGTAATCAACGGTGTCAGATAACATAGCGAAGACAATCGTAAACGTAATCCCCATGGCAATGAGAAAAACAACTGAGCCTGCAATTAACAGGCTGACACTGTGCATCTTTTCGGCGATTGGTAACAATAATTGACCAACGACACCTAAAACGAGTGAAAATTGTAAGACGTTACGGTTCTTAAAATGTTGTGACAAAAATGGAACGGATAAGTTACCAATGACGGAAACAAAGCCGATGCCAAGGAAGATTGGGGCTAATTCTGGCCGTCCATACACATATTTAATAAAGAAGATAGCGGAATTACCTCGTAGCATCCAGAACGTTTGTAGCAAAATGAACGAGCAAGCTAGTAATAGCCACGGCTTGTTGCTAGCGGCACCTTTCAAACTTTCCCAGATTGACAGCGATTCAGTCGCTTCATTGTCACCATCTGGATTTTGCGCACCATTGGTTTCCTTGAGATTGAAAAAGGCGAAGATAAAGAGTCCCATAATGACGAGTCCCAAAATAATGGCCCAGAGGGTAAAGCCTGTGGATTGGTTGCCCTTTCCGAGTAATTTGACCATTGGCAAGGTGATGGCGGCCACTGCACTTGTCCCGATAGTGGTCATGACCATACGTGCACTTGCTAATTTGGTTCGTTCAACACTGTCATCAGTTAAACTCGGAAGAATTGATGTGATGGGCGTGTTAGCACCAGAATAAATTAAGCTGAAGAATGTGTAGGTGATTGAAATATAAACGAGCCGCATCGTCGTGTGCCCACCAAATGATGGAATCATAAACAGTGACATTGCCAGGAGCCCTAGTGGGATACCAAACCAAACAAAGTATGGACGCGATTGACCGTATTTTGTGTGCGTATGATCAATCAGATAGCCATAAATTAAGGCATCAAAGGCGTCGATGAAGCGAACAACGAAGAACAACATACCAGCAAAGGCGGCTGAAATCCCCGCCACTGTCGTGTAATAGAACAGTAAATAAGTACTGACCATCTGCCAGATAATATTGCCAGCCATGTCAGTGGAACCGTAAGCAATTCGGCGTTTCCAAGTTTGAAACATTGACATGATAAATCCCCCCAAACTAGTTAAACCTAAATTAACAACGATAGTTGAGCCCTTTTATCAACATAATTATATTTCCGGATTAGGATAATTATCAAAGATAGGCGATAGTTTGACCGGTTAATAATCGAAGCGGGATTAAGTAGTCGTGCGAGCAGCTACTTTACTCAAAATTAGCTAGATACGGGGACGATAATCGCTAAATCAAAACCACCCCTAACTAGACTGATAAGCATCAGTCTAGTTAGGGGTGGTTTTGATTGGTGAGTTGGCCCAACTTGTGTTAGTTATGAGGCAGCACGAAAAATCATTCGAACGTGCCAAATTGTAAAGTTAAAGCAACCAGTCATGGAAGTTGGCAGCGGACGTGGATTGCTGATGAACAGTAGTCCAGTTCTTTGGTATGTTCGAACACGTGTGATTGTTGTATAGCACGCAAATGCATGCTGCCAGGCTTAATCAATGGTTGGTTTCAAGGCTAAAGCTTTGGCAGCTTCTTCACTATCATCAAAGTGATGTTTTGTCCGACCAATGATTTGGTAATCCTCATGGCCCTTACCAGCGATTAAGACAACATCGCCGGGTTGCGCGGCTTCAATTGCCTTAGCAATGGCAACGTGCCGGTCTTCATAGACAGGGACGTTAGCGTCAGGAACCCCAGCAACCATGTCGTTTAGGATCATCGTTGGATCTTCCGTCCGTGGATTGTCTGAAGTGAAGATTGGTTTGGTGCTATGCTCAACGGCGATTTTGGCCATCTTAGGCCGCTTCGTTTTGTCACGATCACCGCCACAGCCAACGACGCAATAAATATCCTTAGTGGCGAAATCTTGAATGGTTTCTAAGGCATTCAATAAGCCGTCGGGAGTGTGGGAGTAATCGACGATGACACTAACACCCGTGTGAGATGGTACGGATTGAAAACGTCCTTTAACGCCCGTCACTTTTTCGAGGGACTTAATAATTTGGTCCTCAGGAATACCACTGGCGTAAGCCGCTGCAAAGGCCGCCAGCATATTATAAACGTTGAACTGGCCAATCAGTTGCATTGTCACGTGGGTCACGTGGCCGAAGACGGAGAGATCAAATTCAGTTCCGTGGCTCTTAATCTCGACATTTTGAGCATTGATCATGGCATCTGGTTTGAGTCCAAACGTCAGCACGTGCGCAGCCGTATACTGTTCAAATTCACGACCAACGGGATCATCGGTATTAAGAACGGCGACTTTATTCGTTCCATCAGCGTTGTACTTATTGCCGAGTTGCGCAAAGAGCATGGCCTTAGCTTCCGTATACTTAGCCATTGTTTTATGGAAGTCCAAATGATCTTGCGTCAAGTTAGTGAAGACGGCGATATCGTAATCAATGCCCCAGACCCGTCCAAGTACGAGTGCTATTGAAGAAACTTCCATAGCCACAGTTTCAACACCGGCGTCACGCATGGCAGCTAGTGTGCGTTGCGTTGTGATCGCATCCGGCGTAGTGTTGGCCGTTGGTAGCTTTTCATCTTTGATCTTACGATACATCGTCCCGATGAGGCCTGTTGCTTGCTGTTGATCACGATAGATCTGTTCGATCAGGTGGGTGACGGTAGTCTTACCGTTAGTACCAGTAACACCAATCATCCGCATCTTTTGACTAGGAGCACCATAAAAAACGTCGGCGAGAATCGCCATTGCTCGTTCAGTGTTTTCAACATAGATAACGGGTACTTTGACGTCCAAGGGTTTAGAAGCCACGATGATCTTGGCGCCTTTTTCGATGGCCTGGTCAACGAGATCGTGACCATCAACGTGATAACCAATAACAGCGATAAACATCGCCCCGGGCTGAACTTCACGGGTATCCTGTGTCAACATCGTGACGTCGAAGTCCGTGGTCAATGCGGGCCGTACCCGCTTAAATTTCAAACTATTAATTAATTGACTTGCTTGCATAATATTAGCGTCCTTTTCAATAAAGTTACTGTTTCTAGAATACATGCAAACGGGGGAATTGTCACCCTAAATGAGGTCTGAAATTAGACGCGTGCCGTAACAACTGGACAGGCTTTTGGCGGAAAAAATGGTCTAAAACAGAGCCAAAACTTAAGTACTAGATGCAAAAAAGCCCGGCGTTAAGCCGAGCTTGTTGGTGATGATTATTCGATTCCTAAAAATTCATCATGTAAGGCGTTCATGGCAGCTTTTAAGTCAGCTTCCTTGACGAGTACCCAGATGGTCGTATAACTATCGGTCGATTGTAAAATGTCGATGTGCTGTGCCGATAATGCCGTGACGATGCGGGCAGTTACGCCGGGAGTCCCGGTAATACCAGCCCCAACAACGGAAACCTTCGCACAGTCCGCAATCGCGTGACAGTGGACGTGGGCGTCAGTTAAGAGTTGCTTAGCGACGGCTGCATCACCATTAACGAGGTTAAAGACGACTTGGTGTGGTGTGATGTTAATAAAGTCAACGCTCAAACCGTGCTGTGCCATCAATTGGAAGATGGCACTTGAACTTAACGTATCGGTAGGCACAGTGAATTGCGTCAAGTTTGTTTGGTGCGCAATCCCCGTTACCGTGCGATAATGCTCGATTTGCGTCGTTGTGCGGTCAGTGACCAAAGTTCCCAGTTCATCCGGTTCTTGATAGGTTGAACGAATTCGCATTGGGACGTGGGCTTGTTCCGCAATTTCAACCGCGCGCGGATGAATGACCTTAGCACCTTCATGAGCCATATTAGCCAGTTCTTCATAGCTGATAGCCTTAATAAAACGGGCGTGGGTGACCAGTCGCGGATCAGCAGTCATCATGCCGTTAACATCGGTAAAAATATCAACCCGTTTGGCTTTTAAAGCGGCACCGAGGATGGCTGCTGATGTATCGGAGCCACCACGACCAATTGTGGTAATGTGGCCGCTCTCAGTGGCACCTTGAAAACCAGTTACGACAACCACGTCAGCATCAATAAAGGCATCCGTGATCGGTTTTGGATCAACGCGAAGAATCTTAGCATTTTGGAAATCGTCGTTAGTAATGATGCCGGCATCATGGCCGGTCATCGCCGTAACGTTCAGCCCTTGTTTACGCGCTAACTCGGTAAAGACAGCAGTCGAGATGGTTTCCCCCACTGAGACCAACATGTCTAGTTCCCGATTCGTTAAGCGGGAATGCTCGGCCCCAACTAGGCCGAGTAATGAGTCAGTTGCGTAGGGGGCGCCCTTACGACCAATTGCTGAGACGACCACGATAACTTTGTCGCCCTGATCGACTGCATATTGAACGTGTTTTAATGCTTGAATACGAGCGGCTTCATCTTTAACGGATGTCCCCCCGAACTTTTGAACAATAATTTCCATTGATCTAAAACTCCTCGACTTTTTCAGCAACGGCGTTCGCTTCGGGGCTATTCATCAAGTGGTCAGATTCGACATAGAGTTTATGCCACATCATGAAGGTGAGAACAGTCCAGAGCTTCCGAGAATTGTCCCGAACGCCGGCCTTATGGTCATCTAAGAGTTTCAAGAAGTAGTCTTTGTTGAAGTATTGGTCAGTTTGCGAATCGTTAATGATCTGCTTAGCCCAATCGTACATTTCATCCTTGAGCCAGAAGCGAATTGGCACTGGGAAACCAAGCTTCTTACGGTGAAGAACGTGCGCTGGCACGATGTCTTCGACCGCTTTACGAAGAATGTACTTGGTCGTCCCATGACTGATGCGGAGATCAGCCGGAATTTCAGCGGCTAAGTTATAGACCTCACGATCAACAAATGGTGTCCGCAGTTCCAAACTGTGGGCCATGGTTGTCCGGTCAGCGTTATGCAACAAGTCACCGTTTAACCACGTGTGCATATCGATGAATTGCATCCGACTGATTGGATCATAGTCGACGGATTCATCGTAGAGTGGTTGTGTGATGGACTGGAACGGGTGGTTTTGATTGTAATTCTTGAAGAAGGTCTGCTTTTCTTGTTCACCGAAGATAAAGGCGTTACCCACGTAGCGATTTTCTAATGGGGTCGTCCCGCGGAGTAAGAAGGACCGACCACGCATTCCTTCAGGCATCATCAAGGCAATCCGCTTCAGCGCACCGTTAATTGGTTTCGTATAGCGGAAAGGTTTTAATGATTCGGGTTCGTGATAGATAGTGTAACCCCCGAAGAGTTCGTCAGCCCCTTCACCAGTCAGACAAACCTTAACGTGTTTGACCGCTTCTTTGGCTAAGAAGTACTGCGGCACAGCGGCCGGGTCAGCCAACGGATCATCCATGCTCCACACAAAGTGGGGGAAGGCTTTCATGAAAGCTTCCGGGGTGATCGTCATGCTGTAATTCTTAACACCGAGTTTTTCAGCGGTCTCTTGAGCAACGTCAAGTTCACTGTAACCTTCACGTTCAAAACCAACCGAGATCGTTTCGAGGTTCGGGTTGAAGTTTTTAGCAATCGCGACGATGATTGATGAGTCAATTCCGCCTGAAAGGAAGGAACCAACTGGTACATCAGAGCGCATGTGAATCTTAACGGAGTCGATTAAAGCATCTTTGATTTTTTGGGCATATTCGTCCTCGGAACGTTGGACCGGATGGAATTCGCGGTGATAATAGCGATCGATCCGTGGCGCGGCACCAAGCTTTTTAGTCAAGGAGCAACCGGGGGCGAGCATTTTAATTTCTTTCGTAAGTGTCTCTGGTTCGGGAACAAATTGGAACGTCATGTAATCTTGTAAGGCATTCTTATCGAAGGTTTTGTCCTTCAAAATCTTGTAAATGGCCTTACTTTCAGAAGCATAATAGAAGTCGTCACCACTGATGGCGTAATAGAACGGCTTGATCCCGAACTGATCGCGCGCGGCAAATAACGTTTTTTCTTGTTTATCCCAGATGACGAAAGCAAACATTCCCCGTAAGTACTTCGTTGCGTCGGCGTGGTACTTCGCGTACATCGCAAGAATTACTTCAGAATCGGAGCTTGTTTTGAATTCGTAGCCTTCTTGTTTGAGTTGTTCACGCAATTCAACGTAGTTATAAATCTCGCCGTTAAATGTCATCCAGTAACGTTCATTATCATAAGATAATGGTTGGTGACCACCGGCTAAGTCAATGATACTTAAGCGCCGAAAACCCATGGTGATATTGTCATCAGCAAAATAACCGTCATCATCGGGTCCCCGATGGACAATCATTTTAGTCATTTCGTGGATGGTCTGATCGTAGGCCGCGTTATCCGCTTTAGTCCGATCAGTTAAGCAACCAGCAAAACCGCACATGTCTGTTCATCTCTCAATCTTTAAAGTTTAGATAGTTCTTATCTACATTGTGTACAGATGGTTCGTTGTTAATTTACCCGTTTCATTCGCGGATGTAAAGCAATCTGGATAATTATAACGGTTTCTTACCAATGCCAGTCATAATTGTTCTTGACAATCCGCTGGCGTACACTTTTATCATTATACTTGCTTTAATTCATAAGATAAAGCGGCGACCACAGATGGAACGCTTTCATTAGTGAAAATGTCATTATTTATAGAAGATAGGTAACTGAGTGGCTACCAAATCACCCCCGCTAACCCAGTGATATAAGTTAGTGGGGGTGATTAAAGATGGATGATAACTAGTAGTTTGCTAAGTACATGTGATTTTAACGATTTATGCCCAGCCGACTAGTCGCAGTACGGCCATAGCAATAATGCCCGTGATAACGACAGCTAGTAGGCTCTTGGTGAGAATGCCGGCAAGAATAGCGGGAATCGAGGCGTAAATGTTGGGTAGGTCGAATCCTGGCCAGTGCCCCGCATGGTAAGTTAGGAGACTTTCAACAAAGATGGCGGTCATGATGGCGACTGGAACAAATGATAGAAAATTAATTAACCAATGGGGGACCGTCAGATTTTTAATGATGGCAAAAGGGACGATGCGTGATAGCCAAGTTACGAGACCACAAAGTAAGATGGTCGCTAAAATGTAAGCACTCACTTGGGGCTCACCACCATTCCGAAGCCACAGCCAAGCAACGTTGCAAAGATCAAAGCTAAGTTGCCGGGGACCCAGCGCATGAGAAAATACATGGCGAGGGTGACGAATAGCACGACCCATAATTGGGTGGGTAGGGACTTACTACGATCCGTGATAATCTGTAAGTAAAGTAATCCAATAAACATGCCAACCACCGCGAAGTCTAAGCCAAATTGGTTAGGGTCAGTAATTAGGTTACCTAGGAGACAGCCAACCACCGTCGCAGCCGCCCAAACTAAATAGGCGACAAGATTAGCGGCGTGTAACCAACTTGTTTTCAATTGTTGCTTAGTTTGATTTAGTTTATTCATGCTGAGTGCAAAGGTTTCATCAGTTAATAACGATCCTAGACCAATATTTTGCAATAAGGAATCTTTTTTAAAATACTGGGCGACCGACATGCTCATTAAAATCATGCGTGAATTGATCAAAAAAGTGGACAAGACGATTGCTGAAATTGGACTACCGGCTAGCAGCATACTGATAATAATAAATTGGGCGGAACCGGCGTAGACAATTAACGACATCAGTAGAACGGCCCAAACTGACAGATGGCTCGTGTTAGCAACGATGCCCATTGCTAGGCCGACGCCAATGTACCCGAAGACAGTGGGAATCACATCTTTGATACCCGCACGAAAGGTTAAACTAGAATCCATAAATATACGATCTCCGATTCAATAAGTATGAGTTAACCAGCACTAAATGGGGTTATCTGACAGTTAGCGTGGTTAATGAAAAAGGATAACTATGTAGGTTAATGCCGAGTGCATATTGGTGATGAAAAAGTAGGCTTGATGCGTACTAGTGACTAGATAAAGGCGTGTTAAAAAATAGTTTACTACTTTCGGTGAAAATAATGAAGGAAATTATCATTGATTTTTAATCGTGACGTTACGAAATTGTCGCTTGCATTTCAAATGCTGTGGGCGTAACATAATCACATTGATTTTTTGAAAGGACAAATGGTGGGAGAAAATGACTCTGGAACAATTAGCAGCCCATAGCGGGGTCGCTGCTGATAAAATCGTCGCCTATACCAATGCTGGGTTATTACCTTGTAAGGACATTAACGCGCATTTTAGTGCCGATGATGAATATTGGCTAGATATGGTCAATTGCTTCTTAGAAAATGGCTCATCCGTTGAGGATTTGAAAGATTTAATGCCACTTTGCGAACAGTGTGCAGCTCAATAAACAAGTTAAAACAATCATACCAATTCTGCTGGAATTGGTACGATTGTTTTTTTACATGATTGTTTATTGGTTACTAAATATGAAAACTAAAGTTGGCAGTGCTGGATCGGCGGTTGTTTCCCCTGTGATCGTCAAAAAATGCGCAGGTGTTGTGCAAGTTTTTAGTTAGCATTAATTATGATTAAAACGCACCGATTAGTTAAAGTCAAAAGCGGCCAGCTTAAGCCCGCTGGAAATAGTTCTGGTTGGCGTAGAACTGTTTGGTTGGTGCTTCCTAGGCCGACCTCCAGGCATTTCTGCCAATTGCCGGAACGTGGTGGGCACAGATTTGAGCCGAAGTGCACGTCTCAAATGCTGGCCTTCCACTAACCAAGCCAAAAACGCTTGCCAAGTGGAATTTCACCACTTGGCATTGGCCGAAACGCCTTCCAGCCGGGACAGTATTCGAATGGCAGACATAGGAGTACTCAATTTTTGATAAACGGATTGTTGCTTTTCACAAACAGAAATTTTGTCGTTTGACTGTCAGATTGCCACTGATATTATGACAGATTAACGGTTTCTCAATAACCATACTAACTATCTGAGAAGTCTAAAAATAGTCAATGATAACTTAACGTTCAATTGAAGTTCCCGTATCAAGATATTCAACGACTAATTACACCAAGTTAAGCGGTCGTTCATTAGACATTCGAGCGGCTTACCGAAACGTGTTCGGGGCCACTAATGTGCTTGCTACGCCAACGAACTAATGCCAAGACCGTATTAATCCGTTGGCGTAGCAATGCTCGGCTTCAATTCGTGGCCCCCACACTCTTGAGACTGGAGGGGCTGGGTGACAATGCTCAGTAGCCAAATTATTCTTAGCTGGAAGTGGGTTGCTTCCGGCTTAGAATAAGACTCGTATTTGAGATGACGCGGGTTGGGCGTTAGCTCAAATCGATGTCGGCTACGTTCCAGCAATTGGCACCCAGCCCCGGAGGTCGGATTAGGATGCGCAACCACGGACAAACAACAATCCAAAATCGGTGCGTTTTAATCATGATTAGTCCGAATGAACTAATTGGTGTAATACGTATTTGTGGCGCGTCGTTGGGACAACTGTTAATAGGAATGTTGCTTTCCGCATAGGGGAGATGCGTTTCATCGGAATATAAATGAATTTATATCAGCTAGCAGGATTGGTGGACTAACGGTATACTTATTGAAGCATAAACACCAACCAAAAAGGATAGTGAAGCAGGTATGAAATCGGGGAAACAACGGGTGTCATTATTGATATTGTTATGTTTGATGGTGGTCGGCTTAGCTGGTTGTCGTAACAAGGATTATTCACGGTCAATCGAGAACGGGTTAAATGCGGTTGCTGAGAATAAGTATCAAAAAGCACTGACGTATTTTGATAACGCTTTAACGCAAAAGCCTAAGGACGAAAAGGCACAGGCGTACCGGGATCAAACGCAGGCCTACTTGACGACGACCGCTAAGTTGAAGTCTGGTGAAGTTAAAACAGCGTTGGCGACGGTTGATAAGGGGGTTGAAATCGCGAACGGTGCAACGAGCTTAACGAATAAGCTGAAACAATTGAAAGTCACCGTAACTAGTGATTATCAGGAATATCAGCAATTGTCGGACGATGTTAAAGCCCAGTTAAAGGTGAAGAACGGTAATTATTCAGCTAGCGTGCTCAAACGTTGCGCAGCGATCAACTGGGATAAAAAGCCTTATTTGAAATCGTTGAAGCCTAAGGTCAAACAGTTATTAACTGCAGCTAAGAAGGCCAAAACAAAAATGAAAGTCAGTGCAGCTGAAGCCAAACGAGCAGCAGCTTTGCGCCAGAAGATTGCCGCTGCGAAAAATAAGTGGGACATGGACGCCTTAGACGATGTGCCCGACTGGTTCATCTTGGCGCTCTTCGCAGACGATAGCGATGTGGATGATGCGGCTGAGACGTTAGATGACGAATATGATAGTCAGGCCGACGACAATGACGATGATTCGGATCGTGATGATCAAACGGCTGATTCGAATGATGATACGAACGATAATTCGACTGATGCTGATGATGATTGGGATGATCAAGATACGGATTCGACCGACGATTACGACGATGATTCCGATACTAACAGTGACGCCGACAGTGATTCAGATTATTCAGAAGATGATGACGATGAAGATTCGAATAGTGATTATGACGATGATAGTGAAAGCCAGTCTGATGACGATTATGATGATGACACTGATAGTGAGTCCGATGACGATTATGACGACAGTGATGATTATGATACTGATGATCAATATGACGATGATGATGACTACGATGACGCCGAGAGCCTGCTCAACCCGGCATCTGTTCAACCGTCAGTGGCCGACCGACTGTTTGCGTCGGTTAGTTGTTAGTCGTTCAGCGTTAAAATCACAAAAGATCGTCTGACAGTTTTAATAATGCAGTGATGTGCGATATAAAAACAAACGTCCGCGTTGATCTAATCAACGCGGACGCTTGTTTTATTACGTGGAATGTATGCCTGAGTACCGGTTGATCACGGGCAAGCCTTTGTCTTAGTGCTAATTAAGGTTGATGTTTAAAGCGAGCGTAAATCGAGCGTAAATCGAGCGAATTGTTGAAAATCCGATGACTATTAAGACCATGATTTGTACGACGCCAGTGGGTTGCTGAATTTGCCCGACGATAATGTAAGTCAGAATAGCCAAGTTGATCAGCCAACCAAATCGTCTTATTTGCTTAATTATAAAATTTTTAGGGCCTGTTTTACTGATCATATCAAGTAAAAGGGCGATGATGATCCAAAACAATCCTGATGTTGAGTTATCGTGCATGTAATCATTCCTTTAGACGTCTGACTTTCTAATGACATCGTAACAATCAACTTGGTACGTGATAATCGTATCATTTGCTCGAAAGCACCAAAATCATGTTTTAGTAAAGATAGTGTACATTTTCAGAAAAAAACGTGAATTTTTTTGTAAACCGCTGGCATAATTAACCAGCGCATCGATTTTTGAATAAGTGTGGTCTTGACGCTGGGACTCCGCCGCTAGTTTTGGCAAGACGTTAGTGGAAAGGGGACACAAACCATGATTATTTTTAGACAACAAAGACCCCGGCATGCCGGGGTCTTGCTAGTTATTTTTTATGGTTAGTTCAAGCTATTTGCTAGCCTTAACTGTTTTTAGCATACTCTGAATGGCATTGGCTTGATACTGAGCGGCCGCTGCTTTTTGAATTTTTGCGAGTTGCGCTTTGCTCATCGTTGGGTTCTTGACCATTGCGGCCTTGACCTGATTAGTCACGTAAACTTTAGCACGCGCTTTTAATGTTGCTTGTTGTTGCTTCATCAATTTGCTGAATTGCTTGGCTTGCGTTGTGCTCAGGACGACCCAGTTCTTGTTGATATAGAAGTAGTTGGTTCGCTTGATCAACTGTTTGTCATTGTTGGCTAAGCCAAACCAAAACTTCATGGCGTTACTCTTATAAGTCCAGCGTGTCGTCTTAGTAACTAACTTAGGCGTCGCGGTCGTCGTCTTAACTTGGTTAGCCGTCTTGACACTAGCCGTTGTATGGCTAACTTTTTTCTGATTAGTGGTCTTTTTATAAATATAGACCCGGTGCTTGTCAGCGGTACCCACACTTTGATAGAGCAATAAATCAAGTTGCTTGCTACTACCAGCGGACTTTAATGCTTGCGTGGTGGTGGTCGTCGTTTTGACCATCCCGTAATGTTGACCATCATTCTTGGAGACGAAGACGATCGAGGTCACTAAGAGCGCCGCAAAGATAACGGATAGGCTGATTCGTAACGTATTTTGGTGAACGTAGATAAATGATAAGAAGAGCGCTACTGCGCTAACAACGAGTAATACAAGAATCATTAGTCGTTCACCTCCTTAGTATTCATAACCGGTTTAACGGAATGTTGCTTGCCCTTCATGAAGAAGGCGACAACTAGGCCGACAACGGAGAAGCCCACGGCCACCCAGAAAGCAGCATGGTAACCATTTAAGGTTGCGTTAAAGTAGCCGTTCTGGTAGCCGAGTGGGTTACTCTTGATCAAGCTGTGAGCCGGTTTAGTGGCATCCGTAACGTTTGATAAGACGGAAGTCAAGATGGCCGTCCCAATGGAACTGGCAATTTGACGCGTCGTGTTATTAACGGCCGTCCCATGCCCCATTAATTCAACGGGTAGGGCGTTCATCCCAGCAGTCGTTGCCGGCATCATGACCATGGCGATCCCGAACATCCGAACCGCATAGAGCACAACAATATAGACGGTTGCGGTATTACGAGTAATGAATGCAAATGGAATGGTTCCGATGGTCAGTAAGAACATCCCTAAAATAGCTAAACGTTTGGCACCAAAACGGTCAAAGGCTCGACCTGTAATTGGGCTCATAACCCCCATCATTAATGCTCCGGCTAATAATGATAGTCCGGATTCAAAGGCGGAGAAGCCATGAATGATTTGCAAATAGAGTGGAATAACCATTTCAGCACCGACCATGGCCATGTTGGCAACGGAACTCAAAATCGCTGCAATCGTAAATTCGGCGTGTTTGAAGACCCGTAATTGTAAGAATGGATTTTCCATCGTTAATTGACGCCAGATGAAGCCAATGATGAAGATAACACCAATAATCAAAGTTGAGAGGACAACGGCAGAAGTCCAGCCATTGTCACCAACGGATGAAAAGCCGTATAGCAAACTCCCAAAACCAATGGTTGAAAGCACTAGTGAGGCAAAATCTAGTTTGGGCTTAGATGTTTCCAGAACATTAGCCATGAAGAAGAAGCCAGCAATCAAAACGATGGCGACGATTGGAACGATTAGACCAAATAAGTCACGCCATGATAGGTTGTCAATGACCCACCCAGATAACGTTGGGCCGATGGCTGGGGCTAAACCGATAACGATACCGGCAGTCCCCATGGCGGCCCCACGCTTATCAGCGGGGAAAATCGATAACATGATCGTTTGGAGTAGTGGCATGGTTACGCCGACCCCAACGGCCTGGATCAAACGTCCAGTCAGTAGGAAGCCGAAGTTAGGTGCCGTCCAGCAAATAATAGTTCCTATTTCAAAAATAGCCATTGCGGTCAGGTATAGCCATTTAGTAGAAATCCGTGAACTTAGCCATGCACTGACGGGAATCATAATCCCGTTGACTAACATAAATCCGGTTGTTAACCATTGAACGGTCGACGTTGTGATATCAAAATCTTTCATCAACGTTGGGAAAGCAGTGGTTAAAATCGTTTGATTAAGAACGGTACAAAAGGTACCGATTAATAAAACTGCAATGAGTAAGCCACGGTTATAGGGCTTCCCATGCGTATCAACAGGAGTTGACAAGTAAATCCCTTCTCTCTAAAAAAGTACGTTGTCTAATATAATCGGATTTATCAACTTTGTCAACAAACTTGACATTAATATCAAAAATAATATACTGAGTATTGAAATTGTTAGAAAAGGGGTTAACCTGTGGATAATCGAGAAGATGGCGTATTTTTCAAAAAATTCAAAGAACAAATTCATAAGCACCAATTTACAATTGGGATCAGTGATTTGGCGAAAATGACCGGTGTCTCCCAGACACAACTACGCTACTGGGAGCAAAAAGAATATATTCATAGTCTGAAAGCAACTGAGAAGAATGCGACACACCGCTATTCGTATGGTACGTTGATGCGTGTTCATTTTGTTAAGATGATGCTAGATGAAGGGTTTACACTAGCGGCAGCTGTTGAGCGGGCCAATGGTTATAATAATCAAATGGAAATGATGCGCATCTTTATGATGACGGCATTTCAAGGAATTGAAGAACGTGATGGGCACCATATGGTCAAATTGGGTTACTTTGATGAAGCAAAGACGCAACGTCTGTACTGCTACATTCAAGATGAACAGCCACACTATCGACTTTATCCGGTTAAGTCAGAAGGCTAGCAACCTTCAGCTTGTGTAACTGATTGATTAATGTTAAATTTAAGTTGGTAAGTATCGGTAAGTCACTTGGGCATTTAAGTTTCCCGTTCGTCAACCGATCTTATGGCTGGGTTGACCGTCGTCATGTTGGTCGTGTTTTGAAGTTTAACTTTGCAAAAGGATTTACAACGGAGCGCGAATAAGCGCTGAGAGATGCCTAGCTCGGCTAGGTAGTAATCGTGCATAAAAACAACGTGTAATTGAAACTAGTAGTAGTCTTCAATCGCCCGGTGATGATATTTGCCAGAGGTCCCAAGTGCTGCGGGAAAGCTTGGGGCTTTTTTTGTAGCGTTAACATGTAACACCACGACTATTGCGTGATACGCACAAAAAAGAGATTGAGCTTGAACTCAATCTCTAAAAATTAATCATAAATTGTAGAATTGTTAAGAAGTTGCGATTTGGGCAAACTGGGCGGCTAACCATTCATTCCATGGTAGCGCGGAATTACCACTAGTAAAATATTTTTGATCGAGCCGATCAATCAAATTGATATAGGCCGTAAATGAAAAGTTAACGGTATCATTCAAACGCTGTGCCTTGGTCATGTAGCGGCCATAAGTAAGGTGTTCATTGATGTCGGTCATATAAGTGGCAACGTCATAGTTGGACATCACTTCCAGGTTGTTAGCGTCAAAAAGCTGTAAGTAAAAGGCTGCAAAGTCTTCAACCGCTTTATGCTGCAAAGAACGATCTAATTGCGTAATTGATAATTGAGCATCATTATTCACGATGCGGTTCCTCCTTAGTCGAACAAGCACGCTTATAAATTAGTAACCAAGTTGGTTATTTTGCGCTACAATTAATTATGTCACGATTAGACAATTAATTCAAAGCTTTGTGACCATTAAAGACTAGAACTGGTGTCTTAATTGTAGTAAGATGGTAGAATTATATTTAGAGAGATTTAGAAGTAACTATTTAGTTGAGGTGAAGAATATTCATGACCCCCATGAAGGAAGATTACTTAAAAATTATTTTCGAGCTTGGTGGTACGAAGAAAAAGGTGTCTAATAAGCAGATTGCTTTAAGCCTAGACATCGCGGCTGGTTCTGTAACGGAAATGGTCGGTAAGTTAGTTCAGGAAGGTTTGGCAAAGCATACCCCTTATGCCGGCATTTCGTTGACCAAAAAGGGGATTCGCTACGCTGAGACGTTAGTTCGGAAGCACCGTATCTGGGAAGACTTTTTAGTCGATAAGCTTGATTACGATTTGCCGGATGTGCATACAGAAGCTGAAGTGCTGGAGCACGTGACGAGCGAACGGTTAGTGGATTCTTTAGAGGCCTTTTTAGGTCATCCCACGCATTGTCCACATGGTGGTGCTATTCCAGATAAGGACGGGCATTACCAGGAAGATAGTCATACGAGTTTGGCGGATACGCCAGATGGCACGACAGTTACGATTGAGCGTTTTATTGATAACCATGATTTGTTAGTTTACTTACATGATACGTTACTCAAAATTGGGCAACAAGTGACGGTTTTGAAACACGATCCGTTCGAAGGACCAGTGACCGTTGCAATTGAAACGACTGGTGAAGAAATCCCCGTTAGCTTTAAGGCGGCGCATAATGTCTTTGTTAAGTAGGGAATGTTAAGGACGTACCGAACAAACTAACTTATGATTAGTTAGTTATTCTGTTTCATTTATCATCACATAAACATTTCATGGAAATCATGGTGTTTAGCTACCTTTTTTAGAAACAATATGCTACAATTACTCTTGTAGCTTGGTTAGGTAATTTTGGTCAGATCGTTTCAATAAACTATCCCCATTTGTACCGAATCATGATTTACATTATTTTATACGTGCAAAATGCACTAGGAGGATTTTTTATTATGGAACACGGAACAGTTAAATGGTTCAACGCTGATAAGGGTTTTGGTTTTATCACTCGCGAAAACGGTAGCGATGTCTTTGTACATTTCTCAGCTATCCAAGAAGACGGCTTCAAGAGTCTTGATGAAGGCCAAGCTGTAAACTTCGACGTTGAAGAAAGCGATCGTGGCCCACAAGCAGTTAACGTTACTAAAGCATAATTAACAGCTTAAATGGCTTAAACCGGTTACGGGAATTACTTCCTGTGACCGGTTTTTTTATTGACCATATTTATGCTGACTAATGATGACAAATAAAGCTTTACTAACGGCCTGACATTGGCTAAAGTAAGGATAATTAGAGAAAGCAATTACTTAAGCACGAGGAGGGATGACCGTGACGACTGATGAAATGATTATTGCGACTTGCTTGAAGGCGGGGAAAATCATGGTCGAAAATGGTTCTGAGATTTCGCGAGTGGATGATACGATGATGCGGATTGCCCAGAATGCCGGGGTGGTTGCGGCCAATACCTACGTAACGATTACTGGAGTTATGATGTCGATTCAAGGGCGTAATGCCACCCAGATTGCTGCTGTCAATCAGCGAACAATTGACCTTGAAAAGGTGGCGCAAGTTAATCAGTTATCCCGG
This sequence comes from Lactiplantibacillus paraplantarum, assembly GCF_003641145.1. Classification (NCBI taxonomy): domain Bacteria; kingdom Bacillati; phylum Bacillota; class Bacilli; order Lactobacillales; family Lactobacillaceae; genus Lactiplantibacillus; species Lactiplantibacillus paraplantarum. The sequence goes on from NZ_CP032744.1 coordinate 817,154, forward strand.
GAGTTTGCAGCGACCACGATTGATTTACCAACGTTATACCAGCGACTCAATCAGTTGGATGCAGCTTCCCGGTCATTTCCGTTGTGGCTTCAACTAATTGGGGCCGCACTAGTTAGCGGCCCCCTGATGATCATGTTTCGTCAGGAAACTATCAATACGTGGCCAACTATCATTATTGGAACGTTGGGTTATTTAGTCTTCTACTTGCTTAATCGGTACCTCAAAATCAAATTTTTAAGTGAGTTGACAGCAGCACTTCTAATTGGGTTTAGTGCGGAATGGGTGTGTCAGATTGGTTGGGGAACCAACGTCAACGATATTATTATTGGGGCATTAATGCCGCTAGTTCCAGGAGTGCCATTAACAAACGCGGTGCGGGATACCTTGGCCGGTAATTTTGTCAGCGGACCCGCACGCGGCGTAGAAGCAATGCTGAGTGCGGCGGCGTTAGGTTTTGGGATTGCCGTTGTCATTACACTATTTTAAGCACGGGCGTTACCCGGGCATTCGGAGGGATCACAATGGGTACGATTGGACAATTAGTACTCGCTTACATTGCGGTATTGGGTTTTGGCCTGATTATTAATATTCCGCACCAAGCATTAAATGTTGCGGGCTGGATTGGTACCCTGACATGGGGTGGATACTTGATTGTGCAGGCTTTTGATGGTGGGGTCGTCTTAGGTAGTTTAATTGGCTCAGTTGGCATTGGGGTGCTCAGTAGTTTGGCCGCCCGCTACAAGAAGATGCCAGCTATTATCTTTAACATTCCAAGCCTAGTCTCGTTTGTACCTGGTAGTCAGGCTTATCAGATGGTCCGTAATTTTGCACTTGGTAATTATCGTGAGGCCGTATCATTCACGTTACAAGTTATTATGATTACCGGCGCAATCGCATTGGGCTTTTTATTGGCTGAATTACTTAATCGGTTAATTGCATTTTGTATTCGTCAGTGGCGCTTACGTCGATTGGAATCGTGATGAGAACTAAGGTTAACAATAGCCAGTCCGGCTCTGCTGGCGAGCGAAACTGCAATAATTCATTTGTTTTTCAATTGCGCCGTTAGTATTGAATATGTCACACAGCCAACTCTGCTCTAACGCAGGTGTTAGCTGGAAAGTCCAGCACGACCAGCATTTAACGTTTGATTTCACCAAGCCGTATCGGCGTTCATCAACCATTCGAGTAGCTTTCCAAAATGTGTTCGGTGTACTGAAACTGGTAAATGCTATGCCAATGCTTAGTCAGAAGTGGAGTGCTTCTGGCTTAGAATAAGATTCGTATTTGAGATCATGCAGGTTGTGCGTGAGTTCACATCGATGTTGGCGATGTCCCAGTAATTGCGCCCGGCTCCGGAAGTTGGCTTGGACTAAGCGCACACAAGCTGTCGAACGAGATGCCAACTAATTAACATGATTCATAGCCAACTAACTTAGCGCCAAAAAGGCCCACTGAGCATCCTCACGATAGGGGAGTCTCAGTGGGCCTTTTTATTGTAATCCGCGACGAATAGTCGTTAGCTGCCTAGTAATGTCAGTTATTTAATTTTGGTTGGCGAATTTTTCACCGGTCGTTGCGGCCTTTAAGTCAAGGGACTTACGTAATACGTTAGTGACCCGTTGCTTTTCAGATTGTGACACAACTTCGAAGGATTGCCCATCAATCATCTTACCCGTACCTTGAGCGTGATCAGAAACAATGTTCTTAGTGGCGCTACGGTAATTAGTAACGATGCTAGTTAGGTTACCGAATGTCAAGTCAGTCCGCGTTTGTTTAGCAAGTGAATTTAAGAAATCTTGTTTCAATAAGTTGGAAGCACTAGTGCTTTCACCCAGAATAGCCGTGATCAATTGTCGCTGCCGTTGTTGCCGACCGTAGTCACCGAGGGGATCATCATAACGCATCCGGGAATAAGCTAAAGCTTTAGCCCCGTTCATGTGTTCCTTTTGACCCTTAGTGAAGGTGTAACCTTCATAAGTAAAGGTTCGAATAGGGGTAATGTCGACACCGCCAATTTCGTTGACGACCTTTTTCATCCCACCCATGTTGATTAAAGCGTAGTAATCAATCGGGACATTCAACCATTTTTGAACGGTTTTAATGGTCGTACCGGCACTCCCGTAAGCGTAGGCGGCGTTTAATTTAGTTGGAAAATCTTGTTCAAAACCGGAGACTGCCACTTCAGAATCACGTGGCAAACTCATCAGGGTCGTCGTTTTGGTCTTTGGGTTAATGGTGGCCAGAATAATCGTATCAGTGCGGCCTTTGTAGTTACGACCAAGAGCCCCCGTATCAGTCCCAAGCAATAGAATTGAGACGGGCTTTTTGCCATTTAACACGGCACTGGTATTTCGTGACTTCTTGATGCCACTACTTTTGAAGACCGTGTCGGCTGCGTTTTTGGCGTTAAAGTAAGTCCGTGCAGCAAACGCACCGGTCCCGACTAATAACACGGCAATAATAATCAAAATGGTATTGCGAACGGGGTGCTTTTTCTTGGGCCCGTTACCATTCCCCTGTGATTTTTCACGATGCATTTCTGAGCGACTTGGCATGTCTTCCATGAACTCTTCCTCCAATGGTAATAGTTATTCATAGTTTAGCATTTTTTTGAGTCAGCGGAAACTGAATCCACGTAAGATTTAGTTAGTTAACCGATGACTGTCAGAATAAGCATAACCTTTTTGTTAATAAAACGTGACTAAAATAAGATTTCTTTGTTTTTTTTTAAGGTTCCCTGAGAGATATTAAGGATTCGTTCAGTCGATTAATAGACTATGTTATAATTTTGGTAATTTATATATTAAATGGGGGTTCTTGTTTTGATGATCGATAAGTCGCGTAGTCGGCCGGTCAAGTTTGTCGTTGGGGTAATTCTATTTGCCTATTTAAGCTATTTTATTAGTGACGGCGCAGTTGGTATTGATTTGTTAGACGTGGCCTTAACATCACTGGTTCAAGTTAGTAACAGTGGTATTTGGGTTGCTTTTTACAAGGTAATTGCTTGGCTGGCTTCGCCCGGAATGGATGTTCTATGGATAATTATTCTGGCGTTTTTAATGTATGGGTTCAAGTATAAGATTCAAGCGTTTTGGTCACTAGCTTACATGGTCGGTGCGATGGTGTTGGGCTTCATTACTAAGCATGTAGTTGGCCGAGCGCGGCCAATCGGTCATCTGGCGCAGGACACCGGGTATAGTTATCCCAGCGGACACGTCTTAGGAACCTTCGTGCTAGTTAGCGTGATTGTCATGCTGGTAGTTCCGGAATTACCGAGCTATCGGATGGCGATGATTGTTAAATGGGTGAGTGTGGTTTGGTTAATCTTAGTTATCTTTTCCCGAATTTATTTGAATGCCCATTATCCGACTGATACGCTAGGAGCTGTGTTGTTAGCTTGGACGTGGAGCCAGATCATGCAGTGGCTTTACGTTTTTGGGGCACCAGGATTATTAAAGTGGCCGCTGTTTTATCGTTCGTATTTATAAAGATAATTAACGAACTTAATTCGATTATTATTTGGCAGGGCATCTGACATTTGAATAGTAACTTTGAAGTGAAAGTGATAAAAATCGTTTGACTTAACCGCTACTTGGCAATCAGCCTAGTGGGTTAAGTCAAACGATTTTTTGTTGATAGTCCATGATACTGTCAGTGGTAAAAATTGTTAGGGCGTATCAAATACTTAAAATCAAAAACAGTCAGTTTAGTCTCACTTGGAAAAGATGCAACTGAGCGTGAAACTGGCTGAAGCGGGTTGAGTTATACCGATTTCTAGGTATTATTGCCTAGAAATCAAGCGCTTATCGATAAATGAGAAACGACACCTAAATATTAGTAATGAGTCACGACGAATACGTGACAATGCTTTGCTAGCTTGCAAAGCTAACGATTATCAGCAAGCCATTCTAACGCTAATGTGAGCCAGTGTGCAACGTGAGGTTGGTCAGCATCTGGTTTCCAGGCCGTTTGTGAGTTAGCTAAGGCCAATCCATGGGGCCCGTGCTTAAATACGTGCAATTCATAAGGTATTTGAGCAGTTGCTAATGCATTGACATAAGCTAGTGTGTTAGTTGCGGGCACGATTGGATCGTCAGCGGTGGTCCAAATAAAAGTCGGTTGATTATTAGCGTTAACGTGTTGTTCAGCAGCTAATTCAGTTGGTGTCTGCGACCAAGTGGCCAAAGTGGCTGCATCTTTAGGAAAACCTAGTAAGGGACTGATCACTGGATAGCCTAATAGCACGTTGTTGGGTTTTAAAGTAGCTGGGGCTGTTTGCAGTGTGGTTGCGACGCTGGTTGCCCAGTAATCGTTATATAGCGCTACAATGTGACCGCCAACGCTAAAACCAGCGGGGATGATCTGCTGACTGTCGATGTGCCATTCAGCCGCATGTTGACGTAGTAAGCTGACGGCACGCCCTAGGTCTAGTACCGGGGCTAGTTCGAGTGGTTGCTGATCACTAAGTAGCGTGTATTCTAAGTAAAAGGCTTGATAACCATGACCAGCAAAAGCCATCGCGAGACTTTCAGCCTGTGCCACTGGAATATGCGTATATGAGCCACCTGGAACAATAATAATAGCTGGTAGAGTTGTTTGGTGTGCGTTAGTATCCGGTTGATGTAAATAACCGGTCAATTGCGCGCCTGTATCCGTTAATTTTTGGTTAATAACTTGCATGCAATCACCTCAATTTGATATGGTTAACATAACTATTATAACGCAAGTCAGGTGGAACAGATATGGGCATGGTTACGGTTACAGCTCGCGGCGAGCAACTCGAGTTACGGCCTTTTACGTTGGCAGATACCACGGATTATTACGATTTAGTTCGTGATCCGGCGATTGCAGCATCGGCTGGTTTTACACCAGCACACAGCTTAACGGAGGCCGAGTTTTTGTTAAAACAGCAAGCTAAGCTCCCACAGATTTTTGCGATTGAACTGGTGGCCTACCATCGCGCGATTGGCAGTGTTGGTCTATATGAACGAATGACAAATACGGGGGAACCGGCAACGCTGGAGATGGATCTAGGTTATATGTTGAATGCCCGGTATTGGCACCGGGGAATTATGACAGCAGCAGTCGCTCGTATTTTACAGTATGGATTTAAGACACTTCATTTACGGCGAATCACGGCCAGTTGTTTGGCAAACAATCCAGCTTCCCAACAAATCTTAGTACATGCTAATTTTCGGCAATACGATGCTGTGCGCCATCCGGACTATGCGCCGTTTGGAGCCGGTCAAACAGAACTATTTTATGACTGTGTGGAATTAAACCCTTAGGAGATGAGTTAATGCAACTCGCAAAATCATTTGAGCAGGCTGCCTGCGTGCTGGTGTTATTGGCCACCCAGCAACCTGAAATTCCGTTAACCGCGGATGTCTTGCATGAGCGAATTGGTGGTTCAGCCACGTATATTCGCAAAATCATTCGCAAGTTAGTGGTGGCGGGGCTAGTGACGTCTACTAGTGGTAACAACGGTGGGGTCCACTTAGCTCGCGCACCAGAAGATATTTCCATTACTGATGTGGTCGCGGCCATTGAGGGCACCTTACAGACTTTTCCAAACTATGGCTATTTTGATCAAGTCTTCAAGGATGTCGAACCGGTGGCTCACGAGGGAACTAAGGTAGTCAACGGGATTTTCTCGCGAGCCGATCAATTATGGCTGGATTTCTTGGATCAGCAAAAGTTAGCCACTTTGATCAAAGAATTGTTAGCGGTGAAGCAGATTCCAGTATTGGATTGGACGAACTATTCTGATGATAAAATGGCACAATTAAATACCTTACTTAGTCGAATGCGGACTAGTAAGTGAGACGCCGTACAAACTTAGTAAAAAGTGACAGCGTTTTCGCTTGGTAAACCAATATTGACGCGCTTTTACTAATCCGGGATCATTTTCAAAATGATACGCTTTACTTCACAAGGCTGAAAATGCTGTTATTAAAGCTTTTTTTATGGTATTCTAACAATGAATTTCACAAGATAAAGGAGAACAACATGGCAGATAAGAAATACTATGGGGCTGACGCAATTGTCGATAGCCTTGTAAACCACGATGTTAAGTACGTATTTGGGATTCCCGGAGCTAAGATTGATCGCGTTTTTGAACGGTTAGAACACCCCGTTAATCCAAAAAGTCCGCAGTTAATTGTGACACGGCATGAACAGAACGCGGCGTTTATTGCAGCTGGAATCGGCCGTATCACTGGCAAACCAGGTGTTGTGATGACGACTTCTGGTCCTGGTGCTAGTAATCTGGCAACTGGGTTAGTGACGGCGACGGCTGAAGGCGATCCCGTCCTGGCTATTTCTGGTCAAGTTCAACGTGCGGACTTGTTACGTTTAACTCACCAGAGCATGAACAACGCCGCTCTTTTTAAGCCAATCACTAAGTACAGCGCCGAAGTTCAGGAACCGGAAAATATTTCTGAAGTTTTAGCGAATGCATATCAAGAAGCAACGGCCGCTAAGCAAGGAGCCAGCTTTGTCAGTGTTCCCCAAGATGTGACGGATTCAGTCGTTCGGACGCCCGTTATTACACCAATCCAGGCCCCAAAGTTAGGACCAGCTAGCCCGGTTGAAGCAACGTTGTTAGCCCAAAAAATTAAGGCCGCTAAATTACCCGTCTTGCTAGTTGGGATGCGAGCTTCCTCGCCAGAAGTGACGAAAGCGATTCGGAATTTGGTAGCGGCCGCTAATTTACCCGTTGTCGAGACTTTCCAGGCGGCCGGTGTAATTTCACGCGACTTGGAAGCTAACCATTTCTTCGGTCGGGTCGGCTTATTCCGTAACCAACCGGGCGATATGTTGTTGAAGAAGTCGGATTTGGTCATCGCCGTTGGTTACGATCCCATCGAATATGAACCCCGTAACTGGAATGCGGAAGGTAAGGCTCGGATTGTGGTGATTGATGCTATGCGTGCAGAAATCGACCATAACTTCCAACCGGAAACCGAATTGATCGGTGACATTGCTCAGACCTTAGATTTCTTATTGCCATACATGAAAGGTTACAGTATTAGTGATAGTGCTCAGACATACTTGGGTGAACTACAGGAACGGCTTCAAACCCGTGATTTTGTTCCTAATATTGATAAGCATTCTAAATTAAGTCACCCGTTGTCAGTGATTGCAGCATTGCAACAGCGGGTCAGCGATGACATGACGGTCACCGTCGATGTGGGAAGCCACTATATTTGGATGGCACGTCATTTTCGAAGCTACGAACCACGCCATTTACTCTTCAGTAATGGGATGCAAACGTTGGGCGTTGCTTTACCATGGGCAATTGCAGCAGCTTTAGTTCGCCCTGAGACGCAAATTGTTTCGGTCTCTGGTGATGGTGGTTTCCTATTTTCTGCTCAAGAGTTAGAAACGGCTGTCCGGTTGAAGCAAAATATCGTACATTTGATTTGGAATGATGGAACCTATGATATGGTCAAATTCCAAGAAGAGATGAAGTATGGTGAGGATGCTGCGGTTCACTTTGGCCCAGTGGACTTTGTGAAGTATGCTGAGAGCTTTGGGGCGACTGGTTTGCGGGTGGACCAACCGGCTGACTTGGACAAGGTACTTGATCAGGCCTTTGCAACGGCTGGACCAGTTGTGGTTGATATTCCAATCGATTATTCTGATAACAAAGCCCTAGGCAAGACAATGTTACCAGACCAATTTTATTAAAATTAAACTTGATGGCCGGTTGTCAAAAGATGATGGGTCGGATATAATAGTTGAGTATATCGAAAGAAGAGGACGCGGTTAACAATAGTAACTGGCTAGAAGTGGGTCACCACTAGTGAAGGTCAGTGAACGGGGCAACCGCCGAAATCGATGAATCAGTGACCGATTCATCCGTTGGGCCTTGGTTGAACAAATCAAGGACTGTCGCAGCTAGAATAGTTGCGGGGCGCTATCGACGATGAAATCAGCAATTATGTCAATCAATCTGATTAAAGTCTTTTTGCGCACGTTATCGTGGGGCAGAGAGGCTTTTTATTTTGGTTGTGCTTAACTGAATCGGTGTGAACACTTTTAGATATAAATCGATTTTTGGAGGTTCTGCAATGGCAGAAGAACAACATCAGGAAGTGCACCGGTCCTTACAGACACGGCACTTATCCATGATTGCACTAGGTGGTAGTATTGGGACCGGTTTGTTTGTGGCATCTGGTTCCGCAATTTCAACGGCCGGCCCAGGTGGTGCGTTACTAGCCTATGTTGGTATTGGAATTATGGTTTACTTTTTAATGACCAGTCTAGGTGAGATGGCGACGTATTTACCGGTTTCAGGTTCGTTTTCCACTTACGCGACCAAATTCGTTGACCCGGCCCTCGGGTTTGCAATGGGCTGGAATTATTGGTTCAACTGGGCAATTACGTTAGCGGTCGATATTAGTACGGCGGCTATCGTTATGCAATTTTGGTTGCCGTCCGTTCCAGGCTGGGTCTTTAGTCTAATTGCGTTGGTCCTGATTTTTACGATCAACGCATTATCGGTACGTTCGTTTGGGGAAACCGAGTACTGGCTCTCCCTGATTAAAGTAGTGACCGTGTTAGTGTTCTTAGTCATCGGTGTTTTAACGATTGTGGGTATCATGGGTGGCCATGCTACCGGCTTAAGTAATTTCACCTATAAAAAGGCACCATTTGTCGGCGGTATTCCAACTATTTTAAGCGTGTTTGTTGTGGCTGGTTTTTCGTTCCAAGGTACTGAATTAATTGGAATTACGGCTGGTGAATCGGCAACACCTGAGAAGAGTATTCCCGCGGCTATCAAACAAGTTTTTTGGCGGATCTTATTATTTTACATTTTAGCTATCTTTGTGATTGCCGCAATCATCCCGTATACGTCGAAAGACTTATTAGGGTCGTCGGCCAGTGATATTGCTATCAGTCCGTTTACGTTAGTATTCAAACGAGCTGGGTTGGCGGCCGCGGCTAGTGTAATGAATGCGGTTATCTTAACATCAGTGCTCTCGGCCGCTAATTCAGGGATGTACGCGTCAACACGGATGTTATACTCATTGTCATTACAAGGCTATGCGCCCAAGACGTTTGGCCGAGTCAATCGGCGAGGAATTCCCGTAATGGCGTTACTGGGAACGACGGTCATTGGTTTGCTAACGTTCTTGTCAAGTTTGTTCGGTGCACGAATCTATATCTTCCTTGTTTCGGCTAGTGGGTTAACTGGGTTTATTGCTTGGTTAGGCATTGCCGTTTCACATTTGCGTTTCCGGAAGGCTTTTGTCAAGCAGGGCCACCAACTGAGTGAGTTACGGTACCATGCGAAGTGGTTCCCCTTTGGACCGTGGTTTGCTTTTATCTTGTGCTTAGTGGTTATTATCGGTCAAGACTTGCATTCGTTTGCCACCCTTGATTGGCAAGCCATTGGGGTCACCTATATGAGCATCCCACTGTTTATCATTTTGTATGTCTATTACAAACTTCGCTATCACACGAAGATGATTCCGTTGAATAAGGTTGATTTAACCCGCAAGCAGCATCATAAAAAATAATGAACTGAGTTAAGCTTTATTGAATGCAAAAGTGCGTTGGCCTATTTAATGGTCAAGCGCATTTTTTTATGGCATCTTTCGTGATTTGAGCTTGACTGACGATAACTTTTGAGATGGTCTAAGCGACCTGGGACGCTGATCGCATATCACTGTGAGGGACGTTTTATAAAGGTGCTTAAAATCTAAGGTCATATTTGAGACTAGTGCTATTGAAATTTCAATTGGCCACCAGATTTAGGATGCGATTCATCGATATTTATGGTAATTTGATAAAGGAGAAATAGCGGAATCATTAAAAATTCGCAAACATGACTTTAAGAATGAGCTAGTCCGGCATGACTATGCTAAGCTGAATTGAGAAAGGCAGCGAGAGAGATGTTAAAGAGAAATTTGGTAACAGGATTAGCGTTAGTGTCATTGGTAGGCGTATTGAGTGGTTGTGGTACTAATCAGACGACAGCTAAGAGCGCCAGTAGTACTAGTGCCAAGACGACCAAAACGCAAACTAAGCGGCAACGCTTGATTAGGGCATTGCCGAAGGGCGTTAAGTCAACGGATAGCGACTTAGTAGTCGTTAATAAGTGGCATAAGCGTTCTGAAATGACGTTTAGCAAGTCAAGTGTTGACGGTATTGAAGTTCGTAGTTCAATTGTCAAACCGTTAGAAGCTTTCTTAGCAGGTGCTAAGAAAGCTGGTTATCCCGCAACTTTGGTCTCAGGTTATCGGTCCGTGGCGTACCAAAAAGAAGTTTGGAATCAATCGATTCAAACTTATGAAAATCAAGGGAAGACGGCTAAAGAAGCCTTGAAGCTGACGAAAGAGTACGTAGCCGTTCCTAGTGGTAGTGAGCATGAGACGGGCTTAGCTGCCGATATCATGAATACACATTGGTATAGTACGCACGGCAATCAGTTGCTATCTTCATCAGATAAGAATAAGGGGCAACAATGGTTGATCAATCACGCAGCGGACTACGGTTTTGTATTGCGCTTTACCAAGGATGGTAAGCAGTCGACTGGGATCGATTATGAATCTTGGCATTTCCGTTATGTCGGTAAGGCCAGTGCCCAATTTATGACCAAGCACAACTTAACGCTAGAACAATACGTTAGTTTGTTACAGGCTAAAGAAAAAGCTGCTAAGTAAAATAAAATGCGATAGCTAAATCAGCATAATACCATGAAAGTACGTTAGGAACTAACTAACGTGCTTTTTTGTTCATGCTGGCCTGTCACAAACGGTGGTTGAAACGTGGTAATCAGTGAGTTTAGTTACTGGGCCATGTTATTCCCGTGTGAATAAGCCTAGAAGTTTTTTGCTGAATTGACTCACCAGATATTGCATTTTGAGACGGGGGTGCGTACAATATGTAGTGTTGCTTTTAGAGATAATCAAAATTTTAACGTGATTAAAAGGAGAGACGCCCCATGCTTGTAATGTCAGGAACAATCGGTGCCGGCAAGACCAGTTTGACGCAGTTAGTGGCCAACCATTTTGGCTCTAAAGCGTTTTACGAGTCAGTTGATGATAATCCCATTTTGCCGTTATTTTATAAGGACCCTAAGAAGTACGCGTTCTTATTGCAAATCTATTTTTTGAATAAACGGTTGGATAGTATTAAATCAGCTTTTGCTAACGATTTGGACGTCTTGGATCGTTCGATCTTTGAAGACTCACTATTGTTCCATTTAAATGGTGATCTGGGTCGGGCAACGAATACCGAAGTTGACATTTATGATTCATTGTTGGATAACATGATGCAGGAATTACCAGAAGCGTCGCACCAAAAGAGTCCAGATTTATTGATTCATATTAATATTTCTTTTGATACGATGCTTAAGCGAATCCAAAAGCGGGGCCGTTCTTACGAACAAATCGATCAAGATCCAGATTTGTATAAATATTATCAGACTTTAAATGAACGCTACACGAATTGGTATGCTAATTATGACCACAGCCCGAAGATGCAGATCGATGGTGATCAACTTGACTTTGTGGCTGATGCGGATGCTCGTAAAGAAGTCATTCGGCTGATTGATGAAAAAGTTGCTAGTTTGGGCTAGTTGCCTTTTTGGAATCAATGTTCTATAGTAGACAGTGAATATTAAACACGGCGCGTTTTAAGTAGACGTTCAGAGAACCGGTGGGTGGTGTGAATCGGTAGTCGAAACTCCGGCGCGACAATGTGGGCAGGCAATACTGCACGGCACGGCCGTTATCCGTTTAAGGGTGGGATTAATCATGATCCTGAACTTGGGTGGTACCGCGAATCGCAGTCTCTTCGTCCCAATTGGGAGGAGAGACTGTTTTTATTTACGATTAAAAGTGAAAAGGAGACGTCGTTATGTTAGATGTTAAGATGATTCGTCAGAATCCAGATTTTGTAAAAGAACAGCTTGGTCATCGGGGTGTTGCTGCTAGTGACATCGATGATTTATTAGCTGCCGATGAACAGCGTCGTGAATTGATCGCCAAGAGTGAGCAATTAAAGTCAACTCGAAACCAAGTTTCAGGCGAAATTTCACAAAAGAAGCGCAATAAGGAAGATGCCAGTGCCGAAATTGCGGAGATGCAAAAGGTTAGTGCGGATGTTAAGGCTTTAGATGAACAACGGCGGACAATTGATGCCCAAGTTCAGGATATGGCTGCACACTTGCCGAATATGCCACATCCAGATGTACCAGTAAGCTTAAAAGAGGAAGATGCCGTTGAGTTACGCCGAATCGGTACGCCACGGCACTTTGACTTTACACCTAAGGCGCACTGGGATATCGGTGAAGATTTAGGAATCTTGGACTTTGAACGTGGTGCAAAAGTTTCAGGTAGCCGTTTCTTGTACTATGTTGGCGATGGAGCCAAGCTGGAACGGGCCGTTTACAATTTCTTCTTAGATCAACATGAAGCTGAAGGGTATACGGAAGTATTACCGCCTTACATGGTTACTGATGAATCCATGTACGGTACTGGCCAATTTCCAAAGTTCAAGGAAGATGCGTTCCGAATCACAACGCAAGATTTAACGTTGATCCCAACGGCAGAAGTACCGTTGGTCAACTATTATCGTGATGAAATCATTCCAGCCGAAAAATTACCAGTTTACTTTACGGCTTTATCACCAGCTTTCCGTGAAGAGGCCGGAAGTGCTGGCCGTGATACTAAAGGCTTAATTCGTTTACACCAATTCAATAAGGTTGAAATGGTTAAGTTCACTAAACCAGAGGATTCATGGGATGAATTGGAGAAGCTAACGAACAATGCGGAATCATTGTTGAAGAAGCTTGGGTTACCTTATCACGTGATTACGTTGACGACTGGTGACATGAGTTTTACGGCCGCAATGACCCACGATTTGGAAGTTTGGTTCCCTGAACAGGATAAATACCGTGAAATCTCAAGTTGTTCAAACTGTACTGATTTCCAAGCCCGGCGTGCACACATTCAGTATCGGGATGACGATGGCAAGTTACAATTCGTGCATACGTTGAACGGGAGTGGCTTAGCCGTTGGTCGGACCGTTGCTGCAATTTTGGAAAACTATCAAAATGAAGATGGAACGGTCACGATTCCTGATGTGTTAGTTCCTTACATGCACGGCAAAACGAAGATCGAAAAACAAGGTTAATTAGAATAGACTAAGCGGACTCACAGTTGTGTGAGCCCGCTTTTTGCATAATTAATGAGTATTAAAGGAGGGGTTGCTTCAAGATGGAGGTGTAAATGAAGGCTAAGTACTGCAAATTAGTTCAATAAAGATGGTGAGAGCAGCGACGCAAGTCAATGATTCTCGGTGATAAAGGGCGCTAAAACTAGGCCTAATGAAATTTGTTATCCTTTTTTTGAAAATAGGGTTTGCTATTTTCGGCTACCGTGCTATAATATTTCTTGTCGGAAAAAATATAACTTGTTTATCCAATAAAAAGTATATTTATCCATTTATGTGAAAAAAGTTGTTGACAAGTATTCAACATGATGATAAAGTTAAATAGTTGTCAAGGCGTACCAGTAAGAACTGTTTAGACCGGCAACAAGGCATGATTTAATATCATGCGGGTGTGGCGGAACTGGCAGACGCGCTAGATTTAGGTTCTAGTGTCTTACGACGTGGGGGTTCGAGTCCCTTCACCCGCACATGCCGACTTAGCTCAGTTGGCAGAGCATCTCACTAGTAATGAGGAGGTCGGAGGTTCGAATCCTCTAGTCGGCATTTACAATTTAATAATTTATTATGCGGAAGTAGTTCAGTGGTAGAACATCACCTTGCCATGGTGGGGGTCGCGGGTTCGAATCCCGTCTTCCGCTTTTAATTTGCCGGGGTGGCGGAATTGGCAGACGCACAGGACTTAAAATCCTGCGGTTAGTGATAACCGTACCGGTTCGATCCCGGTCCTCGGCATTTTAAATAAGCACCCATAGCGCAATTGGATAGAGTGTCTGACTACGAATCAGAAGGTTGTAGGTTCGACTCCTACTGGGTGCATTAGTATCGGGAAATAGCTCAGCTTGGTAGAGCACCTGGTTTGGGACCAGGGGGTCGCAGGTTCGAATCCTGTTTTCCCGATCGTTTAACACAGTCTTAGTTACGTACTAAGGCTTTTTATTTAATATTCTCGGGAAGTAGCTCAGCTTGGTAGAGCACTACGTTCGGGACGTAGGGGTCGCAGGTTCAAATCCTGTTTTCCCGATTACGGTTAAACCAACTAAACCAGTCAATTGACTGGCTTTTTTTATGGCCTTTTTTTGGAACTGAGCATGTCTAAGCACATTACTAGCACGTCTTGATAATTAGCGGTAATACCTTACAAGCGGCATTCAGTGTCCTGATCAAGCTAGTTAACACTAACTAGCGTTTTTAGTAGGCCTAAGTAGTCGACTTTTGAGTTTAACGATTGCGCATACCGGATAAATTAGTTGTTGGTGATCTAGACTGGGACATCATTATTAAGATGGCACACAATGATCGGTGACGTAACTTGACATATTTTAAATAGGTAGTTCAATGAATATGAGGACCTCATAAATTAATCATTAGTGCGTGTTAGATGGTCCAATCAATTGAAAGCAAACGGTCAGCGTGCTATGCTGTAACAACCGTTAAGGACATACTGGTCCGCGGTTTGGGTGAAATTCTTTGCTTTTTTTCATTATCCTCGTATAATAATAGTCAATATTAGTCAAAGATAATGAAAAGGGTGAAGCACATGCAAAGTCAAAATATCTCGGATATTATTGAAAAGTATTTAAAAAGTATTTTGGCGGACTCGGAGCATGTTGAAATTCGACGGTCAGAAATTGCCGACCTTTTCAACGTGGTACCCTCACAGATTAATTATGTGATTAAGACCCGGTTTACGATCCAAAATGGTTACTTAGTAGAAAGTAAACGTGGTGGTGGTGGTTATATTCGCATTGAAAAGGTTAATTTGGTCGATGATGCTGATGTGTTAGATGCCCTCATTCAAGTGATCGGCGATTCTATCACACAACGAGACGCCTACGCAGTCGTCCAGAGTCTATATGAGGACGATGTCTTAAATCGTAGGGAAGCGCAGTTGATTTTAGTGGCCATCGATCACGAGACGTTAGGTTTAACGGACCGGGACTTAGAAAATAGTTTGCGGGCTCGGATAATTATCGGGATCTTGAACCACTTGCGTTACGAAAGCTAAAGAAAGCGAGGAATCGCAATGGATAACTTATTTACACCTAGTGCTAAGAGTGTCTTAGTACTGGCACAGGAACAGGCCAAATATTTTAAGCATCAGGCAGTTGGTACGGAGCATTTGCTACTAGCCTTGGCGATTGAGAAGAATGGAATTGCGAATAAGGTGCTGCAACAATATGCCGTTAGTGAAGATGACATTCGCGAAGAAATCGAACGGTTCACTGGCTATGGGACGTTGAGCAATGTTGGCAAGGATACTTACTTACCATATTCACCAAAGGCCAAAGAGATTTTATCCGTTGCTGGTGATGAAGCAAAACGGCTCGGTGCTAACAAGATTGGAACTGAGCATTTATTGCTAGCGATGCTCTCTGATGAAAGTATCCTTTCCTCGCGAATCTTGATGAACTTGAATTTAGATCTTGGTCAGACGCGTAAAGTCGTTCTTCGTAAGCTAGGTGTCAGTGACGCCATGAGCAAGCGCAAGGGGAATGCCACTAATCGCGGTGGTAAAAAGGCTGAAGGAACGCCAACGCTGGATTCATTAGCACGGGATTTAACCCAACTAGCTAGTGAACAAGAGATGGACCCAGTGGTTGGTCGTTCTAAGGAAGTCAAACGGGTGATTCAGATCCTGTCACGGCGAACCAAGAATAATCCGGTATTAATCGGTGAACCTGGGGTTGGTAAGACGGCGATTGCGGAGGGCCTTGCCCAAAAGATCGTTGCGGGCGATGTCCCAACTGATATGGCCGATAAACGGTTGATGATGCTTGATATGGGGTCGCTAGTGGCTGGTACTAAGTATCGTGGTGAATTTGAAGACCGCTTAAAGAAAGTGATTGACGAAATTTATAACGATGGCCACGTTATTTTGTTCATTGATGAATTGCATACCTTGATTGGTGCCGGTGGTGCTGAAGGCGCGATTGATGCTTCTAACATTTTGAAGCCCGCGCTTGCACGGGGCGAACTTCAAACGATTGGTGCCACCACTTTAAATGAATATCAAAAGTACATTGAATCTGACGCAGCTTTGGAACGTCGCTTTGCAACGGTGATGGTCAACGAACCAGCTGAGGATGAAGCCGTTGAAATTTTAAACGGGTTACGGCCACGTTATGAAGAACATCATCGGGTCACAATTACAGATGAAGCCGTTGATCAGGCGGTTAAGTTATCTAGTCGCTATATTAGTGACCGCTTCTTACCTGATAAGGCGATTGATTTGATGGATGAAGCGGCTGCTAAGGTACGGATCGATCAGATGGATCAGCCAACAAAATTATCCAAAAATCAAGATAAGCTGGCACAGTTACGTGAGGACAAGGAAACTGCGATTGAAGCGCAAGATTTTGAACAAGCCGCTGATATCCGTAAGCAGGAAATGCAACTTAAACAACGCCTTGATCGAATTGAGGCAGATCAGGAAGCACAAACCACTGAAGGGACGACCCCACACTATGATTTACAAGTGACGGGTGAAGATATCGCTCAGGTGGTTGCTGAATGGACTGGCGTACCGTTGACACAGTTACAAAAGTCTGAAAGCGAACGTTTAGTCAACTTAGAGAAGATCTTACATGAACGGGTAGTTGGTCAACCCGAAGCGGTGTCCGCAGTGGCCCGTGCCATTCGACGGGCTCGGAGCGGTTTGAAGGATCCGAGCCGCCCAATTGGTTCGTTTATGTTCTTAGGACCAACCGGGGTTGGTAAGACGGAACTTGCTAAAGCGTTAGCCGCAGCGATGTTTGGTTCTGAAGATAATATGATTCGAATTGACATGTCTGAATACATGGAGCGCTACTCAACGAGCCGGTTGATTGGTTCTGCACCGGGCTACGTTGGTTACGATGAAGGTGGCCAGTTGACGGAAAAGGTTCGCCAGAAGCCATACTCAGTCGTTCTCTTCGATGAAGTTGAAAAGGCCCATCCAGACGTTTTCAATATTTTATTGCAAGTCTTAGACGATGGTTACTTGACGGATTCTAAGGGACGTAAAGTCGACTTTAGAAATACGATCTTAATTATGACATCGAACCTTGGGGCAACCACGCTGCGTGACGAGAAGTCAGTTGGCTTTGGTGCAACTGATAAAGCTAATGACTACAATGCGGTTGCAGCAACGATTCGTGCGACATTGAAGCAGACTTTCCGGCCAGAATTCTTGAACCGGATTGATGAGACGATTGTCTTCCACTCATTGAATAAGGAAGAATTACATGAAATCGTTAAGTTGATGTCACAAGAAATCGTTAATCGGGTGGCCCAACAAGGAATCAAGATTAAAATCACGCCGGCGGCCATTGACGTAGTCGCTAAGGCAGGGTTTGACCCTGAGTACGGTGCCCGGCCAATTCGGCGAGCATTGCAGACTGAAATCGAAGACCGGTTAAGCGAAGAATTATTGACTGGTGCGATTAAAGTCGATGATCAAGTAACAATTGGTGCCAGCAAAGGTGCGATTACCATTAACATTAAAAATCAGCCTAAGCCGGATGGTCGTTCGACCGTTTCATCGAAGTAGGTTAAAATAACAACATGATGACGCTTGAAGTAAGTTTTACTTCAAGCGTCATTTTTAGGTTGAGGCATGATTAAAGTCAACTGTAAGGCCCAAGGCTGGTGGTTCGATGCTGATTGGTGTAAATTATAATAGGAAATAAAGTCAAGGAAGAAGATGATGACATGACGACACGAGCTGAGCAGATGGCAAAAACGCACCAGGCAATTTTAGATACGGCCAGAACGTTGTTTTTGAAAAATGGTTATGATGCAACGAGTACTCGTGATATTGCCAATGCGATCGGTATCACACAGCCGGCACTCTACCACCATTTTAAAGATAAAGAAGTGATTTTCTTAGCCGTAATTACAACGGTTGGTGCGGAAATCAGAGCTGGGATTGAAGCGATTCAAGCTCGAACGGATTGGTCACCGCTAGAACAGTTGACGGAAGTGTCATTATTATTGACACATAAACATCCGGCTGATGTTTTCACGTTGATTCACTCGAGCTTTAAAGCACTTACCCATGAACATATCCGTGAGTTAGGCGGAGTATTTGCAACTGATTATGTACAACCAATTCAAACTGTCTTTGAACAACCGGCTATGAATCTACAGTCTGGGGTGACACCACAAATGGCAACGAACTTTTATATTACCAGCCTAAGCCCGCTGTTTAACAGTTTTCATCGTATTGGTGATCCACATGCTGATGAACGAACCCGTGTACAGACCTTATTGAAGATGATTTTATACGGGGTTGCCAGTGAATCAGAAAATTAATCATCATATATAAGTCTACTGGTTGACAACGATAGTTATTCGATGTATATTATAACTTGTCTGTAACCGTGAACTCGAGCGAACGCGCAATCTATTGTCTGTGCGGCTCGTTAATATAAATCCAAAAATAGTCAACTTAAGCGACTATTTTTGGTTTTTTTATGCCCAAAATTCGGTCAAAAACGCATTTGTAACACAAATGTAATATTTGGCTGGAGGCGCGAGTTCCGGAATAATAAGAAGGGGTGAACAACTTGGCCGGACATTTAGTAAAATACGGTAAACACCGTACCCGTAGAAGTTATGCACGTATCAAGGAAGTCCTTGATCTGCCTAACTTGATCGAAATCCAGACCGATTCTTACCAATGGTTCTTGGATGAAGGTCTCCGGGAAATGTTTGAAGATATTATGCCGATCGATGATTTCGCAGGAAAACTTTCACTTGAATTTGTCGACTATCAATTATTAGAACCAAAGTACACCGTCGAAGAAGCTCGTGAACATGATGCCAACTACTCGGCACCATTGCACGTTACCCTACGTTTAACTAACCACGAAACTGGTGAAATTAAGTCGCAAGACGTATTCTTCGGTGATTTTCCATTAATGACTGAACAAGGGACGTTTATTATCAACGGTGCCGAACGGGTCATTGTTTCACAATTGGTTCGTTCACCCGGCGTTTACTTTAATGAAGAATTAGATAAAAATGGGCGTCCTAGCTACGGCACAACGGTTATTCCTAACCGAGGTGCCTGGTTAGAACTTGAAACCGACGCCAAGAATGTCTCATACGTACGGATCGACCGTACTCGGAAGATTCCATTGACGGAATTAGTCCGGGCCTTAGGTTATGGTTCTGACGACGACATTATCGACATGTTAGGTGAAACTGACAGTTTGATGTTGACGTTGGAAAAAGATGTTCATAAGAACACCGACGATTCACGGGTTGAAGAATCCTTAAAGGATATCTACGAACGGCTACGTCCTGGTGAACCTAAGACGGCTGACAGTTCACGGAGCTTATTGACTGCCCGGTTCTTCGATCCAAAACGTTATGACTTCGCACCAGTTGGTCGTTACAAGGTCAACAAGAAGTTAAGTATGAAGACGCGCTTAATGGACCAAACATTAGCTGAAACATTAGCTGATCCTGATACTGGTGAAGTGATTGCGCAAAAGGATACGGTCATTGACAAGAATGTCATGGCTAAACTATCCCCATACTTGGAACGTGACGACTTTAAGACGGTCACTTACACACCATCTGACGAAGCCGTTGTGACGAATCCAATGGTCTTACAAGTTGTTAAGGTTTATTCACAAAACGACCCTGAAAAGGTTGTGAATGTGATTGGTAATGGCAACATTGATTTGAAGTTCAAGCACATTGTGCCTGCTGATATCATTGCTTCCATTAACTACTTCTTCAACTTGCAAGAAGGTCTTGGCTCAACCGATGATATTGATCACTTGGGTAACCGGCGGATTCGTTCCGTGGGTGAATTATTGCAAAACCAATTCCGAATCGGGTTATCCCGGATGGAACGGGTTGTGCGTGAACGGATGTCAATTCAAGATGCTGCGACGGTAACGCCACAACAATTGATCAACATTCGTCCAGTGGTTGCCTCAATTAAGGAATTCTTTGGGTCATCACAATTGTCACAATTCATGGACCAAACCAACCCCTTAGGTGAATTAACGCATAAGCGGCGTTTATCAGCCTTAGGACCTGGTGGTTTGACTCGTGATCGGGCCGGATATGAAGTTCGTGACGTGCACTATACCCACTACGGTCGGATGTGCCCAATCGAAACGCCTGAAGGTCCTAACATTGGTTTGATCAACAGTTTGTCTTCTTATGCGAAGGTTAACCGTTACGGCTTCATCGAAACGCCATACCGGCGGGTTGATTGGACGACGCATAAGGTTACTGATAAGATCGACTACTTAGCAGCCGATGAAGAAGACCAATTCGTGATTGCACAAGCCAACTCCCCATTGAATGATGATGGTTCATTCGTTGAAGACACTGTTTTAGCTCGTAACAAGGAAGAAAACTTGGAAACACCAATCGAAAATGTCGATTACATGGACGTTTCGCCTAAACAAGTGGTTGCCGTCGCAACGGCATGTATTCCTTTCTTGGAAAACGATGACTCTAACCGTGCTTTGATGGGTGCCAACATGCAACGACAAGCGGTGCCGTTACTTGACCCGCATGCGCCATTAATTGGGACTGGGATTGAATACAAAGCCGCCCATGACTCAGGGATTGCCTTGATTTGTCGTCATGAAGGAACGGTTGAATACGTTGATGCTCGCGAAGTCCGCGTTCGTCGCGATGATGGTTCATTAGACACTTACAAGTTAATGAAATTCCGCCGTTCTAATGGTGGTAAGAACTATAACCAACGGCCAATCGTTAAAGTCGGCGATCACGTTGATAATGACGAAGTCTTAGCCGATGGTCCAGCAATGGAAGGCGGGGAATTAGCCCTTGGGCAAAACCCATTAGTTGCTTTCATGACTTGGAATGGTTATAACTTCGAAGATGCCATCATTATTAATGAACGTTTAGTCCGTGAAGACGTCTACACGTCAATTCATATTGAAGAATATGAATCAGAAGCACGTGATACCAAGCTTGGACCTGAAGAAATGACTCGTGAAATTCCTAACGTTGGGGAAGATGCATTGAAGAACCTTGACGAAGACGGGATTATCCGGATTGGGGCCGAAGTTAAAGATGGCGACATCTTAGTTGGTAAGGTAACGCCTAAAGGGGTTACGGAATTATCAGCTGAAGAACGACTACTCCATGCAATCTTTGGTGAAAAGGCGCGTGAAGTTCGGGATACGTCACTCCGGGTTCCTCACGGTGGCGGCGGTATCATCCAGGACGTTAAGATCTTCACTCGTGAAAACGGTGATGAATTATCTCCTGGTGTTAACATGATGGTTCGGGTCTACATCGCGCAAAAGCGGAAGATCCAAGTTGGTGACAAGATGGCCGGCCGGCATGGTAACAAAGGGACGGTTTCAATCGTGGTTCCTGAAGAAGACATGCCATACATGCCAGATGGGACGCCAATCGATATCATGTTAAGCCCAATGGGTGTGCCTTCTCGTATGAATATCGGGCAAGTGCTCGAATTGCATTTAGGGATGGCTGCTCGTAAGTTAGGGATTCACATGGCCACACCTGTCTTTGATGGTGCCCAAGATGAAGATATCTGGGAAGCAATTCGTGAAGCTGGTGTTGATTCTGATGCCAAGTCAATCGTCTATGATGGTCGGACTGGTGAACCGTTTGATAAGCGGGTCGCTGTTGGGGTCATGCACTACATGAAGCTTAGTCACATGGTTGACGATAAGATCCATGCTCGTTCAATCGGACCTTACTCTTTGGTTACGCAACAACCACTTGGTGGGAAAGCGCAATTTGGGGGCCAACGTTTCGGTGAAATGGAAGTTTGGGCCTTGGAAGCTTATGGTGCGGCTTACACCTTGCAAGAAATCTTGACTTACAAGTCTGATGACGTTGTTGGTCGGGTTAAGACCTATGAAGCCATCGTTAAGGGCGAACCAATTCCTAAGCCAGGCGTACCGGAATCATTCCGCGTGTTGGTTAAGGAATTGCAAGCACTTGGCCTTGATATGAAAGTCTTGGATTCTGAAGACAAAGAAATCGAATTGCGGGACATGGATGATGATGACGATGAGGTTGTCAACGTTGATGCACTCAGCAAGTTTAAACAACAACAAGATGAGAAGGCCGCTGACAAAGCCGCAAAAGCTGACGCTGCTAAGCCTTCTGAAACAACCAACGCTCAGCAAGATAATCAATAAAAAGGGAGGTCGGTCCTTTGATCGATGTCAACAAGTTTGAAAGCATGCAAATCGGTCTGGCATCCCCAGACAAGATTCGCAGCTGGTCATATGGCGAAGTCAAAAAGCCAGAAACCATTAACTACCGGACATTGAAACCTGAAAAAGACGGTCTGTTTGACGAACGGATTTTTGGTCCTACTAAGGATTGGGAATGTGCTTGTGGTAAATACAAACGGATTCGTTATAAGGGTATTGTCTGTGACCGTTGTGGGGTCGAAGTGACTCGTAGTAAAGTCCGTCGTGAACGGATGGGTCATATCGAACTTGCCGCACCAGTTACTCACATCTGGTACTTTAAGGGAATTCCTAGCCGAATGGGCTTAGTCTTAGACATGAGTCCTCGGGCACTTGAAGAAATCATTTACTTCGCTTCATATGTCGTTATCGAATCTGGTAACACGCCACTTGAAAAGAAGCAATTACTTTCTGAACGTGAATACCGTGAGAAGAAAGCCCAATATGGTAACGAATTCGAAGCTGCCATGGGTGCTGAAGCCATCAAACGGTTATTAAATAACGTGGATCTTGAAAAAGAAGCTCGTGATTTAAAGGAAACTTTGAAGGATGCTTCTGGTCAGAAACGGACCCGGGCCGTTCGACGGCTTGATATCATTGAAGCTTTCGTGACATCTGGTAACGAACCAGCTTGGATGGTAATGGACGCAATTCCGGTTATTCCCCCGGATTTACGGCCGATGGTTCAATTGGAAGGTGGTCGTTTTGCCACTTCTGACTTGAATGACTTGTACCGACGGGTTATCAACCGGAATAACCGGTTGAAGCGCTTGTTGGACTTAAATGCACCTGGGATTATCGTGCAAAACGAAAAGCGGATGTTACAAGAAGCCGTTGATGCGTTGATCGATAACGGTCGTCGTGGCCGTCCCGTTGCTGGTCCTGGTAACCGACCATTGAAGTCTCTTTCACACATGTTGAAAGGGAAGCAAGGCCGGTTCCGTCAAAACTTACTTGGTAAGCGGGTCGACTACTCTGGTCGTTCGGTTATCGATGTTGGGCCTTTCTTGAAGATGAACCAAATGGGCTTACCACGTCAAATGGCGTTGGAATTGTTCAAACCGTTTATCATGAAAGAATTGGTTAAACGTGAATTAGCTTCTAACATTAAGAACGCTAAGCGGAAGATCGAACATGCTGATGACGATGTCTGGGGTGTGTTGGAAGACGTGATCAAGGAACATCCCGTTCTCTTGAACCGCGCCCCTACGCTTCACCGTTTGGGGATTCAAGCCTTTGAACCCGTCTTAGTTAGTGGTAAAGCGATGCGGCTCCATCCATTGGCTTGTGAAGCTTACAACGCCGATTTCGATGGTGACCAAATGGCCATTCACGTCCCTCTTTCAGACGAAGCCCAAGCCGAAGCGCGGCTCTTAATGTTAGCTGCCCATCATATCTTGGCACCTAAGGACGGGAAACCCGTTGTTACGCCATCTCAAGATATGGTTATCGGTAACTACTACTTGACGACTGAAGAAATCGGTCGTGAAGGTGAAGGCATGATCTTCAAAGACTTGAACGAAGCTCAAAAGGCTTACCAATCAGGTTACGTACACTTGCATAGCCGGGTGGGGGTTCAGGTCTCATCAATGCCTGACAAGCCATTTACAGACGATCAGAAGCAAGCTGTCTTAGTGACGACGGTTGGTAAGGCAATCTTTAACAATATTTTGCCTGGTAAGTTCCCTTACTTGAACGAACCAACCAACGACAACTTGATTGCTGGTACGCCGGACAAGTACTTCTTGAAGCCAGGTGAAGATATTCGTCAATTCTTGGATGCGCAGGAAATTATTCCACCATTCAAGAAAGGCTTCTTGGCCGACATTATTGCCGAAGTTTACAAGCAATATCACGTGACGGCAACGTCACTCTTGCTTGACCGTATGAAGGACTTAGGTTACAACATTTCAACCAAGTCTGGTTTGACGGTTGGGGTTGCTGATATTACTGGTTTGAAAGAAAAACCAGAAATTATCGCTGAAGCTCATAAGCAAGTTAATACGATTTCAAAACAGTTCCGTCGTGGTTTAATTACTGATGACGAACGTTATGAACGGGTCATTGGTGTCTGGAACGACGCTAAGGACCAAATCCAACAAAAACTGATTGAAAGTTTCAACGCGGATAACCCAATCTTTATGATGAGTGATTCCGGTGCGCGTGGTAACATTTCAAACTTTACTCAGTTAGCTGGGATGCGTGGTTTGATGGCTGCCCCTAACGGTAAGATCATGGAATTACCAATCCTTTCAAACTTCCGTGAAGGTTTGTCTGTCTTGGAAATGTTCATTTCAACCCATGGTGCTCGTAAAGGGATGACCGATACGGCGCTTAAGACTGCCAACTCAGGTTACCTGACTCGGCGTCTGGTTGATGTGGCCCAAGATGTTATCGTTCGTGAAAAGGATTGTGGTACTGACCGTGGCTTGCGGATTCACGCAATCATGGAAGGTAACGAAGTCATCGAACCGTTGTATGACCGGATCTTAGGTCGTTACACGATGAAGACTGTCTTTGATCCTGAAACGCATGATGAAATTGTTGGTAACAACGTCTTGATCGACGAAGACTTAGCACATAAAATCGTTGATGCTGGTGTGACGGAAGTTACGATCCGTTCTGCATTTACTTGCAACACTAAGCATGGGGTTTGTGAACATTGCTACGGCCGTAACATGGCGACTGGTGATGAAGTTGAAGTTGGTGAAGCTGTTGGGACTGTTGCTGCACAGTCTATCGGTGAACCTGGTACCCAGTTAACCATGCGGAACTTCCATACCGGTGGTGTTGCCGGGGACGATATTACCCAAGGGTTGCCTCGTGTGCAAGAAATTGTGGAATCTCGGAATCCTAAAGGGCGTGCCGAAATTACCGAAGTTACTGGTACGGTTGAATTAATTGAAGAAAATCCAGCGGAACGGACGAAGGAAGTTACGGTTAAGGGTGAAACCGATACCCGGACTTACACGTTGCCGTTAACAGCACGGATGGCGGTTAGTGAAGGCGACTTTATTCACCGTGGTGCTGCGTTGAACATTGGGTCAATTGATCCTAAACAACTAATTCAAGTACGGGACGTCTTATCAACTGAAAACTACTTGCTCCGTGAAGTTCAAAAGGTTTATCGGATGCAAGGGGTTGAAATTGGCGATAAGCACGTTGAAATCATGATTCGGCAAATGTTACGTAAGGTTCGGGTCATGGATCCGGGCGATACCGACGTCTTGCCTGGGACGTTAATGGATATTGCAGACTTCAAGGACGAGAACTACAAGACCTTGATTGCCGGTGGTATTCCTGCAACGTCACGGCCTGTTATTCTTGGGATTACCAAAGCTGCGCTTGAAACGAACAGTTTCTTGTCAGCTGCTTCATTCCAGGAAACGACTCGGGTCTTAACCGATGCTGCTATTCGTGGTAAGAACGATCCACTGATCGGGCTTAAAGAAAATGTTATCATTGGTAAGATCATTCCTGCTGGGACTGGTATGCCGGTTTACCGTCATATCAAACCAAAGGAAGTTGGCAACGTGGCTGATGGGGTTTACTCAATCAGCGACCTTGAAAAACAAATGCAAGAACAAGATGCTAGCAAGTAATTGCTAAGCAACTAAAAAAGGGCGGCCATGATGGTCGTCCTTTTTGTGTACACTAGTGTAGGTAAGCCGCCGGGGTCGTCCGTCGATGAAGGCTAATTTTCAGGGGGAGAATGCCAGCTGCGTCCCGCTGAAAAAGTTCAAGTTTGTGTCAACTTGCCTGGCTAGTGCATCCTGCACCGCGCTCCAGGCATTTCTGCTAGTTGCTGGAGCGCGGTGGACATGAAGTGCCCTATAATTGGCACACAGGCCTGGAGGCCGGTATAGGATGCACAATTAATAAAGTTTACTGTGGAATGTTTTGATCATAGCTTGCAACAGCAGTGTTTATGCGAGGCCCGTGAGTTGGGTGACCATGATGAAGCTCCAACTGATGAAGGGGACGAATGGTAAGCGATGTCGTGGGTTACCGATGATAAAGCCGACTAGTGCGGCAACGGCTGCAATGGCAAGGCAGGTCAACAGTGTATCAGCTGGAATGATGAAGACGAGCATGAGGAGAACATCAACATCACCGAGGCCAAAGGTTGCAGTTAGCCGAGCTAATAAGTATAGTCCCACTAGTAGGACGAGTACGAGGTAAAGACTGATTGTCAGGGGTGGCCGTTGTTGCCACAAGCCAAGTCCGGCCGGCAGGAGCAATGTTAGCGGGTAGACTTCAAAAGTGAGATAATCAGTAAGACTATTGAAAATCAACACCAAGTAGCCAAGTAGGAGTGGCAACGTTAGCAAAAACGATGTGCTGCTAGTCGCCAGTAGAACACCACAAAGCAATTCAATCAGACTAGAACGAATGCTGATTGTGGCGCGACAGTCATGGCAACGTCCCCGTTGAAGCAAAATGCCGAGTAATGGTAGCAATTGCCAGAATCGCAATTGATGTCGGCAGTGTGGACACTGTGATCGCTGACGGCTAATGAGTACGTGTCCACTGCTAATGTGCTCTGCCATACAAGTAATGAACGAGCCCAGACAGAGGCCGGTAATAAAAAGCGCACTGGTTAACATGTTGAGGACCACCTTTCATTTATTAAGATACGCAATGTAAAGCGCAGCTATTTTTGCATAACATTTATTGACAACTTCGGTATGTCATGATAGTCTAGTAAAGGTGCTTTTTGCAGACAGATTCCTGTATCAGGAATACAGACATGCTGACTGGTCGGCTAAGCGCACAATTACCACGGTTCAGGATTTTTCTTTTGCTAAAAAAAGAACCACCTGGATGTGTGGACTTAAAAAACAGATATTTGGAAGGAGGACACTTTAGAACATGCCAACAATTAATCAATTAATTCGCAAAGGCCGTAAGTCTAAAGTATCAAAATCAAATGCCCCAGCATTAAACTTTGGGTATAACAGTTACAAGAAGGTTGCAACTAACAACCCAGCACCACAAAAGCGTGGGGTTGCTACTCGTGTCGGTACCATGACTCCTAAGAAGCCTAACTCGGCTTTACGGAAGTATGCCCGTGTACGTTTATCTAACTTAATTGAAGTTACAGCTTACATTCCTGGTATTGGTCATAACCTCCAAGAACATAGTGTTGTTTTAATTCGTGGTGGTCGTGTTAAGGATTTACCTGGTGTTCGTTACCATGTTATCCGTGGTGCTTTGGATACTGCTGGTGTCGAAGATCGTCGCCAAAGCCGTTCCAAGTATGGTACCAAGAAGCCAAAGAAATAATAAGGAGGTAAGTTAAATGCCAAGAAAAGGTGCACCTGCAAAACGCGAAGTTTTAGCAGATCCAATGTATAACTCTAAATTAGTAACGCGTTTAATTAACCACTTAATGTTAGATGGTAAACGCGGTACCGCATCAACTATTTTATATGATGCTTTTGATCAAATTAAAGAACAAACTGGTAACGATCCTTTGGAAGTCTTCGAAGAAGCAATGAAGAACGTTATGCCAGTACTTGAAGTTAAGGCCCGCCGTGTTGGTGGTTCTAACTACCAAGTTCCAATCGAAGTTCGCCCAGATCGTAAGACGACCCTTGGCCTTCGTTGGATCGTTCAATATGCTCGCTCACGTGGCGAACATACCATGTCCGACCGGTTAGCTCGTGAAATCATGGATGCTGCTAACAATACTGGTGCTTCTGTTAAGAAGCGTGAAGATACGCATAAGATGGCTGAAGCCAACCGTGCCTTCGCTCATTATCGTTGGTAATATTTCCGTGAAATGGTTAAAGGTCGCCTTTAACTAATCACAAAAAAGGTGACTATTATATGTGCGCATATAGTAGTCATTTTTTGAAACAAGCTTTATACTGTTAATTCCATTTAAATTGAGAGGAGTAACACATTTTCTAATGGCTAATACACGAGAATTCTCACTCGATAAGACCCGTAATATTGGTATTATGGCCCATATCGATGCTGGTAAGACCACGACAACTGAACGGATCTTGTACTATACTGGTAAAATTCACAAAATTGGTGAAACCCATGATGGTGCTTCACAAATGGACTGGATGGCCCAAGAACAAGAACGTGGGATTACGATTACTTCTGCTGCCACTACGGCACAGTGGAAGAACCACCGGATCAACATCATTGATACCCCAGGACACGTTGACTTCACTGTTGAAGTTGAACGTTCACTTCGGGTTTTAGATGGTGCCATCGCCGTTTTGGATGCCCAATCTGGTGTTGAACCTCAAACTGAAACAGTTTGGCGTCAAGCATCAACGTATAACGTTCCCCGGATCGTTTTCGTTAACAAGATGGACAAGATTGGTGCGGACTTCAAGTACTCTGTAAGCACGATCCATGATCGTTTACAAGCTAACGCCCACGCTATCCAATTACCAATTGGTGCCGAAGATAATTTCGAAGGGGTCATTGACTTAATCGAAATGAAGGCTGACCTTTATGATGAAGATCAACTTGGTACTGAATGGGATACGGTTGACGTTCCTGATGAATACAAAGAAGAAGCCCAAGCTGCTCGTGATGACTTAATCGAAGCCTTAGCTGACATCGATGACGGCATCATGGAAAAGTACCTTGGCGGTGAAGAAATCAGCAAGGATGAAATCAAAGCTGCCATCCGTAAGGGTACGTTAGCACTTGAATTCTTCCCAGTATTAGCTGGTTCAGCCTTCAAGAACAAGGGTGTTCAGATGTTGATGGATGCTACAGTGGACTACTTACCATCACCACTTGATGTTAAGCCTTACAAGGCCACTGATCCTGATACTGAAGAAGAAGTTGACTTAATTGCCGGTGATGACAAGCCATTCGCTGCCTTAGCATTTAAGGTTGCTACTGACCCATTCGTTGGTCGTTTGACTTTCATCCGGGTATACCAAGGAACTTTGGAATCTGGTTCATACGTCTTGAACGCAACTAAGGACAAGCGTGAACGGGTTGGTCGTTTACTTCAAATGCATTCTAACCAACGGAAAGAAATCCCAGAAGTCTTCTCTGGTGATATCGCCGCTGCGATTGGTTTGAAGAACACAACGACTGGTGACTCATTGACTTCGATTGAACATCCATATCATTTGGAATCAATGGAATTCCCTGACCCAGTTATCCAGGTTGCCGTTGAACCTAAGACTAAGGCTGACCAAGATAAGATGAACGTTGCCTTACAAAAGCTTTCTGAAGAAGATCCTACTTTCAAGGCTGAAACTAACCCTGAAACTGGTGAAACTTTGATCGCCGGGATGGGTGAATTGCATTTGGATATCATCGTTGACCGGATGCGGCGTGAATTTAACGTTGAAGCCACTGTTGGCGCGCCTCAAGTTTCATACCGTGAAACCTTTACTAAGAGCACTCAAGTTCAAGGTAAGTTCGTTCACCAATCTGGTGGTAAAGGTCAATATGGGGATGTTTGGGTTGAATTTACACCTAACGAAGAAGGTAAAGGCTTCGAATTCGAAGATGCCATCGTCGGTGGGGTTGTTCCTCGCGAATACATTCCTTCAGTTGAACAAGGTTTGAAGGAAGCTATGGCTAACGGTGTGTTAGCTGGTTATCCTTTGGTTGACGTTAAGGCTAAGCTCTATGATGGTTCTTACCATGATGTCGATTCTAGTGAAGCTGCCTTCAAGATTGCCGCATCATTAGCATTGCGGAATGCGGTTAAGACTGCTGGCCCTGTTATCCTTGAACCTATCATGAAGGTTGATATCGTTGCCCCAGAAGATTACTTAGGTGATGTTATGGGCCACGTTACTGCCCGTCGTGGTAACATTGAAGGTATGGAAGAACGTGGGAACGCTCAAGAAGTTCACGCCTTTGTACCATTAGCTGAAATGTTTGGTTATGCAACCACATTACGTTCAGCAACTCAAGGTCGTGGGACTTTCACAATGACCTTTGATCATTACCAAAAGGTTCCAAAGTCAGTTCAAGAAGATATTATCAAGAAGAATGGCGGCACTCCAGCCAAGTAAGCTTGATTAATCATATGAAGAACGTTCAGCTATGGCTGAACGTTCTTTTTTTATGGAATTGTTAGTTTTAATTAACTGTTAAACATGGGAAAAAGCGCAACGATTGTCAGTACATTGTCATAACTAGCCATTAATAAATGTTAAATGCCACTGTTGATGAAAAGCTAGGGTTGTCGAACTTAACTATAAATAATTAATTGATTATGGTAAAATGCTTTTTAGGTTAAGTTAAGGTTGTTATTAAACCCGTAAAGGAGTCACTCATGAAGATTCAGCAGTGGTACGGGTTAGGTTTAGTTGGTGTCATACTGATGGGGATTAGTCAGGTATTGACTAGTATTAACGGGGAAGTTGTAAGTTTTGCACTTATTATGGGGGTTCTTGGGGGTGCCGTGACGCAACGTCTGATGCCGCGGCACCAAACCAAACACCCCTTGTCAATGGTTACCGAAGTTGCATTTATCCTACAGAGTCTACTGATATTACTAGTGTTGGTGTTGAGTGTAAGTTGGCTTATGGAGCCTTCTTTTGTGCACATATATGGTGAGACAACGTTACCAGTCCGATCACTGATCTGGACACTTGGTGGTACAACGGGGGCAATGCATAACGTTTTCTCCCACCTGTGGCCGGTACTCATTTATATTTTAGGATTATTGTGGTTGCGCTCGACCGTGCAAGTTGTCATGATATGGCAATTATCTTGGCGACGCACGGTGATGATCAGTAACTTGGTTCTGATACTCCTAACCATTGTGTTTAATGGGGGCTGGTTGTTCACACGGACTGGGAGTCTGTTGCCAACAAGTTTATTTTTGCTTCCGTTTGCAATTGGCAGCTTAATTGCGACCAAGCGGCAAACTTCGCATGCTGAGCGAGCTATTCAGCGTGGACCAGTTGATGTTAATTTTGCGCTACTTGGTTATGTAGTTTTGATGCTGATTGGTTGTCACATGAGCGCCTTTCAAAATCATTGGCTACAACTAGGCTGGTTACTAATTGGCTGTATTGGGAGTAGTTGGCTGCTATTCATGGTACAACCAGTAATGGTAACGATCCGCCAGTGGCACGTTTTAATGGTCGGTTACTTGTGGTATTTGTACTATTGGCCATTGGTGTGGCTGTTCGATAGCGCGACGCACCCGCTTCGCTATGTTGGAATATTGCCATTGGCCTTAGTGCTAGCCGTGGTTGACTATGTGGGTTATCAATGGCTGACACGGCGCCCACATATTTATCAGCGGCGTTTATTGATTAGCGTGGCGGTGGTCTGTATCGGGGTCCTGGGCTCGTTTTCGAGTTATCAAGCTAGCAAAATTGCACCGCATCAGCAAACGAAGAGCGAGTCGTCAGTTGCGACTAGTACGACTAAGCAGGCGACAGCGCGCTCAACTAAGCACTTGGCCAAACACTCAACAGTTAGTCCAACGCGTCAACGGCAGCAGTTATTGTCAGCGTGGCAGAAAATTATTGATCGCCAAACGGTTAAGGTCGGAATTGCGATGTATTCCCCACGAACTAAACAGACGGTCACGTATACTAAGGATACTGATGGTAGTGGTTACTATGTCGCTAGTACCGTTAAGGCAAGTATTCTAACCGAGCTGTTGCATCAGCGTGATCAGGGAAACTTAACTTTTACGCCTGGAGAGCAAACCTTGGCTGAGTCGATGATTCGCAATAGTGACAATGATGCCGCTACTGGATTACTGAGTAACGGTCTAGGTAGTTATGGTGCTTTGAACAATTTATATCAGAATCTGAAAATGACACATACGACGGCTAACTTGTCTTCATGGAGTATGACGAAGACGACGCCAGCAGATCAAGTGCGGCTGTTACGAACGATCTATTACCCGTCGGATTATTTGACTAAGCGATCCAAACACTATATTCAAAATCTCATGGGAACCGTGAGCCATGAACAAAGCTGGGGTGTTTCCAAATCGGCACCTAATTACCAGTTAAAAAACGGTTGGATGGATTTGAGCGACAATGGCTTAGGATGGCAGGTCAATAGTATTGGGCATGTCTATGACCAGCACCGTGATCCTCAAGGCTATGTGATTGCGATTTATACCAATCAAGATGCGACGATGTCCCAAGGGGTCGATTTGGTTGAGTCACTGGCAGCGGTGACCCATCAAATTATGGCGCCATGATGTCTTAATATTGGATAGACTGGCTTGTTTAAAAAAACGAATTGACTGCTTCCCTTAAATCGGAGAAGCGGGCAATTCGTTTTTTTGTTAAGGCGACAACTAGCAGTTCGCTACATTATTATAGAAGTAAAAAATATTGTACTAGTTATTATTTAACATAAAGCATGCTAACAACGTGCCAGTGAGTTGGATTGTTGTTCGTCAGTCTGTGTTCCTTCTACGCTGGTTTTCAGAGCCATGGGTCAATTGTAAAAATGCAGCCGCCATTAATCTGCGCCGTACCCAACCCGCCCAGTCTCAAATATGAATCCTATTCTAAGCCAGAAGAAATTTACTTGCGGCTTAGAATAATACAGTTACTGAGCATTGCCACTGAGCATATTTCGGTAAGCGACCGCATGGCAAATGAATGGCACGTCACTCGGTACAATTGGTTATTACCTATCTGGGTACTGGAACTTCAATCAAATATCAAAGTGCCATTGATTATTTTTTAGACGTTTCAATCCTAATGTGGCGATTTAAGAACGGGGGAACTGTCCGCATATCATTGGTAGTCTGACTCGAACACGTTCTGGTAATAGGCAGCAACCAAGCAGATCTATGCCAGTCAAGACTTTTTTCAATGGATTTTAAGTTGGCTGTTTTTGAACTTAATCATGGGTTGTGTTAACTATGATTAACAACAGCGTCAATACAAACGCGTAAATGAAATAACTGACTAGCTGATGTGTGGGCGGTGGTAGGTCGTTACCAGAATGAATTGAAATTGGTCGTTGAAAACGATCGTATCATATCAAAATAAAGTGTTAACTCAAATAAATTAGGCGCAAACGCTATTAATCAAGTGGATTTTATGTTACATTAATTGAGCTGGTTCAAAAAAGGTAACACGGTTTACAACGATGGTTATAAAAAAAGTGCGAAAACACTTGCTATTACAGAGCTTTTCATTTATTATAGATTGTGCTTGGTATTTAGAAGGGGATAACTATATCCCCATCATCAAGTAGTCGTAGTTAGCTTTGATGTGAAAGGTTGCGACACGCCCGGCCACATTGTCATGGGACGTGGCGGTAATTTTCACGGAGCTAGTCTTATTTTCAAAATAGACGAAGGAGGTCACAACAATGGCAAAGCAAAAAATTCGTATTCGCTTAAAGGCATACGAACACCGCATTCTTGATCAGTCAGCTGACAAGATTGTCGAAACGGCAAAGAGAACTGGTGCTACTATTTCAGGTCCTATTCCATTGCCTACTGAACGGACTATTTATACCGTTCTACGTTCACCACATAAGTTTAAGGACTCACGTGAACAATTCGAAATGCGGACTCACAAGCGGTTAATCGATATCGTTAACCCAACGCCTAAGACGGTCGACTCATTAATGAAGTTAGACTTGCCTAGCGGTGTAGATATTGAAATCAAGCTTTAATTTACTAAACTAAAATCAATTAATTGGAGGTGTACTCATGACCACTAAAGGAATCTTAGGGAAAAAGGTAGGAATGACGCAAGTCTTCACTGAAAACGGCGAATTAGTTCCCGTTACAGTTGTTGAAGTTCAACCTAACGTTGTGTTGCAAGTTAAGACCGTTGAAAACGACGGTTACGAAGCAATCCAATTAGGTGTTGACGACAAACGCGAAGTCTTGACGAACAAACCTGCTCAAGGTCATGCAGCAAAAGCAAAAACGACTCCTAAGCGCTTCATTCGTGAAATTCGTAATGTTGAGCTTGGAGATTACACAGTAGGTGACGAAGTCAAAGCGGATATTTTCGCAGCTGGCGACGCCGTAGACGTTACGGGTATCACTAAAGGTCATGGTTACCAAGGTAATATCCATAAGGACGGCCAAAGTCGTGGACCAATGGCTCACGGTTCTCGTTACCATCGTCGTCCTGGTTCAATGGGTGCCATCATCAACCGGGTATTCAAAGGTAAGAAATTACCAGGCCGGATGGGTAATCACCAACGGACGATGCAAAACTTACAAATTGTTCGTGCCGACGTTGAAAACAACGTTTTATTAATTAAAGGGAATGTCCCTGGCGCCAACAAGTCATTTGTAACAGTTAAAACATCTGTTAAGAGTAAATAAGGAAGGAGGACATAATACATGACTAGCGTAGCATTATTTAAACAAGACGGTACGCAAAATGGTGACGTTACTTTGAACGACGCTGTGTTTGGTATTGAACCAAACGAAAACGTGGTTTTTGATGCCATCTTGATGCAACGTGCATCAATGCGTCAAGGAACTCACGCAGTTAAGAACCGTAGTGCTCGTCGCGGTGGTGGTCGTAAACCATGGCGTCAAAAGGGTACTGGTCGTGCGCGTCAAGGTTCTATCCGTTCACCACAATGGCGTAAAGGTGGGATTGTCTTCGGACCAACCCCTCGTTCATACAGTTACAAGTTACCTAAGAAGGTTATGCGCTTAGCTTTGAAGTCTGTCCTTTCACAAAAGGTCTTAGACAACAGCTTAGTTGCAGTTGATAGCTTAGCTTTCGACGCACCAAAGACTAAGGAATTTGTAAATGTATTAAATAACCTCAACGTCGATACCAAGACTCTTGTTTTGGTTGAAGAGGACAATGAAAAGGCTGCTTTGGCAGGTCGTAACTTACCAAATGTTAAGATCCTAAAAGCCAAAGGTGTTAACGTCTTAGATGTCGCTAATAGTGACAAATTAGTCGTTACCCAAAAAGCCCTCGATCAATTAGAGGAGGCGCTCGCATAATGGAAGCACGCGATGTAATTTTACGTCCTGTAGTTACTGAATCATCAATGGCTGACTTGGACGACAAGCGCTACACATTTGATGTCAACGTACAGGCAACAAAAACACAAGTTAAAAAAGCAATCGAAGAAATCTTCGACGTTAAGGTCGTTAAGGTTAACGTTATGAACGTTAAAGGCAAGCTCAAGCGCCAAGGTCGTTACGCCGGCTACACTAAGAAGCGTCGTAAGGCCATTGTTACCTTGAGTTCTGATTCTAACGAAATTAAGTTGTTCAACGACGATCAACAATAAATCTAATTTAGGAGGTAACTCTAGTGGGTATTAAGAAGTATAAACCAACCACTAACGGCCGTCGTAATATGACTGCTTCAGATTTCTCTGAAATCACTAAAACGAAGCCTGAAAAGTCATTATTAGACTCACAAAGTCACACTGCCGGTCGTAACAGTTATGGTCACATTACTGTTCGTCATCGTGGCGGCGGTCATAAGCAACAATACCGTTTGGTTGACTTTAAGCGGATTAAGGATGAAGTTCCAGCAACCGTTAAAGCAATCGAATATGATCCTAACCGGACAGCTAACATTGCATTATTAGTTTACGCTGACGGTGTGAAATCATATATCTTAGCACCAAAAGGTTTGGAAGTTGGGATGCAAGTTCAATCAGGTGTCGAAGCCGATATCAAGGTTGGGAACGCATTACCATTAACGAACATTCCAGTTGGTACTGTTATTCATAACATTGAATTGAAGCCAGGTAAGGGTGGTCAAATCGCTCGTTCTGCTGGTGCTTCAGCACAATTACTTGGTAAGGAAGGCAAATATGCAATTATTCGTTTGGCTTCTGGTGAAGTTCGTTTAGTTCTATTAACTAGCCGTGCTACTATTGGTACTGTTGGTAATGAACAACATGAATTGATCAATTCAGGTAAAGCCGGTCGTTCACGTTGGCAAGGTAAGCGCCCAACGGTTCGTGGTTCTGTTATGAACCCTAACGATCACCCTCATGGTGGTGGTGAAGGTAAAGCGCCAATCGGTCATCCATCTCCAATGTCACCATGGGGTAAGAAGACGCTTGGTAAGAAGACACGGAACAAGAAGGCTCGTTCAAACAAGCTTATCGTTCGTGGTCGCCGTCCAGGCAAACACTAATAAAATTTGAATTTACTGTAGTTATCGAGAGGAGGTCACACGATGGGTCGTAGTTTAAAGAAGGGACCTTTCGCAGATGCGCATTTATTAAAGAAAATCGATGCACAATCTGATTCTGACAAGAAATCTGTCATCAAGACGTGGTCACGTCGTTCAACAATTTTCCCAAGTTTCATTGGGTACACAATCGCTGTTTATGATGGTCGCAAGCATGTCCCAGTTTACATCCAAGACGACATGGTCGGTCATAAGTTAGGTGAATTTGTACCAACACGGACGTTCCATGGTCATGGAACTGACGATAAGAAAACGAAGTAATAGTTAGGAGGATATAAAGAATGGCTGAACAAGTAACATCTGCACGTGCAACTGCAAAAACTGTTCGTATTGCCGCTCGTAAGGTCCGCCTAGTTGTCGATCTTATCAGAGGTAAAAGTGTTGCCGAAGCTTTAGCAATCCTGAAGTTCACTCCACGGGGTGCTTCTCCAGTAGTAGAAAAGGTTTTACTTTCTGCTGTTGCTAACGCTGAAAATAACTTTGACTTAGATCGCGAAGATTTGGTCGTAAGCGAAGCCTTTGTTAACGAAGGACCAACCTTAAAACGGTTCCGTCCACGGGCAAAGGGTTCTGCTTCACCAATCAACAAGCGGACTAGCCACATCACGATTACAGTTACTGAAAAATAGGAGGGATAACGCGTGGGTCAAAAAGTAAATCCAACCGGATTACGTGTAGGAATCATTCGCGACTGGGAAGCAAAATGGTACGCTGAAAAAGATTTTGCTGCCTACTTGAACGAAGATTTACGCATCCGTAAGTATATCGAACAACGACTTGCCGACGCTTCCGTCTCCACCGTTGAAATCGAACGCGCTGCAAATCGCGTGAACATTTCAATCCATACCGCAAAACCAGGGATGGTTATTGGTAAGGGTGGTTCTGAAGTTGAAGCTCTTCGTAAAGAATTAAACAATTTAACTGGTAAGCGAGTACACATCAACATCATCGAAATCAAGAAGCCTGATTTAGATGCTAAATTAGTTGGTGAAAGTATTGCGCGTCAATTGGAAGGCCGGGTTGCTTTCCGTCGTGCGATGCGT
The DNA here is from genome assembly GCF_003641145.1 of Lactiplantibacillus paraplantarum. Taxonomy (NCBI): domain Bacteria; kingdom Bacillati; phylum Bacillota; class Bacilli; order Lactobacillales; family Lactobacillaceae; genus Lactiplantibacillus; species Lactiplantibacillus paraplantarum. Next base: position 854,729 of record NZ_CP032744.1, read on the forward strand.
GGTGCCATGCAACGTACAATGCGTTCCGGTGCTAAGGGTATTAAGACACAAGTTGCTGGCCGTTTAAACGGTGCCGACATGTCTCGTGTTGAAGCATACTCAGATGGTACGGTTCCATTGCATACGCTTCGTGCTGATATCGACTATTCATGGGTCGAAGCACGGACGACTTACGGTAAGTTAGGTGTTAAGACCTGGATCTACCGTGGCGAAATCTTGCCAGAAAAGAAATCTGCTAAAGGAGGAAACTAAACATGCTGGTACCTAAACGGGTTAAGTATCGTCGTGTTCATCGTGGTAAAATGCGCGGTGAAGCTAAAGGCGGTAAAACAGTTGCTTTTGGTGATTACGGTTTACAAACCCTCGAATCACACTGGATCAGCAACCGGCAGATTGAAGCTGCCCGTGTTGCTATGAACCGTTACATGAAGCGTGGCGGTAAGGTATGGATTAAGATTTTCCCTCACAAGTCCTACACTGAAAAAGGTGTTGGTGTCCGGATGGGTAATGGGAAAGGTACTCCTGCAGGTTGGGTAGCACCAGTTAAACGTAACAAGATTATGTTTGAAGTTGCTGGTGTTCCAGAAGAAGTTGCACGCGAAGCTTTACGCTTGGCTGGAACTAAATTACCTGTTAAAACTAAGATTGTTAAGCGTGAGGAAGTAGGTGGCGAATCAGATGAAGGCTAAGGAAATTAAAGCATTGTCCACTACTGAAATGCTCGAAAAAGAAAAGTCTTACAAAGACGAACTTTTCAACTTGCGTTTTCAATTGGCCACTGGTCAGCTTGAAAACACCGCTCGTTTAAAACAAGTTCGTAAGAACATTGCGCGTATTAAAACTGCGTTGCGTGAACAAGAGTTAAACAAGTAGAGTATAAAGGAGGCAATCACGAATGAGTGAAGATACTCGTAATAGCCGTAAGGTTATCCAAGGACGCGTTGTTTCTGACAAGATGGACAAAACCATCGTTGTTATTGTCGAAACTTACAAGAACCATCCGGTATACGGCAAACGTGTTCGTTATTCAAAGAAATTCAAGGCTCATGATGAAAAGAATGAAGCCAAAACTGGCGATATCGTCAAGATCATGGAAACTCGTCCTCTATCAGCTACTAAGCGTTTCCGCTTAATTGAAGTTGTTCAAAAAGCTGTTATTATCTAGATTATTAGCTGAATAAAATTACATGAAGGGAGGACACTTACTGTGATCCAACAAGAAAGTCGTTTAAAAGTTGCTGACAACTCCGGTGCCCGTGAAATCCTTACTATTAAGGTATTAGGTGGCTCTGGTCGTAAAACTGCTAACATTGGTGATGTCATTGTTGCTACGGTTAAACAAGCAACACCCGGTGGTGTTGTCAAAGCTCATGATGTCGTTAAAGCTGTGATCGTCCGGACTAAGTCTGGTGTTCACCGTGCTGACGGTTCATACATCAAGTTTGATGAAAATGCTGCAGTTATTATTCGTGATGACAAAACGCCACAAGGTACTCGTATCTTTGGCCCAGTCGCTCGTGAATTACGTGATAAAGACTTCATGCGTATTGTTTCATTAGCGCCAGAAGTTCTGTAGTCACACACCGTAAATAAGGAGGTGCGCAACCTAATGTTGATTAAAACTGGTGATAAAGTTCGAGTAATCAGCGGTAAGGATCGTGGTCAAGAAGGTACTGTTAAAAAGGTTATCTCTGCCAAGAACCGGATCGTTGTTGAAGGTGTTAACAAGATCAAGAAACACCAAAAACCTACGAACGTTAACCCACAAGGCGGTATCGTGGACATCGAAGCACCAATCGATGCTTCTAACGTTATGTACCTTGACCCATCAACCAACGAACCTACACGTTTAGGTGTTCGTCGTGAAGATGGCAAGCGTGTCCGTTACGCTAAAAAGTCTGGTAAAGACTTAGAAAACTAAGACTGACTGAAAGGAGGAAGCAAGTTTCATGGAAAACCGTTTAAAAGCTCAATATGAAAAAGAAATCGTCCCAGCATTAGTTGACAAGTTCAATTACACTTCAGTAATGCAAGTGCCAAAGCTGGCGAAAATCGTTTTGAACATGGGTGTTGGTGATGCAGTTACCAACGCTAAAAACTTAGACGAAGCAGTTGAAGAATTAACTTTGATCTCCGGTCAAAAACCATTGGTTACCCGGGCAAAGAAGTCTATCGCTGGTTTCCGTCTTCGTGAAGGTATGGCAATTGGTGCCAAGGTTGACTTACGTGGCGAACGTATGTATGACTTCTTGGACAAGTTGATCAATGTTTCATTACCACGTGTTCGTGACTTCCATGGTGTAAGTACTCGTTCATTTGATGGTCGCGGTAACTACACATTGGGTGTCCGTGAACAATTGATCTTCCCAGAAATCAACTATGATAATGTTAACCGTGTTCGCGGTTTAGACATTGTAATCGTTACGACAGCTGATAGTGATGAAGAATCACGTGAGTTGTTAACTCAATTTGGCATGCCATTTGCTAAATAACCGAAGGGGGTTAATCGAAGTTGGCTAAAAAATCACAAATTGCTAAACAAAAACGTGGTGCAAAGTTTAACGTACAAAACTACACCCGTTGTGAACGTTGTGGTCGTCCACATTCAGTTTACCGTAAATTCCACTTGTGCCGTATCTGCTTACGCGACCTGGCCCACAAAGGTCAAATCCCTGGTATGAAAAAGGCCAGCTGGTAAAAACAAACCCAAGTTAAAGGAGGTTAAACTTTCATGATGACTGATCCAATCGCAGATTTCTTGACTCGTATCCGTAACGCTAACATGGTACGCCACGATTCACTAGAAGTTCCTGCATCAAAAATCAAACGCAACATTGCTGAAATTTTAAAGAATGAAGGTTTTGTTCGCGACGTTGAATACATCGATGATGACAAACAGGGCATCATCCGCGTCTTCTTGAAGTATGGTAAGGACAACGAACGTGTAATCAGTGGCTTGAAGCGTATTTCAAAGCCAGGTTTACGTTCATATGTCAAAGCTGATGCTGTTCCTAAGGTTTTAAACGGCTTAGGAATTGCTATCATCTCAACTTCAGAAGGTGTCATTACTGATAAAGAAGCTCGCGCCAAGAAGCTTGGTGGCGAAGTATTAGCTTACGTTTGGTAATCATTAATTAAGACGGGAGGTGCAAGTAAGTGAGTCGTATTGGTTATAAAGTAATTGAACTACCTGCTGGGGTAGAAGTATCACAAGCTGGTGAAGTCGTTACGGTTAAGGGTCCTAAGGGGACTTTAACGCGTAACATCGCCAGTGATATTACGATGACGGTTGAAGGCAACGAAGTTAAATTCACTCGTCCATCTGATGACTATAAGATGAAGGCATTACACGGTACTACCCGTGCAAATGTTAACAACATGGTTGAAGGGGTTACTAAAGGCTTTACTAAGAACCTTCAATTGGTCGGTGTTGGTTACCGTGCCCAATTGCAAGGTAAGAAGTTAGTATTAAGCGTTGGTTACTCACACCCTGTTGAATTCGCAACGCCTGAAGGCTTAACAGTTGAAGTTCCTGATAACACACATATCAATATCTCTGGTATTGGTAAGCAAGCTGTCGGTGACTTTGCTGCCGAAGTTCGGGCCGTTCGTTCACCTGAACCTTACAAAGGTAAAGGGATTCGTTACGTCGATGAATATGTTCGTCGTAAGGAAGGTAAGACTGGTAAATAATGCAGCGTAAAGCTGTCCATACTAATATATAGAGGTGACTATTGTGATTTCCAAACCAGATAAAAACAAAACACGTCAACGTCGTCACGCACGTGTTCGCGGTAAGATTTCTGGGACTGCTGAGCGCCCACGCTTAAATGTTTATCGTTCAAACAAAAACATCTACGCTCAAGTTATTGATGATGTAGAGGGTGTAACGCTCGCAAGTGCCTCAACTTTAGATAGCGAAGTTAAAGGTAACAACAAGACTGAAAAGGCTGCATCTGTCGGTGAAGTTGTTGCTAAACGCGCTGCTGAAAAGAAGATCGCTGACGTCGTTTTCGATCGTGGCGGTTACTTATATCATGGTCGGGTTCAAGCCTTGGCTGAAGCCGCTCGTGAAAACGGACTTAAATTCTAACAAAGGAGGAATAATACCATATGACTTTCATTGATCCATCAAAATTAGATCTTGACGATAATGTTGTTGCCATTAACCGGATTACCAAAGTTGTTAAAGGTGGTCGTCGCCTACGTTTTGCTGCATTAGTAATCGTTGGGGACCACAAGGGACACGTTGGTTTCGGTACTGGTAAGGCTCAAGAAGTTCCAGAAGCAATTCGGAAAGCTTCCGAAGCTGCTAAGAAGAACTTGATCACTGTACCAATGGTTGGTACCACCATTCCTCATGAAGCACTTGGTGTTTACGGTGGTGGCCGCATCATGCTTAAGCCTGCCGTTGAAGGTTCTGGTGTTGCCGCTGGTGGCGCCGTTCGTGCCGTCATGGAATTAGCCGGTGTGGATGATGTTACTAGTAAACGATTAGGCTCAAACACGCCAGTTAACGTTGTTCGTGCAACGTTTGAAGGCTTAAAGAGCTTAAAGACTGCTGAACAAGTCGCTGCTTTACGTGGCGTTTCAGCCGAACATTTAGCTGAATAGGGAGGACAAACAACATGGCTCAATTAAAGATCACTTTAGTACGCAGTGCTGCTCACCGTCTTCCTAAGCAACGTAAAATCGTTAAGGAATTAGGTTTGGGTCGGATTAATAGTTCCGTTGTTAAACCTGATGACGCAGCTACTCGCGGTCAAATTTTCCACATCGCACACTTAGTCGATGTCGAAATCATCAAGTAATTCAAATTTTCAAAGAGGAGGTGCCTACTAAATGAAGTTACATGAATTAACACCTAGTGAAGGTTCACGTTTTTCACGTCGTCGTATTGGTCGTGGTGACTCAAGTGGCCAAGGTAAGACTTCTGGTCGTGGCCAAAAAGGTCAAAAGGCGCGTGGTAAAGTTCGTGTCGGTTTCGAAGGTGGCCAAATGCCATTGTACCGTCGGATTCCTAAACGTGGATTTACTAACATCAACCGTAAAGAATATGCGGTTGTTAACCTTGACGGCTTAAACCGTTTTGATGATGGTGCCGAAGTTACACCAGAATCATTAAAGGAAGCTGGCTTAGTTAAGAAGAGTTCTGCTGTTAAAGTTCTTGGTAATGGTAAACTCAACAAAAAGTTAACAGTTAAGGCAAGCAAGTTCTCTGCAACGGCGGTTGCAGCTATTGAAGCTGCTGGCGGTAAAACTGAGGTGATCTAATTTGCTGACTACCATGAAGAACGCTCTCAAAGTAAAGGATATTAGGAATAAACTTCTGTTCACGTTGGGCGTTTTGATTGTATTTCGTCTTGGCTCTTATATCACAGTTCCTGGAGTTAATGCACAAGCGCTTCAGTCGGTGGCATCTTCAGGGCTGATAAGTATGTTGAATACATTCAGTGGTGGCGGTTTAACAAATTATTCCATCCTTGCTATGGGGGTATCCCCTTACATTACTGCACAAATCATCGTTCAATTGTTACAAATGGACATTGTTCCTAAGTTTGTTGAATGGGGCAAACAAGGTGAGGTTGGTCGACGTAAGCTTAATCAAGCGACACGTTGGTTAACGATTGTCTTAGCCTTTGTTCAGTCGATTGGGATCACAGCTGGGTTTAACTCTTTGAGTCAACTTAAGCTGGTCAATGATCCAAGTATTTCGACATACCTGACCATCGGGGTTATCCTGACTGGTGGGGCTATGCTCACTACTTGGATGGGTGATATGATTACGGATCGTGGGATTGGTAATGGGGTTTCCATTATTATCTTTGCCGGGATTATTGCCCGGATGCCAACATCGATTTATCAGATTTATCAAGAACAGTTCGTCAATGTTTCACAGAGCGACTGGTGGAAGAGTGGATTGTTTGTTGTCGGGTTAGCTCTGCTTGTGATTATCATCGTTATGTTTGTAACGTGGGTCGAACAAGCTAATGACCGGATTCCAATTCAATATACTCGCCGTGCAGCTGGTGCACCTGACAGTAGTTACCTACCATTGAAGGTGAATGTTGCCGGGGTTATTCCTGTTATTTTCGCGAGTTCCTTCATTGCAACGCCCCAAACGATTTTGCTAGGTTTTCAAGCCAGTCATGGTGATGAAACATGGTATACCGTTTTGAGTAATATCTTTAATATGCAGTCGACAACTGGTGCGATTCTCTATACCGTTCTAATTGTGCTTTTCACTTTCTTCTATGCGTTTGTTCAGGTTAATCCTGAAAAACTCTCCAAGAATCTGCAAAAGCAAGGCAGTTATATTCCTGGCGTTTGGCCAGGTAAGGACACTCAAGATTGGGTTTCAAAATTGTTAATGCGGTTAAGTACAGTCGGTGCCCTTTACCTAGGGTTGATTTCATTAATTCCATTATTAGCTTCTGATATTTGGGGTTTGGATGAATCCATTGGTTTAGGTGGGACGAGTTTACTGATCGTTGTCGGGGTTGCCCTTGAAACAATTCGTCAAATTAAAGGATTGATGATGAAACGTGACTATGTCGGTTTTATTCGTTAATCAGCGAATGTGTTGGGGAGACTCAACACATTTGTGCATTCAGGAGGAAAAAACATGTCAACAATGAACCTGATTTTAATGGGATTACCGGGTGCCGGTAAGGGTACTCAAGCTCAGAAGATTCTCGAAGATTTTGATATTCCACATATCTCAACGGGGGACATTTTCCGAGCTGCCATTAAGAACGAAACAGCAATGGGCTTGGAAGCCAAAAAGTATATTGATGCGGGGAACTTGGTTCCGGACGAAGTCACTAATGGCATCGTTCGCGATCGGTTAGCCGAAGCGGATACAAAAAATGGCTTCTTATTAGATGGTTACCCACGTAACATCGATCAAGCGCATGCTTTGAAACAAATCGGTGAAGAACTCAACAAACCACTCGATGGTGTTATCAACATTCACGTTGAACCAGCGGTGTTAGTTGAACGGCTTTCCGGTCGGTTTATTTGCCGGACTTGTGGCGCAACTTACCATAAGTTGTACAACAAGCCTAAGGTAGAAGGAACCTGTGATGTATGTGGCGGTCATGATTTCTATCAACGGGATGATGACAAGCCTGAGACCGTTAAGAATCGGTTGGACGTGAACATTAAGTTGAACACCCCATTAATTGATTATTACGGTCAAGAAAAGTTACTCTACAATGTTGACGGTGATCGCGACATTGATGATGTCTACAAAGATATCAAGAAGATTCTTGATAACCTTTAAAACGGGGTTCCTTGAACGCCGGCGTTTGCTTTTCAAATGCCGTTGTGATAAACTTATTCAGGTTTAGCCGTTGACTGATTTAATATTTTCTTAATGTTATGATTAGACAATGACTGGTTCATTAACGGACCAAAACGTGGTAGCACGGAATCTGATAATAAGGAGGGACAGTACTTGGCAAAGGAAGACGTCATCGAAATTCAAGGCACCATTAAAGAAACATTGCCGAATGCAATGTTTAAGGTTGAACTTGAAAACGGCGCTGAAATCTTGGCACACGTGTCAGGTAAAATTCGGATGCATTACATTCGAATCTTACCTGGTGATAAGGTTACAGTTGAAATGTCACCTTATGATTTAACTAAGGGCCGCATTACCTACCGTTTCAAGTAGGTTCGGTCTACGTACCTTATAGGAGGTAAAAAACTCATGAAAGTAAGACCATCTGTAAAGCCGATGTGCGAACACTGCAAAGTTATTCGTCGTAAAGGCCGCGTGATGATTATCTGCTCTGCTAATCCAAAGCATAAGCAACGCCAAGGTAAATAATTTAACTAAGTTGGAGGTGAAATATTAATGGCTCGTATTGAAGGGATTGACTTACCACGTGACAAGCGTATTGTCATTGGTTTGACTTATATCTACGGTATCGGTAATACTTCTGCACAGAAGATCCTTGCTGAAGCCGGTGTTTCAGAAGACGTTCGTGTACGTGATTTAACTCCTGACCAGGAAGATAAAATCCGTGCCGTTGTCGATGGCTACAAAACTGAAGGTGACTTACGTCGTGAAGTCAGCTTAAACATCAAGTTATTGCAAGAAATCGGTTCATACCGTGGCATGCGTCATCGTCGTGGGTTACCAGTTCGTGGTCAACACACGAAGAACAATGCTCGTACTCGTAAGGGTAAAAAGGTCAGCATCGCTGGACGTAAAAAATAATTATAAAGGAGGTTTTCGAATTTTATGGCAACTAGAAAGACAACCCGTCGTCGTCGGGTAAAGAAGAACATTGAATCTGGTGTGGCTCACATCCATTCAACGTTCAACAACACACTTGTTATGATCACTGACATGCAAGGGAACGCCATTGCATGGTCATCAGCTGGTTCATTAGGTTTCAAAGGTAGTCGTAAGTCAACACCTTTTGCTGCCCAAATGGCTGCAGAAGCTGCTGCTAAGGCATCAATGGAACATGGCATGAAGACTGTTGAAGTCGCTGTTAAAGGCCCTGGTTCAGGTCGTGAAGCCGCTATCCGTGCTTTACAAGCTACTGGTTTGGAAGTTAGCGCAATTCGCGATGTTACACCAGTGCCTCACAATGGTTCTCGTCCTCCAAAGCGTCGTCGTGTTTAATCTGTGACGTTCATTTTGAGGGCAAACTTCATTTTGTACGCACAACTACTAAACACCACGCGTTTTGAAAGGGGTAAAAGATAAGAATGATTGAATTTGAAAAACCTAACATTCATAAAATTGATGAAAACGACAACTATGGTAAGTTTGTTGTAGAACCGCTTGAACGCGGTTATGGTACAACTTTAGGGAATTCACTTCGTCGGATTCTTCTTTCTTCTTTACCTGGCGCTGCTGTTACTAGTATTCAAATTGATGGTGTTCTTCATGAATTTTCAACGATTGAAGGCGTAACGGAAGATGTTACGGCAATTATCTTGAATGTGAAGAAGATTGCACTTAAATTGGAATCAGACGAAACTAAGACGTTGGAAATCGACGTTAAGGGACCTGCGAACGTTACTGCCGGTGATATCATTGGCGATGCGGACGTAGAAGTCTTGAATCCAGACTTGCCAATTTGTACGGTAGCAGACGGGGCACACTTCCATATGCGTATGACCGCAAATACTGGTCGTGGTTATGTTTCCGCTGAGGATAACAAACATCGTGAAGATGACATGCCAATTGGCGTTTTAGCTGTTGATTCATTGTATTCTCCAATCGAACGTGTCAACTATCAAGTTGAAAATACGCGGGTTGGTCAACGTGATGATTTCGATAAGTTAACCTTAGACGTTTGGACAAATGGTTCAATCACTCCAAGTGAAGCCATTAGTCTATCAGCCAAAATCCTGACTGATCACCTTTCAATCTTCGTAAATCTCACTGATGAAGCTAAAAACACTGATGTGATGGTCGAGAAGGAAGAAACGCATAAGGAAAAGATGTTAGAAATGACGATTGAAGAGTTAGATCTCTCCGTCCGTTCATACAATTGCTTGAAACGTGCTGGTATCAACACGGTCCAAGAATTAACTAACAAAACTGAAGCTGATATGATGAAGGTTCGCAACCTTGGACGCAAGTCACTTGAGGAAGTTAAAGCAAAATTAGCTGACCTTGGGTTATCATTACGCAAAGAAGACTAATACAAGGGAGGATATCCGTTCATGAGTTACCGTAAATTACAACGTACAAGTTCACAACGTCGTGCATTATTACGCGATTTGACAACGTCATTGATCGTTAACGGCAAGATCGAAACGACTGAAGCCCGTGCTAAGGAAGTTCGTTCAACTGCTGACAAAATGATTTCTTTGGCCAAGAAGGGTGATTTAAGTGCCCGTCGTAAGGCTGCCGCATTCATGCGGGACGTCGTTGCCGATGTCAAGGAAGATGGCGACAACGTGGCTGTACAAACTGCATTGCAAAAGCTATTTAGTGACTTAGGTCCTCAATATGCTGACCGCAATGGTGGTTACACACGAATTTACAAGACAATGCCTCGTCGTGGCGACGGTGCACAAATGGTTGTCTTGGAACTCGTTGACTAGTTAAAATTGTTTTACGGATCACTGGGACTGATGATTGACGGGCGCTATGATGGTGGTTACTAGCAAAATAGTAACTAAGTCTAGTTCGGAAGTTATTTATGGTTAGACATAGATGGCATATCGCAGTTCTAAGTGATTTTTTTTGCGAAGACCGTTAGCTTGGGTAGATACCTGAGCTAGCGGTCTTTTTTATGGTTCTAAAAGAAGTCGTTGTTGGTGATTAATGGCAAACTTGATTACTGCTTGCACTGTTGCAATCTGCCTGTCAGTGGAATGAGCAAAGGTTACGTGCGAGTAACGCTTCGTTAGGTGCTTTTAAAACCACATGACAGCAGCACATCAAAGTGATGTGACTGTTTGTGAAAAATAATCATTTTTGTGGTTAATCGGTTGGCCGGCCCGAAACTTGCTGGAAGTCACTTGGAGCGCCGTTATAACGGTGTTTTTGTCAATTAATTACGGGGAGATGTTACTTGGAGCTGGTCGACTTTGTTAAGTGTGTTTACAATTAGGTTTATCTGTTTTAAAATAAACTTAATTGTAAACGGGTACATACGCTGTTTATACATAATGTGTACCCTAAAACTTACCTAATCAGTTAATGTTCATCATTGCGCAAAGTGGATGACACCTACTGGGGCGGTATTAAATGTAGGGTAAAGGGGTATGCGGTTATGAAGAAATCAGTTACGACTAAAGAACACTACAAGATGTATAAAAAAGGTAAAATTTGGCTGTTCGCTGGCTTAGCAACGTTAACCTGGCAGGTTGGTATTGTTGCCCAGGCCGATACAGTTGAAGGGACAAGTACCAATGATGCGAGTAGCACGAGTACTACTGATCAAAGTCATGTGACCGCGTCCAGTGTGACCTTAGGGAGTAGTCGTGCGGCCAGTAGCAGTGCGACTGCCACTGAGAAAACCAATGCGAGCGCAACAACGACGGTGGCTGCTAGCGATGCCGCCGCTAAAGCAAGCCAAGCCAGCAGTACGACAACCTCAAGTTCGACGGTCGCCACGACTGAATCAACTGGTGCAACAGCTGCGACGAGCGCGGCCGCCAGTTCTGCGACTGCCACAGTGACCGCCAGTGCCGTGGTGACGAGCGCCAGTTCAGACGAAGCCACTCGTGTTGGCGCGGCCAGCAGTGCTGCGACTTCGACGGGGACGACAGCAACGTTATCAACGACTAGTGCGGCCAGCTCAGAAGCCGGTGCGGCTGGGAGTAGTGCCGTGACCAGTTCTGCTGACTCGAAGGCGACGGCTTCCGTGGCGACTAGTGCCAAGATAATGGCTTTGGATGCAACCGTCAGTACGTCGGATACCACCAGTGCTGCCAAGGACTATGCCGGCTATCATGCGAGTACCAATGTCAGTAGCGGTATTTTTGGGACTAGTGAATGGTGGGTCGATGAAGATGAAGTCTTACATATCGGGGGCGGGACTTTAGCTTCTACTGAGGCCTACATGACACAATCAGATACTATCAACGGTATAGCATATACTATTGGAAGTTTGAATACAAATACAATCACAGTCCCATGGTTTAAAGAATTTGTAACAAATTCGGATGGTGACGTTCCAATTACTAAGGTCGTGCTTGAAGATAAGGTAATAGCTGCAAGCGATGCGTCTGGTCTATTTGCTGGATTGGTAAATGTTACGAGTATAGAAGGTCTCGAAAATTTAGATACCTCGAATGTCGTTTACATGGCCGGGATGTTTGAACAAACAATGCATTTAACGTCTTTGAATCTATCAAATTTTAACACGAGCAAGGTTGTTGATATGACTGGAATGTTTTTTGGAATGGGTTTTCAAAGCGAGACGAGTTTTGAGCTGGATGTATCAAGCTTTAATACGAGCAATGTCACTAATATGGCTACAATGTTTGCCTATTCAAAAGTTTCGAGGTTAGACTTATCAAATTTTGATACGAGTCATGTCACTAATATGATGCAAATGTTTGCATTAGATGCGGATTTGACTCAGTTGAATGTGTCAAGTTTCGATACGAGTCATGTTCAACTTATGATGGCAATGTTTGGATTTTGCTCATCATTGACTAGTTTGAACGTTACGAACTTTGATACGTCTCAAGTTGTATTGATGCAGCAAATGTTTGAGAACTGTTCATCGTTAACTAGTTTAGATCTTTCAAGCTTTGATATGAGTAATGCTGCCGATACAACTGACGTATCTGATATTTATAACGGTCTTTATCTGATGCTGTACGAGGATAACGCCTTGAAGCAGTTAACCTTGAATAAAAGTTCAAAGTTAACTGTGCCTAGCGGGGCTGGTGTGCAGATTTCCGCAGGCTTACTGGATATTACCGCAAACGATGTCTATACCGGAAAATGGGAGCAACGTGATGCAGCAACTAACCAAAAAACGGGTAAGGCTTATACGACCAATGAATTAAATGATTTATACACATCTGCAACTACTGTCGATGCGACTTATACCTACGTTTGGCAAACCTGGATTGATACGCAAGCTACCACGCTCATTGCCGGGCCAACCACGACTTGGCATGCTAGTGACAATTTTATTAGTGCGATTAATCCTGAAGAAGTCAGTGTTGCGCTTGGTACGGGGACCGATGATGTGACTTACGCGATTGCGGATGCGGATGGTCAAGTGTATGCCGCTATGCCGACAACTACGCCAGGCACCTATACCGTGACGTATTCATTCGTGGATAATGGCACCACTTATGACAATACGGCGACCGTGACAATTGTGGCTTCACAGGCTGCATTAACGACGGCAGATAGTACGTTGGTGGCGACGACTGATCCTGCTGCGAAGTGGACGCCCAGTGATAATGTGACTGGAATTTTGGACAATACTGGTCAAACGATTGACTTTGCCGATGCTGACATTACGGTTAGCGGTGCTGATGGGATCAATCTTAGTCAGGCGGGAACTTATCCGGTGACATATACGTACACCGATGCTAGCGGTAATCAGGATACACAAGTCGCCACCATTACCGTCACGGCCAATAATTCCACCATCAATGCCAGTGTCAGTACCGTCATTGCTGGACCAAGTGTGATCTGGACGGCTGGCGATAACTTAGCTGGCGCCGTTGATACGACTGGTGATGAAGCAACTGCGACAACTAGTGATACGGTTGATGCTCAAACACCTGGTACTTACCAAGTGACGTATACGTTCACCGATAGTACCGGTAGCCTGATTAGCAAAACGGTGACCGTAACGGTTGTCGCTAGTGCGGCTGAGCTAGCGGTTAAGGATAGTACGTTCGTTGCGACGACGAATCCCGCTGCGAAGTGGACGGCGAGTGATAACGTGACCGCAATTCTGGACAATGCGGGTCAGCGCGTGAGTTACGTGGATGCTAATATTACGGTTGCTGGTGCCGATAAGGTTGACTTGCGCCAAGCAGGCACGTATCACGTGACGTACACGTATACCGACGCTAGCGGTAATGAAAAGACGGCCACTGCCACAATTACGGTAACGGCCAATCAGTCGATTATTGATGCTAACGACAGTACGGTGATTGCTGGACCAGCGACAACTTGGACGGCGAGTGACAACTTGATTGGTGCCACCGATACTAATGGGACTAAGGTCAGTGCGACAACTAGCGATACGGTCGATCCTCAGAAACCAGGCACCTACAACGTGCGGTATACGTTTACGGATAGTACGGGTAGTGTCATTACTAAGACGGTCGTTGTTACAGTGAAGGCTAGTCAGGCTAGCGTTACAGCGACTGATAGTGTGATCAAGCGCGGGGCAACTTGGCAAGCGGCTGATAATCTGATTAGTGTGGTGGATGCACAAGGACACCCGCTGAGTTTGACTAGTGCTCACGTTACGACAACGGGAACGGTTGACTCAGCTACTCCTGGCACTTACCACGTGACGTATCACTATACTGATGTGGGCGGCAATGTCGTCACTGCCCAAGCCGCAGTTGTGGTGACCGGGGTGATATTGAAGGAAAATGCCAAAACGATTGTGACTACCAGCGCATGGCACCCAAATGACAGTATTGCGTCTGCGATTGGGACAACTGGTGCGGATGCCATTGATGCAGTTAATGTGGCGATAACGAATGCGGTGGGGGCGACTGTCACAAGTTATACGGCCCTCGGACAATACGACGTGGCTTATGAGTTAAATGGTCAAACGACGGTCCTAACATTAACAGTCGCTAGTGCTGCTAAAATAACGGCAAGTGACGGTGCGGTCATTCTCGGCAGTGATTGGTCGGCGAGTGACAACTTAGTCGCCGTTGTTGATGAGAATGGGCAAAATGTTGATTTGACCGATGCACGGATTACCACGATTGGGACTGTGGACACTACGACGCCTGGTTCTTATCACGTGTCGTATCAATATACGGACGCGGCCGGTAATGCAACAATTAGTAAGCCAATTACGGTTAATGTCACTGGCATAACGTTGAAAGATAGCAATAAAACGATGACGACGACCAATGACTGGACACCTGCAGAGAATATCCAAGCGGCAGTTGATGCAACGGGTGCCAATGTCATTGGCGACGTGACGTATACGGTCAGTGCGACTCGTGCGCGCAGTATTGCCGCACTTAATCACCCAGGTGAGTATACCGTCACGTACAGTTTTACGGACCAATTAGGCACCCATACGGCATCAATGGTGGTGACCGTCGTGAGTGCGGCGCAGGTCAATGTTAAAGATAGCACCATTGTCGTTGGTAATCAGTGGACGAGCGCGACTAATCTAACGCGAGTGCTTGATGAAAACGGTGCTCAAATCAGCTTGACGGATGCTCGGATTACCACTAGCGGGGTTGTCGATACGATGACCCCCGGACGATATCACGTCACGTACGCGTATACGGATGGGGCTGGTAATGTTGTTTCGGCAGTGGCCACTGTGACAGTGGTTGCAGATACGACTGACGATAACGATACGGATGGCACCAATACTAGTGGTTCCGACAGTAACGATGGCGATGGCGGTGCGAATACCGAGGACACTAGTAATAATGCGGGAACTGATACAAAAACTGACAATGCCGGTCGCACTGATGATGACAGTAAGGACACAGCTATCAAAGTTATTGGCACTGCGACTGACCGCGTCACCGACACTAATGACACTGATACTGTCACTAATTCGGATGAGGATACGACAGTGAACGTCGCGGCACGTCATCAATCGACTTCAGCAACGCTGAAGTACGCGGCTAAGACTACGGTGGCTGGTACGACAGTTAAGCAACCAATGTCTAATACGCAGCCCGTTGCTGCGGCGGCGTTGCCACAAACGGATGAGACCAACTCGACGAACACCTTGACCATGGCGGGAATGGTGACCTTAGCGTTAAGCGGTTTACTCGGATTATTTGGTTGGCGTAAACGGGACCGAAACGAACAATAGCCCGTTAGGTTCCTGTTCAGCTATCGCGGTTTGATGACCATTGCACCACAGTAATGGTATGTTCAAGTAACGATGCGTCACAAAAAATCCGGGGCATGCGGTTAGCAAGCATGCCCCGGATTTTTGGCGATGTGCCGCAAGTGCGACTTAAATAGCAGACCATTGAATGACAACTAAGCGCTGCTGATGAGGTGGGTATTCAAACCAAGTGAGAGCTGGGTGTGACTGTCAATGGCGGCAACTTCACCTGATAAAGAGCTGATATTTATTAACGAGTCCAAATGAAAAACGAGCGGTGATGCAATTTGGCATCACTGCTCGTTTTTAGGTTCGTTTCAGATCAATTATGCCGATCTAGTAACCGGTTGGTCAAGCTAATCAAGTCAGCCTTGGCAGGTTGATCAGGTAGCTTATTCAAAACTGATAGGGCATCTGCGGTGTACTTAGCAGCCAGCTGTTGGGCTTGTGTGACCCCACCGGCATCAATGACTAGACGCTGGACTTGCCGGCGTTGAGCGGGTGATATGGCACCCTGGAGCCGCATCAGCGGTAATAACTCGTGCTTAGCTTCTGTCTGTAAGGCGAAGATCAATGGCGATGTGTAGACCCCTTCCGCGACATCTTCTAAGATAGGCTTGCCCGTCTCCTGACTAGCTTCCTGATAGTCTAAAATATCGTCAAGAATTTGAAAGGCCATCCCAATGGCGATCCCGGCTTTACGAGCACGTTGGGCAAAGCGGGGACTTTGACCAGATTCGTACGCACCTAAAAAACAGCTCAGGGCAAATAGTTCGGCAGTTTTACCTTGAATCTGTTCAAGGTATTCGGCCATGGTGATGTTGATGCGATAGTGACGATCCTTTTGCTGCACTTCGCCGACCAGAATTTTTTCCATGTTTTCAGAGTTCAGTTGAATGCTCTTAAAACTACTTGAATAATGGGCCAGAATCTTGAATACAACCACGAATAAATAATCACCAGCATAAACGGCAGTGTCCTTACCGAAACGTTCCTGAATCGTGACGTGGTGGCGCCGTAAAGCGGCATCGTCAATAATATCGTCATGGATCAGGGTCGCAGTGTGTAGCGTTTCTAGTGACGCTGCTAAAGCAACCATTCGTTTGCGGTCAGTCGTGGTAAATTGTGAGAAGAGGAGGCAGTACGCTGGCCGTAAGAGCTTACCACCACCATGAATCATTTCCAAAATGGCATCATTGATGGCGGCGTCTTGAATATTAATATTAGTCGCCATCAATTGCATGACTTGTTGTAACTCCGGCTGTAGCGCCGGGTAATCATGCCAGATTGGATGTAATTGCGTTGCCGATTGCATAAAAGTTACTCCTTTTTTTGACCTGGGTGGTGTTCCCGATTGAATTTAAGGTAGCGTAAGATCGTGACGTGGGTAAATAGATAGTTAGCTGCAATCCCCAGCGCACTCCCCGCCGCTAGACCAATGATTGACAGCACGGGAAGGTACAGCATGACCGTCCAAGTCTGTGCAATGAGACTTGCGACTAATAATTGCCCAACGTTGTGCATGACACCCCCGGTAGCCGAGATGCCAATAATGCTAACGCGTTTGGGTCCCAACTGTTTGACTAGCAGCATGGCAAACAGGCTGAGAAAGGCGCCCCCAAAACTGTATAGAAAGGTGGATAGGGTTCCGCCGAGGAGCGCTGTCAAAATCAGGCGTAGCCAGGTCAAGGTAATGACGTCATTTAAGGACAGGGTGTAAATTGCCACGATGGTAATCAGATTGGCTAGTCCGAGTTTGGCACCCGGTGCAAAGGCAAATGGAAACGGGATCATCCGTTCCAGAATTCCGATAATGACACCTTGAGCAACGAGGAGGGCGATATAAATATTACGATGTGTTTTATTAGATCGTTCAAATGAATTATTCATAGTCTACTCCGTAACTAAACCGTTACCGCCAGATTTGACCTGACCGTTGCTAGCTTTGATTTCAACTAAGAGTTTGTGTGGCAAACAAACAATGGTCTGTCCGGGTTTGTGGATCCAGCCACGCCGGACGCAGACTTGATCGGAACAGTTAGCCTTAGTAATCGCCACTCGCTTAGGTTTAAAAGTGATCGTGTTATAGTGCCCGTGATTATCGCGATAGGTGAAATGCTTAGTCGTTTTTAAGGTACTGATATTCACTCGTTTTAAAACTTTCCCATTGTGTGAGACGACGGCGTTATAGGTGGTGCGACTGGTGGTGGCTTTTCGCTTGGCCACGAGTGCCGCGTGCTCTGCTTGTTGCTTTTGTTGGTATGAAAAAATCGCTAGCGGGGTGAACGATAAAATAATTAGCGCAACAATAATAATAATATCAAACGGCTTGATCATATCCCCATAACGTTTGAATGTCCGGATCATTGTCCGTAATTTACGCATCGCTAACCCTCCAATTCAGTGGCATAAAAAATGGTTCAAGGGAAAAAGCCACCCTCGAACCATCGGGAAACTATTTAATTAATTATAACGCATCTAGCGGGTTTTAACAGCATCGTAATGTGAACGAACGTTGCCATACCACCAGTGTCCGAGGTGTTTCTGCATCCACGGAACGACCCAGTAATCTAATCCAAATGTCCGGCCAGAGCCGTTCATCAAGGCTAAAGCAACGAAGACCATCCAAATGTTGACCCAGTAGAACATTCCTGATAAGCAGAAGACGACAACTAAACCAATAGTGACGGCATTTGCAAACCAAGTAAAGAGTCCGAAGAAGATACAAAGGGCGATAATGATTTCGACACAAGTCATAAACTTCTGGAAGAAGAGTGCCATTTGCATGTTCGGAACAAAGAACTTCGTGATTGATTCGAACCAATGCGGCATTTTGTCAAAGACCATCAGTGGTTCTTTACCGTACATGTATGAAAGACTGAAAACGCCCTTAGCTGCCTTAGCAGTTGACGTTGCGGCTTCAGAGGCCCCGCTAGTAGCAGCTGCCTTGGTTGCTTGGGAAGCGCCACTAGTAGCTGCTACGGTAATCCAATCGAATGGTAAGCGTAACTTATCAGTAAACCACGATTCGGAACCCTGAACTTTAGTCCAACAATCCCATAACCACATAGCACCGTAGAAGAACCGCAGTGGAACACTCCAGAGCACGTTACCGGCCCGAGAGACCCAGCCGCGGAAGACGTTCCGGTTGTTGCGGGTCCGGAAGAATTCGTGCATGAAGTACTGGAATAAATAGTAGCCTGAGAAAATCTGAACGTAGTATAGCCAGTTGATAGCGTGTTTTAAGAGCACTGCAATAAAACCAGAAACGTTCCACTTGTCTAAGACTTGTGCTACGGCATACTTAGAACCAATCGAATCAACGGATGCTTGGTAAGCACCTTTGAATGGCTTGATCGTGACGTCTGTCTGATCAACGTTCTTAATGATGCCTTCAACCGCTTTAGCAGCTGTTTCTTCAGCGCCTTGAACGATTTGTGGAACTGGCCGTGGTTGGTCGGGTTCTTGGTAACTAGTTGAATCACCGGCTAAGAAGATGTTGTCGCTGTCCTTAGCTTGCATGAATTCGTTAGCTAACAAACGCCCACCGCGAGGGTTCGTTTCGATACCGAACTTTTTAACGATACTGTTAGCCCGTACTCCGGCTGTCCAAATTAACGTGTAGGTTGGAATTGGATCCTTACCCTTTAAGTTAACATGGTCTTCAAAGACTTCAGTAATCATGGAGTTAGTCATGATATTAACACCATGTTTTTCCATGTATTTAGCAGCTTTACCAGCTTGCGTCCGGTTGAGCATGTTAATGATGGTTGGTGCGGCTTCTACTAATTGTAACGTGATTTCGCTAGGATCGAGTTTGTTATCCCGCGCCAAGACGTCACGATATTCAATTAATTCACCAATCAATTCAGAGCCGGTAAAACCAGAACCGCAGACGGTGAAAGTTAACATCGCCTTGCGTTTGGCAGGGTCGAGCTCAGCCGCCCCGCGCCGAATAATTGCAGATAAATGAGCTCGTAAGGCCATGGCTTGTTCGAAGGACCACAATTCAAAACCGTGTTCCTTAACACCTGGTGTGCCGAAATCGTTAGATTCACCACCCAAGCTAATGAGGAGTTGATCATATTGATAACTCCCGTGTTCAGTTGTAACTGTTTGTGACTTTTTGTCGATGCCTGTTACGGTATCCGTAACGAGGCGAACGTTTTTCCGTCGTGCGAACAACCGTTGCAAATCATATTGAATATGCTCAGGTTCAACCCGTTCCGTGGCAACTTCATGTAATTCAGTCATATACGTGAAGTATGAATGCCGGTCGATCAACGTAATCTCAACGTCCGCATTTTTCTTAAAATGCTTAGACAGTTTTTTGGTTGCGTAGACGCCAGCAAACCCCGCACCGACAACGACAATATTTTTCTTTGCCATTGCGTAACAACTCCCTTGAATAAATAGTGTAAAAAGATAATTCCACTAACAATTATAACGATAATGTAAGCGGTTGTCTATGAATTATTGTGAAGAATGCATAAACTATCACATTATATGGGCCACGAAAATAGTGGGAGCATGGTTTGAACGTGAAGCGTTGCCAATAGTGCCATTATTAGGGTGAAATATTATTTTTTTAATGAATTAGGATTGACTATTGTGACGTTAAACGTTAAGATTAATGTGAATTTTCATACAAAAAGGTTAGGAGTGGGATATCATGAAATTCAAATCAGTTATTACAGGTGCTTCAGTTGTGGCTATTTCAGCTTTAGCTTTGGCAGGTTGTGGCAGTAGTTCTTCAAGTTCTAGTTCAAGCTCTTCAAAGAAGAGTTCATCTTCAAGCTCATCAGCTAAGACAACTAAGGTTGCTAAATTAACTGCTGGTAGCAAAATGAAAGCGGGTACTTATAACCTCGAAGAAGAAAATTATTCACATGGTTACCGGACTAAGATGAGCATTACCGTTAATAACAACGGTAAAATCACTAAGTCTAATTATGATCAAGTGAACAAGAACGGTAAGTCTAAGACCGATGATACTTCATATAACAAACAAATGAAGAAGATTGCCGGAACGAATCCTAAGACTTACATGCCTAAGTTGAACAAGACTTTGACGGGTTCTGCCGCGACTGGTAACGTTGGTTCAATTGACGTTGTGACTGGTGCCACTGAATCATCAAAGACATTCCAAAACTATACCCAGCAATTAGTTCAAGCTGCTCAAGCGGGTAACAAGTCTACGATCAAGATTGACAACGGTGCCAAGATGAAAGACGGTACTTACAAGTTGAACGAAAAGAATTACTCACATGGGTACAAAGTCACCTTCGCAATTACGGTTAAGGATAACAAGATTACGAAGTCTGAATACAACCAAGTTAACAAGAATGGCAAGTCCAAGGTTGACGATGCCGCTTACAACAAGCAAATGAAGAAAGTTGCTAAGACCAACCCTAAGACTTATCAACCAGCTTTGAACAAGTCATTGGTTAAGAGCAGTGACCCAACTAAGGTTGACGTTGTGACTGGTGCCACTGAATCTTCTAACACCTTCATCATGTATGCGGAACAATTGCAAAATGCTGCACAAAAGGGCGACACGAATACGATTACCGTTGACAACATGATTTTCTCTGAATAAGCAATTTAATTATTAAATTTTTCTGAGGCCTGAGGCGCATGCTGAGGGCCTTTTGTTTTTTATTGAAGCTGAATCAGTAGGTATGAAAATTAAGCTTCTTTCGGTAGTGTAAAGTGGTGGTTGGCCAATCGGGATCACCGAATGATGCCAAACTTTGGTATAATGACGATTGAAATTATAAATAGGGGAAGTATTAGGAATGAAGCTAAAAAAATGGATTCAAATTGGGCTAATTATGGCAATGATTGTGCCATTGACGGCGTGTAGCACTAGTACGAGCAACAAAGATGCGGCTAGTAGTCGCCCTAAGCCAACTAAGGTTGTAAAGACACCAATTGAGGATACGCAGTTCATGATGGGAACCGTGGTAACGCTGCGGATTTATAATAAGGGCAAAGATAAGGTGCTAGCCGGGGCGTTCAAGTTATTAAAATCGGAAGCTAAAAAGATCACGGTCAACCAAAAAGGCTCTGAAATCGATAAAATCAATGCGGCAGCTGGGAAAAATCCGGTCAAGGTTAGTAAAGATATCTATCCGATGATCAAAGCGGCCTACTACTATAGTAAGAATTCAGACGAATCTTTTGATTTAGCAATTGGACCGATTACATCACTGTGGCACATTGGTTTTTCGGATGCCAAAGTGCCAACTCAGCAAGAAATTGATCAAAATGTTAAATTGGTTGATTATAAGAAAGTTAAGTTAAATGATAAAAAGCGAACCGTCTATCTTGAAGAAAAGGGCATGCAATTGGATCTTGGTGGGATTGCCAAAGGATACATGACCGATCAAGTGAAGACTTATTTATTGGATCATGGGGTTTCAACGGCCATTATTGATCTTGGCGGCAATATTTACGTTTTGGGTGACAGTCCTAAGGGCACCAAGTCTGGCAATTGGACAGTCGGCATCCAAGATCCGAAAGCTTCTCGGGGGACTGCGATTGGTTCACTACCAGCCAAGAATAAGTCAATCGTGACTTCTGGGATTTATGAACGGTATTTGAAAAAGAATGGTAAAGTTTATAGCCATCTAATGGATCCCCAAACGGGTGCGCCGTATCAGAACAATTTGATGGGTGTCTCGATTATCTCGAAGAAGTCAGTGGATGGTGACGCGTTATCGACCGCGACCTTTGATAAGGGGTTGAAAGCCGGTATGAAGTATATTAATAGTAAGGCCAGTCAAGGAATCGGTGCGATCTTTATCACAAAGGACAAAAAGGTCTACGTTTCCGATAATTTGAAGAAGCAGTTTACGTTGTTTGGTGATGAGGGTTATAAATACGGGCCCATCAGTGATTTAAAGTAAGCTATGAGTGAAAGTTAGCTTAATACAAGTGGTACCAGATATGGTATGATAATAACCATGAATTTTAAGGAAATGAGGGACAATGGTGAGTCCGATTATTAACGTTGAACATTTAGATTATCGTTACCCGCAGCAGGCGGCAGACCAGTTAACGTTACATGACATTTCTTTTACAGTCATGCCGGGTGAATGGGTCGCCATTGTCGGCCATAACGGTTCTGGTAAGTCGACTTTGGCTAAGAATTTAAATGGCTTATTAGCGCCAGCCGCCGGAAAGATTACGGTTGACGGGCAGGTACTGTCTGAAACGACGGTCTGGGATATCCGTAAAAAGATTGGCATGGTCTTTCAAAATCCCGATAACCAATTTGTGGGCGCCACGGTGGAAGATGATGTTGCCTTTAGTCTTGAAAACCAAGGCATCCCGCGGCCTGAGATGCTAACGCGTGTGCGAGCAGCCTTAGCGCAAGTCAATATGCAAGACTTTGCGACCCGGGAACCGGCCCGCTTGTCGGGGGGACAAAAACAACGTGTGGCTTTGGCTGGCATGATTGCCGCGCGGCCACAGATTTTGATTCTGGACGAAGCCACGTCGATGCTGGACCCGCGTGGTCGCCAAGAAGTATTGACGACGATTCGGGAGATGAAGGCTAACTCAGCGCTGACCGTACTGTCGATTACCCATGATATTGATGAGGCTGCCAGTGCTAACCGGGTACTAGTCATTAATGACGGTGAAGTTAAGGAAGAAGGCACTCCGGCAGAAATTTTCCAGCATGGTGAGTCTTTAATTAAGATGGGATTAGACATGCCGTATGCAGAACGCTTGAAAGCAGCACTCAAGCGGCTAGGTGTTCAAGTGCCAACGCAGTATTTAACGGAGAAAGGAATGGCGGACTGGTTATGGCAATTACGTTCAAACAAGTAGATTTTACTTACCAACCGGGTACGCCGTTCGCAACAAAGGCGTTAACTGATATTAACGTCACGATTCCCACCGGTTCGTATACGGCCTTGATCGGTCATACTGGGAGTGGTAAATCAACGCTTCTACAGCATTTAAATGCCTTATTAAAGCCAACCAGTGGGACGGTAACGATTGGTGAACGGGTGATTACCCCGACGACGAGTAATAAGGACCTAAAACGATTACGACAACACGTTGGGATTGTCTTTCAATTTCCAGAAAGTCAGTTGTTCGAAGAAACCGTGGCGAAAGATATTGCGTTTGGTCCCCAGAACTTTGGGGTTAGCGAAGCGGATGCTCTGAAAACGGCGGCTGAAATGCTGTCCTTAGTTGGACTAGATGAATCGCTATTGACCCGTTCCCCATTTGACCTCTCAGGTGGTCAGATGCGACGTGTCGCAATTGCGGGCGTCCTTGCAATGCAGCCCCAGGTGCTCGTCTTAGATGAACCCACCGCCGGACTGGATCCGCAAGGCCGCTTAGACATGATGGAGATGTTCGCCCGATTACGTCGTGAACGCGACTTAACGGTCGTGCTGGTCACCCATCAGATGGATGATGTGGCCAATTACGCGGATAATGTTATCGTGATGGATCAGGGGCGGATCGTCAAAACAGGGTCGCCCCGGGAGATTTTTAAAGATCCAGCATGGTTAACGGCGCATCAACTCGGATTACCGAAAACCACTGCGTTTGCGCATACGTTGCAAAAACAGGGCTGGCAGTTTGCGGAATGGCCGTTAACAGAAGATGAATTGGCCCAAGCGATTGTTCAGCAATTACCACCGAATACCCTTGGGGAGGTGGCTACCCATGATGAATAAGCTGATTTTTGGACGCTATATTCCCGGCGAATCAGTGGTCCACCACATGGATCCCCGCGCCAAATTATTATTGAGTTTTTACTTTATTGGAATTATTTTTATTGCCAATAATTGGCCGACCTATGTGTTGTTATTTGCATTCACGTTAGCGGCAATTTACTTGTCCGGTGTCAAATGGTCGTTTTTTATTAACGGGGTTAAACCGTTAATTTGGCTAATCTTATTCACCGTCATCTTGCAAGTACTGTTCAGCGCTAGTGGTGGCCACGTGTACTTTCAGTGGGGGATTATTACCATCAGTCAACTGGGACTGATTAATGGGGTCTACATCTTCTGCCGGTTCGTGCTGATTATTTTCATGTCAACCTTGTTGACCTTAACAACGCCACCATTGGAGTTATCAGACGCCATTGAATATTTGTTGATGCCATTGCGAGCGGTGCATTTTCCGGTCTATGAGGTGGCCTTAATGCTGTCGATTGCATTACGATTTGTGCCAACGCTGATGGACGAGACGGAAAAAATTATGAATGCACAACGGGCCCGCGGTGTCGACTTTGGCGAGGGCAATATCTTTCAACAGATGCGCGCCGTGGTGCCGTTACTGATACCACTATTTGTCAGTTCGTTTAATCGAGCTGAAGACTTAGCGACCGCCATGGAAGCTCGTGGCTATCAGGGTGGTGAAGGCCGCAGTAAATTTCGAATTCTCAAGTGGCACGCGCGTGATACTTGGGCAACCGGCTGTTTTGCAGTATTGACGATTGCGCTGATCTTCTTGCGCGGATAATTAGGACGAATTAACGTGGGCATCACTGCTGGTGACCCACGTTTTTAACTGGAGGGATAGTGTGACCACACGGTATAAAGTAGTTTTAGCGTATGATGGGACCAACTTTGCGGGCTTTCAACGTCAACCACATCAGCGAACGGTAGAACAGGTCGTCACCAAGGCGGTGAACAAGATGGCAAAGGACCCGACCGAACCCATTGTCATCTATGGGGCCGGACGGACGGATGCTGGCGTACACGCCTTTGGTCAGACGTTACATTTTGATTTGCCTTATGAGATCAATCCAGAAGGGGTCCGGCGCGGCTTAAATAGCATGTTGCCCATGGACACGATCATCAAGGCGGTCACGATCGTGCCGAATGATTTTCATGCGCGTTATGATACCGTCGGCAAACGGTACTGGTATCGAGCTTATCAGGGTGAGTTTGTTGACCCGTTTAAACGGCACTATACTGGCCATTTTAAGTTTAATGCGGATATTGACCGCATTCAGCAGGCAATCGGTGATCTGGAAGGACGGCACGATTTTTCGACCTTTGTGGCATCCGGTTCGCAGGCCCACGACCACGTTCGTGAGATCTATTCTGCTAAGGCGTGGGCGTTACCTGATGAACATGAAATTCAGTTTGAATTTTGCGGCAGCGGTTTTTTATATAATCAAGTTCGCATCATGGTAGCGGTCTTGATGGAAATTGGACAAGGGCGGCGTTCGGTGGACTGTATTCCGGCATTGCTCGCTACCAAGGACCGCGAACAAGCCCGTGGAACGGCCCCGGCTGCTGGACTTTATATGAAAAAAGTGTATTATGAACAAAATGAATTACAAGCTGATTTGATAAAGTATTGACTTCTGAGGCAAAGTTGGGTAGACTAGTCGTTGGTATTGTTTGCCCCACGATAAGCCCCGGAAATCTTATTGAGTGTCAAACAAACACAGAAAATGGAGGAACACAACGTGCGTACAACATATATGGCTAAACCAGGTGAAATTGATCGTAAATGGTATGTAGTTGATGCAACCGATGTACCTTTGGGTCGTCTTTCAACTGTCGTAGCATCAATCTTGCGTGGTAAGAACAAACCTACCTTTACCCCTAACGTGGATACTGGTGATAACGTGATCGTTATCAATGCAAGTAAGATTGCTTTAACTGGGAAGAAAGCAGAACGGAAGATTTATTATCACCATACTGCTTATGCTGGTGGTTTAAAGGAACGGACTGCCGGTGACTTCTTAGCAAAGGAACCAACTAAATTGATTGAAACTTCAGTTAAGGGTATGCTTCCTCACAACTCTTTAGGTCACAAAATGGGCTTGAAGTTGCATGTTTATGCTGGTGCAGAACATACGCAACAAGCACAAAAGCCTGAAGTTTTGGACATCACTAACTTAATCTAAGGAGGAAACTACATTGGCTCAAGTACAATATCGCGGCACAGGCCGTCGTAAAGATTCAGTAGCCCGCGTACGCTTAGTACCAGGTACTGGTAAAATTGTTATGAATGACAAATCTGTTGAAGATTACATTCCATTTGCAGATATTCGCAAGGAATTGTTACAACCATTCGAAGTAACTGAAACAACTGAACAATATGATGTTTTAGTTAACGTTAATGGTGGTGGCTTCCATGGTCAAGCCGGCGCAACTCGTCATGGGATCGCTCGGGCATTGCTCGAAGTTGACCCAGATTTCCGTACTCCTTTGAAGCGCGCGGGTCTCTTAACTCGTGATGCTCGTATGAAGGAACGTAAGAAGCCAGGTTTGAAGAAAGCCCGGAAAGCTTCACAATTCTCAAAACGTTAATATTATCCAAAAACGTTGTTTTATCAACATTTTCTGGCTATATGAGAAAGCACCTGTCTACGGACGGGTGCTTTTTTTGTCATTTGAGTGAGAAAAAACCACATACCACGTTGGAACGCTCTGGCTTAAAGTTTGGCGAAAGTCTTGGTTCGATCCTGCGATTGGTGTTCGGCGATATTAGCAAATAGGCGCTAGCATAATAACACAGTTGGACAAAGTAACGCTTTGTTAGCAAAAAAACAGACTGAGATTTGCTCATCTCTAAAGTGAACCCCTAAGGTTGGACACCAAATCTAACCTTGGGGGTTTTACTATGTCAAAATTTAATTTAGAACTTCGAATAAAGGTCGTTACTGAATACTTATCTGGTAAAGGTTCACCGTCTCTAGCTAAGAAGTATCGCATTAGCAATCATGCAATCATTCTGGGTTGGGTTCATCGATTTGAGCGGCGAGGTATTGAAGGTCTAAAAGACCGGTCAATGTCCCAAGAATATTCTAGTCAGTTCAAAGTCGATGTATTAAACTGGAGGAAACGAAATCAAGCTTCGCTTCCAGTGACTGCCTTACACTTTGACTTGTCGTCGCCAAGTACGATTTGGCAGTGGGAAAAACACTTCCAGGAATCTGGAATAGCGGGACTTGAGTGCAAACGAGGGAATCCTAAGACCATGGCCAAACACAAGCAGAACAACCCCAAACCTGAAAAACCACAGACTCCAGCCGCAGAATTGAAGCAGCTAAAACAAGAGAATCAAATGTTAAAAATAGAAAATGAATTCTTAAAAAAACTCGATGCCTTAGCACGAAAGAAGTCAAAACACACGAACTCATCGAACTAGTAGACGAGTTAAGGCAGAATTTTCAAGTTTCCATCAAACTAGTTCTTAAGGCTGTTCGTATTCCTCGCAGCACGTATTATTATGCTAAGGAGCATCGTGGTCGTAACTTAGATGATTCACAAATTATTCAGGCAATTGATGAGATTCGTCAACAAGATCCAAAATATACTCGGAAATACGGGTACCGACGAATAACCGGTGCTTTACATGACGCTTATGGCTTTAAAATCAATCATAAGCGGGTCTTACGGATTATGCGGGAACAAGACTGGCTATGTGGCGCCTTTAATCGGCAGAAACGAAAGTATAATTCTTACAAGGGAACTGTTGGCGTCATCGCCCCAAATCGACTTAAGCGACGATTCAAAACAGATCGGCCTTACCAGAAGTTAGTCACCGACGTCAGTGAATTTCGATATGGGAACCAAAGCCAAAATGAACGGGTTTATTTAGAACCAGTCCTCGACCTCTTCAATGGAGAGGTTCTGGCTTTCAATATCAGTGACCACCCGACCGTTGAATTCGCTTTAAAGCCTTTGAAAGAAGCCCTAAATCAAATACCGGTGTTAGATTATCGGACGACTGTCCATACTGACCAAGGGTTTCAGTATCAGCATCGCCACTGGCAAAACACGCTTAAAGAGCACCATGTATTTCAGAGTATGTCGCGTAAAGCCACTTGTCTCGACAACGCCGCCATGGAGTCGTTTTTTCACATTATGAAAGTCGAGGTTATGGATGAACATTTTGAGACCAAAACAGCGCTTATCGAAGCTATGAACGAATGGATAGACTTCTACAATCATCGGCGCATCAAAACAAAACTGGACGGCAAGTCCCCGATAAAATACCGGGAACTTACCGTCCAGAAAGCAGCTTAATAAAGTTGTCCAATTTTAAGGGTTCACTTTACTCAATCTGTTTTTATTATTGCCGCTTAGTTTTCCCAAATGAGAAGACAGCCACGCATCCCAGACCAGTGTGGCTAGTAATGGTGGGACCGATGTGTTCTAGTAACACGTCAGCCGTCGGTAGCTGGGCCAGTATTTTATCACGCACAGTTTTGGCGGCTTCGGGCGCATCACTAGTTGCGATAATGATGCGCGGATTGTCCTGATTACGCAGGTCGGCTAGGGTATTATTAACGAGCGTCATGAGTGATCGGCGTCGTGAACGGACCTTTTGAACGGGACGCAAGTGGCCGCTGGGGTCAACATCCATGACTGGTTTGATCTGTAACAGCGAACCGACCGTGGCAGATGTCCGTGAAACGCGGCCACCGTGATAAAGGTAGTTCAAATCGTTGACAGTAAACCATTGGTGATAATACAAGCGATTGGCCGTCAACCAATCAGCTAGTTGTTCGATCGGCATACCAGCATCTCGTTTGTCAATCGCGTCTAAGAGCATTAGACCTTCACCACAACAGGCGGCTAATGAATCGACGAGGTAAATCTCAGCTTCTGGATTGGTTTGCATGAGCATCTGTTTGGCCTGTTGGGCGTTGTTAAATGTGCCACTCAACCCGGATGAAAATCCGAGATATAAGATCGGCGTATGTGCTTGGACGTACGGCTTGAAAAATTCGATAAACTGGCCGATATTGATTTGAGCGGTCGAAGGCATTACGCCATTGTCGATCTGATGATAAAAGTTTTTTAAATCAAAATGATGGCCTAAATCGTCAGCGTACTCCTGATCATCAATCGTGACGTTCATTGAGACGAAGTCGACGTGCTTGTCTTTGAGTCGTTGATAAGGTAAATCAACGGTTGAATCTGTTAATAGCTGATACATAACTTTCTCCCTTAAATGTACTTACTTGTTACATTGTACGCTTATTGTGTGGGGGGAGACAATTAATAACCTAGGTGTTTTCAATCAGTTAAGTATAGTGGACTGCTGGTGGTTGATTAGGAATACCAGAGTAAAGGTTATTTGGTAATTTTAAAACAGTGAAATTAGATCGGCGCAGGTAACGGATCAGTTGATCAAACGGGGCAGTTCAATTGAAATCAAACGGTCGATTGGATGAGCTTGTTGGTGTCGATAAGGGGCTGCCCCGGGTTCGTAGAGTAGTTGAGCACGCTTTTGGTGAATGCTAATTTGTTCAAGTTGTGGCGGGAGACGATAAGCGGCGACAGCATTGCGGCGTCGGTAACGCTGCGTGCGCTGATCGACTTTAAATAAAAACAAGTGTGATGCTTTAGTGCCATGCGACTGTGATAATAACAAATAGTGGTGGTAAAAGGCTAGTCCTTGAATGTTAGGCGGTAAGCTGCCATGCCAATCGCTCATAGCTTGGGGTAAGGTGGATTGGTTACCGGCTGTCTGGCTAGTCAGCTTACCGGCTGCTGTGAGTGGATAACGGACGAGTTGTGTGCGTTGGCCAGACTTGAACTGGCCAACATAGAGGGCGTGATGATGATAGGTTAGTAACGAAGCGTTGGTCAAGTCAGGTAATAACCAGCGTTGCTGGTAGTGAACAGCCGCTGAAGTGGTAGGATCAAACTGACGTAGGGCGGTTAGACTAATACTTACGAGGGCGCCATGGCCGTGTCGGTGACTGCACAACCAAATGCGGTGGTGTGTGGCATCGTAGGCAATGCCACCGACGTGTGGTTTACCACGTAGTATTACGGTAGTGCGTAATTGATGGCGATAACGATCTTGAACATACAGGACTGATTGGGTTTGACCCGTGGCATCATAAGCCGTAGTTAGTTGATAACGGCCAGCGGTGACACTTCCTTGGGGAATCATATTGGTGGAAGTTGTTAACTGGTGGCTAGTGAGATTACGCGTCAGTGTCGTTTGTAATCCCGGCTGTACCAAGGTTGCTCGCAACATGCCAATGGTATCCAAGTGGGCTAGTTTGATGAGGTCTGGATACTGACGTACAGTTTGGTAGAATTCGGTGGGTGAGAAAAGTGCGTGCGTGGTCGTCCTATGGGTGAACGTTAGACCAGTCGGTAACATTGGGCGTACGCGACTGGCATTGGCGTTCAGCGGATAGTGCAGTGATAGTATTAGGCCCATGAATAAATCTAATGTGAGCTGGTTAATGTGACGCATCGCGGCCCCTCCTCCCAACTTAATTGCGTTTAATATAGCATGCGGCGCGCCTGGCCGGGCAGATAGTGAAAGGTTAGTTAAGTGAAAGAAGTCGGTTCTACGATGGAAGTTCAACAGTGGTAGTATGAGCGAAAATCACACTGATAATTAATATTAATTTAATGATAGCTTGAATTTTCTAATTTTTAATCGGATAATTAGCGTTGTTGAAACGTTTCAAGCTTAAATAATAATGATATAAGCATTACAGTAACGGAGGCAATTATTAAGATGCGAATTAGTGCAGCAGCGGAGCGAGAATTTTTAGAAGCAGTGTTTAAGGCCCAACAATTTAGCCCAACGGATGGGGCGCTATTGGCTGATACGTTGGTCGATGCGGATCTGCGGGGAATCTCATCACATGGGATCCAAAGGCTGGCTTGGTATACGCGGATGATTCAAGATCATACGTTGGAACCGACCAATCAGCCGCGGATCTTAAATGAGACGCCTACGAGCCTGTTAATCGATGCTAACCAGAGCATGGGGCAGATTGCGTCGGCGTTCACCATGAATAAATTGATTGAAAAAACGCAACAACTTGGGGTTGCGTTGGCGGTCATTCGCAATTCGAATCACTTTGGTACGGCCGGGTACTATTCCCGGATGGCTTGCAAGGCGGGATTGATTGGTATTTCAACGACTAATACGCGGCCATTAGTGGTGCCCACGAATGCGACTGAAGCTTTTTTGGGTTCGAATGCTTTGGCCTTTACGTTCCCCGCTGATCCGCATCCGTTTGTTTTTGATGGGGCGACAGCGGTCGTGTCGAGTGGGAAAATTCAAGTGCTCGCCAAAAAAGGTGCGCAGATTCCGGGAGAATGGGCAGTGAATGATCAGCGCCACGTCTTACATGATGCTCAGACCGTTGAGGATAATTTGGCTAAAATTGCTTTTTCTGAAGATCGTCCTGGTGGTGGTGTGCTGACATTGGGTGGTCCAGATGAGGTCAATTCGAATTACAAAGGATTTGGCAACTCGTTGATTATTGAATTACTAACGGGAATTTTAGCGCAAGGGTCATTATCGGCCGATACGAATACTGGTAAGCACGACTTTAGTCAGTTCTTCATGACGATCAATCCCGCCTTATTTGGTGATCCCGAGGTGTTAAAGGCCAACGTAACGGCGATGTTTGACCGCATTCGCCAATTAAAACACTTGCCGGGGACAAAGATTATGATTCCTGGTGATCGTGAATACCGGCATTATGACGAAAATCTCGTTCAGGGTGTCAGCATTGACCCGCAGACGTTAACGGAAATGCAACAAGTTGGTGCTGAATTTGGGGTGCCGGTACCGAGTGCCTTGAAGGCGTAATTGGAAATCAACTAGGTAAGTGTGATTTGTCCGAATTTTGTGATGTGAATAGTAAGGTTATGGTAGTGTGGTTGGAATTGAACGTTGATTCTAGCGACACTATTTTTGTTGACCAAGGTTGGTTATCTTTGATACTGGTAAGAATAAGATTAGTAGAGCTGGTGGTGTTGCACCGACATGACGATAAACTGTTGGAGCAATCGTTCCGGCAAGTAATTTGATTAAAATGAATGGTTGCAACTAGCGGTCTGTTGGTTGGAATGCCCCGTTTGATACTGACTTGCGCGTTTAAACTGGCCGTTTTGACGTTGACTAGTGAGCGGGTCCTAACAGTTAGCGTGTAAACATAAGTTAACGCTGGCCTAAATTAGTTTCAAAAGAATTATTGACGATAATTTCAAGGGTGGTCCCGTGATCATTATCTTCAAAAACATTGATCTATCAGCGTTATTGATTAGTCAGCACGTCAATTAAATTGATAGCCATAGACATCATTTTCAATGACTGATAGAAAAAGATTGAAAAAACCATTTGACAATTCTATTGATTAGCCGTATATTTTAAATCATCAAATACACATTAGAAATTAAGGAGATTTTAATCATGACGATTAATACCAATTTACAATTGAATTCGTATTATTATTACTGGTTTACTTAGTGCCTTGGCATCCATTGCGAGGCACGCCCTCGCAACGGATGTGACCAGTAAATTTTGGAATGATTAAAATTTATGGAAAAGTCATATCAGTGTTGTGAACAACCACTGTGTGACTTTTCGGCTTCCTAGTTACGGTGTCTTTTTTGGGGCATCCAGTGAAGCATCTAAAGGGCTCACAGTTGGCGAAACTGTGAGTCTTTTTTTGTTGGTATGAAATGAGAGGGAGCGAGATTAATGCGAGCATTTGATGAAATTGATGAATTAGCAGTGAATAACTTACGAGTACTGAGTGCGGAAATGATTGAACGGGCTAGTTCCGGTCATCCGGGTTTACCGCTCGGCGCGGCCCCAATGATGTGGGCGTTATGGAGCCGACAATTACGGATCGATCCACAGCAGCCGCAATGGGCCAATCGAGATCGGTTTATCTTATCAGCCGGACACGGCTCGGCGCTATTATACAGCTTGTTACATGTGAGTGGCTTTAACGTGACGATGGCTGATCTACAGCACTTCCGTCAGTTTGGCAGTCATACGCCGGGCCATCCAGAATTGGGAATCGTGGACGGTGTGGAAGCCACGACCGGTCCATTAGGACAAGGCTTAGGGATGGCGGTCGGCATGGCCCTGGCTGAACGGCAACTAGCAGCCCAGTTCTCAAAGACATCGCAATTAGTTGATCACTACACTTACGCGTTAGTCGGTGATGGCGATTTAATGGAAGGTGTTTCACATGAAGCGGCTAGCTTTGCCGGTAATCAGCAGTTGCAGAAGTTAATCGTGTTGTACGACGATAACCAGGTTTCACTCGATGGTCCCACGAGCCGTTCATTCCGGACGAATGTCTGTCAACGCTTTGATAGTTACGGTTGGGATACGCAGACAGTTACCGATGGGAATGATATGACTGCTATCAATATGGCCATTGAACGGGCCCAGCATAGCAAGCGCCCCAGCCTGATTGCCGTTAAAACTACCATTGGATTTGGTGCTCCTCAAGCTGGTACTAATGCGGTTCATGGCAATCCGTTGGGGCCAGCGGGACTAACTAGTTTACGGCAACACTTAGGCTGGCGTGCTGCGCCATTCACAGTCATGCCGGCAGTTGCCCAACGAGCGCAACAGTTGATATTGCAACGTGGCCAGCGCGCACATCAACAGTGGCAAACACAGCAAGCCACATTGCCCCAGGCAGTTCGGCAGCAGTTTGAACAGCAACTCACCATGGGGTTACCCGTTGACTTAGCAGCCAGCTTGCCGACTTTTGATGAAGGTGCCCAAGCTTCGCGGATCACAAGCCATACCGTCATTCAACGCTTAGCCACCCAGTTACCAGGACTAGTTGGTGGTGCGGCGGACCTAGCTAGCTCGAATAAGACGACTATCGAGCATGATCATTTATCAACACCAATGACCCCCGATCAGCGCAACATTGCCTTTGGTGTCCGCGAGTTCGGGATGGGTACCATTTTGAATGGTCTCGCTTTACACGGCGGTTTACGTGTTTTTGGTGGTACCTTCCTTGTCTTTTCTGATTACACGCGGGCGGCAATTCGGTTAGCGGCAATGATGAAGCTACCAGTTACTTACGTTTTCACTCACGATTCGATTGCGGTCGGTGAAGATGGGCCGACCCATCAGCCGATTGAGCAGTTAATGAGTTTGCGCTTGATACCGAATGTGACCGTGATGCGACCCGCTGACCCGAATGAAACGGTCGCGGCTTGGTGGCAAGCTATTAACGCGACGGATCATCCAACGGTCCTTGTTTTGACACGTCAGAATTTGGCAGTATTGCCGGGATCCAAGTCTTTGGCCATGACCGGCGTCGCGCGGGGAGGCTATGTCCTTTCACCACAACAGGGCCGCCAACCAACGGGAATCCTAATTGCCAGTGGATCGGAAGTTACTTTAGCGATTCAGGCTCAAGCCAAGTTAGCCGCATTGGGCGAAGATGTTAGTTTCGTCTCGATGCCATCAATGGAAAACTTTGCGCGGCAGCCGTTGACCTATCAAACACAAGTGTTGCCACCGCATATTCGTCGGCGGGTGGCTGTTGAGATGGGGGCAACGTTAGGTTGGGAACGCTACGTTGGTTTAGATGGGACGGTATTAGGTCTTGATCATTTTGGGGCCAGCGGTGCAGCTGACCAGGTATTAGCTACCAACCAGTTCACGGTGGCCGACTTAGTGCGGACGTACCAACAGACGCACGTGGGCATCGGGCAACAATTGCGGGTCATTTAGAAAGGAAGTTAGTTAAATCATGATTGATGGACAAACGGCACTATTTGGATTTATTGCGCATCCTGCCAAACACAGTCGCTCACCACGGATGCACAATTTGAGCTTTGACTACTGGGGATTGAATGCCCGCTACTTAGCGTTTGACGTGGCACCGGATCAGTTAGCTGGCACGCTTGCTGGCATTCGTAGCATGGGAATTGCGGGAGTGAACCTTTCTATGCCGTTCAAGCAAACCGTGGTACCCCTGTTAGATGGACTGACAGCGCGGGCCCAACGGATTCAAGCCGTTAATACGATTAAGAATGAGGCGGGGAAGTTAATCGGGGACAGTACTGACGGGGCCGGTGTTTTTCAAGATCTCCAACACCAGGGAATGCGCTTGACTAATCAGCACATCATGGTTTTGGGGGCTGGTGGCGCTGGTAAGGCAATTATTGCGGCTGCGTTAGACTACAATGTGGCGAGTGTAACGGTCTTTAAACGGCATAATGAGCGGTATGCCGGTGTTCAGCAGTGGTTAGATCAGCTTAGGACTACTACAACAGTGCCACTTAAGCTATGTGCGTATGAAGATCAACAGCGGATGCAACAAATTGCATGTACCAGTGATTTGATCATTAATGCGACTAATATTGGGATGACTACGGCAGGAACGCCCTTACCATCAGCGATTATTCGCCAATTACGGTCACAACAGACTGTATATGATGTAATTTATCAACCATTAGAAACGACCTTCTTACGATTAGCACGGCAACAAGGGTGTGCGACACATAACGGCCTCGGTATGTTGATTTGGCAAGGGGCCTTAGCCTTTGAATTTTGGACCGGTAAGCCGATGCCAATTCAACAAGTTCGCCAAGACATGTTAGCCAGTATTCAAGCATTACCGCCGATTGCGGCCCAGGCATAGTGCTTAACTTATGAGAATTGATTTATATTTTAGGAGGAATTTATCATGATTATTGTTTTAAAACCAGCAACGGCCACTGCGATGCAAGCGAAGTTAATGAGTCGCTTTGGTGCGGACCACGAAATCTTTACACACGGTAACCGGATTGCAATTCAAGGGCTACGTCCCCAAGCAATTCCCGCGGATGTTCAGGCGGCTAGTGAAACGGTGCTTACAGACGTTCCTGCGGCGGTCCAAAGTAGCCGGTTGTTTCATCCGGAAGATACGATCATTACAACCCCGCATAGTGTGATTGGTGGTGATCAGTTCGTCATGATGGCCGGTCCGTGTTCAGTTGAGAGCGCAACACATGTTGACCAGATGGCGGCAGTGGCCAAGCAGGGCGGTGCGACAATTGTTCGTGGCGGGGCCTTCAAACCACGGACTTCGCCATACAGTTTCCAAGGCCTTGGTGAAACCGGGCTCCAATACTTGCGGGCGGCGGCTGATAAACACGATCTCGATATGATCACAGAAGTTATGGATGATGAACACGTTGCAAGGGTAGCGAAATACACTGATATTTTCCAAATTGGTGCCCGCAATATGCAAAACTTCTCGTTACTTAAAGCGGTTGGTCAAACGCAGATTCCAGTGGCGTTAAAACGCGGTATGTCGGCCACAATCGATGACGTTCTCAATGCCGCTGAATACATTGCAGCTGGTGGTAATCATCAGATCATGATTTTAGAACGGGGTATTCGGACCTTTGATAATAAATACACGCGCAATACCTTTGACTTAGGGGCGGTGCCAGTCTTGCAATCATTGACCCATTACCCAGTTATCGTTGATCCAAGTCACGCGGTCGGTACTTGGGAGCTCGTGACCCCGATGGCCATGGCGGGTGTGGCGGCTGGTGCCAGTGGGATGATCGTTGAAATCCATGACCAACCGACGCAAGCGTTATCCGATGGGCCGCAAGCGCTAAAACCCGCGACATACTTAAAAATGGCACAACAGGCCTTCCAGTTACATGACTTGATGCAGACTTGGGCGTAGGGTGATCCTATGACAACAATTGAAGTGAAGACCCGGATTAAACAGTATCAAATCAAGATTGTAGCGGATGGTTTACAGCAGTTAGGGTCGTTGGTGACCGCGGTCTGGCAACCTAGTCAAGTTGCAGTAGTGACAGATTCTAACGTGGGGGTGCACTATGCCCAGTTAGTGACTGATGAACTGACTGCGGCTGGTTTTAAGGTACTTGTTCTAACGATCCCAGCTGGTGAGTCGAGTAAAAGCTGGCAACAAGTGCAGCTGTTAATTGAGCAACTAAGTGCCGCGCATTTTAGCCGTAGTGACGGTATTCTAGCGCTCGGTGGCGGAGTGGTTGGTGATTTAGCTGGTTTTGTTGCGTCAATTTATATGCGTGGTATTGGCTTGATTCAAGTCCCTACGTCGCTATTGGCCCAAGTTGATAGCTCGGTGGGTGGCAAGACTGCGATTGACTTACCAACTGGCAAAAACTTAGTGGGCAGCTTTTACCAGCCGGATTTAGTCATTATTGATCCGACTACGTTGACGACACTCCCACCACGAATATTGGCAGAAGGCTACGGTGAAGTCGTTAAGTGTGCCGCGTTAGTCGGCGGTGATTTTTGGCAAGCGTTACAGCCAATTTCAGGAGTCGCGGCAATTTTACCAGCTGCACCGGCGTTGATTGCGGCGAGTGTGGCCTTTAAAGCCCAGATCGTTATGGCGGATGAACAGGAGCAGGGACAGCGCCAACGATTGAATTTGGGTCATACGATCGGTCATGCGGTTGAATTGCTGGCTAACGGTCAACTGATGCATGGTGAGGCAGTTGCGATTGGTCTGGTGCAAGTGTGCCGACTGTTCGCAGCCCATGACTTAGCACCTGCTAGTCTGGTGACCACGATTAAGTCTCGCTTAATGGCTGTCGGGTTGCCGACTGAGTTACCAACTGAATTACCGGCTGTATCACAACAAGCTGTCGTGGCGGTGATGCAACATGATAAAAAAGTACATGGTGCTGCGCTGACGTGGGTTTACTTAACGGCGATTGGTCAGCCACAGTTGTTCCCTGTGGCGATAAAGGATTTGAACGATTGGTTGGCTACGTTGTGGTAGCATCATAATTGGTATCGGATATGGTGGAAACTGACGATGAGATGAAGTATGGCGCTGGTAACGATAACGTTAACAAATAGGTGAATTGGACTAAATAATTTTTATTCAGATTTCAGTATCGATAATACAAAATGTCAATAGGATCGCTAAGCTTCTACTTATTAGCAATCCTATTGACATTTTGTTGTGGCTAGATAAATTTTTTATCTTAACGGAAATAAGTTCTAGATAGACTTACCAATAACCTAAAACTTTCATCCAAAGTGTGCCACCAACACCCCATATGAGCAAATAAAAGCCACCGAGAATTAAGTTCAAGCGCCACCATTCCGACTGTGTCACGTAACCGGGTCCGAACATGATGGAGGCTGGACCATTGGCGTAGTGGGTCGTTGAACTGAAAATGGCCCCATCGAACCCTAATAACAATGCTGCTAGAAGTGGCGGGGCTCCCGCCGAGACGGCCACGCCAAGGAAAGCACCATACATGGCAGAAACGTGGGCGGTGGCACCGGCAAACAGGTAGTGGCTGTAAAAGTACACGATCATTAAGGCTGCTAGTACCCACAGCCAACTGATACCATGTAGTGCGTGACCAATCATTTGTGAAAGCCATGGAATAAACCCTAAGCTGTTCAGCTTACCAGCCATAAAAATCAGAATTGAAAACCAAATGAGTGTGTTCCAAGCACCGGTCTCATGTAATAAGTCATCGACGGATAGTACCCCGGTCAGTAATAGGAGTCCCACGGCCATGAAAGCAACCAGCGTCGCGTCTAAGTCGATGAAGCTCGCCAATATCCATAGTATGAGCGCGAAGCTGAAAATCGCAGCCATACGCTTTTCGGCCGTGGACATTTGGCCTAACTGATGTAACTCATCTTCAGCCCAGGTACGCGCATTTGGTGTATCCTTGATTTCTGGTGGGTAGAGGCGATAAATAATGGCAGGGACGCCAATCAAGCAAATTAAACCAGGTACGAGTGCGGCAAGCAACCATCCCATCCATGTGATTTGGATGCCCATCGCTTGAGCCAGGGCGACCGCGACGAGGTTCGGGGCCATGGCGGTCATAAATAAACCACTGGTGGCAATGTTGCCATGGAAGGATGACATATGAGAAAGGCGCCAATTTTACGCTGAGTGCCGTTTTCCGGATTGGAGCCGTATGTCTTGGCTAGCGATTCGATGATGGGAAAGACAATCCCGCCAGCGCGAGCGGTATTGCTAGGTGTCGCGGGACTAGTCACTAGATCTACGCCGATTAATGCATAGGCTAATCCCAGCGTTTTACGACCAAAGCGTTTAACAAAAATCAATGCAATCCGGCGACCAAGACCAGTCTTAACAAAGCCGCGCGATAAAAAGTACGCCATAGCAATCATCCAGACGGTATTATTGCCGAAACCGGCCATGGCATCGCTCATCGGTGTAACGTTGAGCAGGATACCGAGCGTGAGCCCAATTAGGGCTACCCCGGCAATCGGCAGCGGTTGGGTGATGCAACCGATAATAGTCCCGACAAATAGTGCGAGCATCCGCCAAGCTAATAAGTTGAGGCCTGCGGGACGGAGCGGGGCACTCAGCCAAAGCAGCCCGCCGATAACTAGGGGCCAGATTAAGTGCTTGTATTTTACGGGTTGTAATTGGGTCATCAGAAATGACCACCTTTCTAATCAACTTGTGGCAACGTTACTAGGTGGAACAGACTCGTGGTGGCCGAAAGTTTTGTTGAATTAGTAGTGGCCATCACAATTCGCTTGACCACTGGGCTGTTGACATAAGGATCAGTGTAGACCGAGCGTCATCTTGGCTGCTCGTGACATTTTGTCGATTGACCACGCTGGTTCCCAGACTAAGTTGATGAGGACCTGGTCAACACCATCTAGGGCTAACAAGGCTTGCTCGATATGCGTGTTCAAGTAACCGGTTAGTGGACAGCCCATAATTGTCAACGTCATCGTGACGGAGCAGAGGTTCAGCTCAGGGTCGCGCGTGACGTTGTAAATAAGGCCTAGGTTGACAATGTCGACGCCAAGTTCGGGATCGATCACGGTGGCGAGCGCGTCTAGTGCTTGTGCTTTAAAGGTTGTGTTAGTGTTTAGATTAATCATGAAGTCGTGCTCCTTTTAGACGAACGGCCTAAGCAGTTGGCATCCACTTAGGTCGTTAACGGTTTCGTTATTTGATGAATTTGACTTGTTCGTTGATTTTCTTAATTTCGGCTTCCTTGCGTTCGTTAAAAATAATTTTATTTTTTTCAAACAGGTTGTCACCAGTCGTATCGATCGAGACGATGAAGGGGCCAAAGTCTTTAACTTCACAAGCCCAGAGCGTTTCCGGCATGCCGAGGTCCTTCCACTGAGCATCAACAATCTTTTCAACGTGTAGGGCTGCGTAAACGGCGTTACCGGCTGGATAGACGAGGTGTAGGGCATGATACTTTTTGCAGGCGCGTTCGGTACCGGGGCCCATGCCACCCTTACCGACGATGAGTTTGACATGGGTTTGTTTAACAAATTCTTCTTCGAACTTTTCCATCCGCATACTGGTGGTTGGTCCGACTGCGACCATTTCGTACTGGTCATTGCCCAAATCTTTAATAATTGGCCCGGCGTGAAGAATAGCGCGGTCAGTTACGTTAACCGGTAACGGCCGGTGTTCCTCGACGAGTCGACGATGGGCCACGTCACGGCAAGTTGTTAGTGAGCCGTTCAAATAAACGATGTCACCGATGCGGATATCCTTGATGTCATCGTCCGAAATCGGGGTAGTTAAATGGTAAGTTTTCATGATAATTCGACTCCTTTGTTCAGTGGTAAGTCATAGTTTAGATCTTCGTCAAAGTTAATGAGTCCACGGCGGTGTGACCAGCAGCCGGTGCTAACGGCGACCCCGATCGTTGAGGGGTGCCGAGCGGTGTTCTCGACGTTAACGCCCATGACGGACTTTTGACCACCGAAGCCTTGGGGTCCCAGGCCAATATGGTTAATACCATCTTCCAATAAGTGTTCAAGTTTGGCAGCATTAGCATTGGGATTTTCGCTATCGACACGCCGCATTAAGGCTAACTTGGAGTTGAGGGCGGCGGTTTCAACGGATGTTGCGACCCCAACACCCACGAGTAATGGTGGGCAAGCGTTGATCCCGTAACTCGTCATTCGATCCATGACGAAACGGACAACGCCTTCGTATCCTTCGCCGGGCATCAATACCTTGGCCGCACCGGGGAGGGTACAGCCGCCCCCAGCCATATAGACGTACATTGAAATATCGGTACCGTTACCATCAACTTGTAGGAAGATGGATGGAATCCCATCCCCAATATTCATACCGGTGTTGTATTCATCAAAGGTCTGGACGGCGTTATGCCGCAGGGGTGCTTTTTTAGTACCGCGATACACGGCATCTTTTAAGATTTGATTCAATTCACCTAATAATGGAAACTGGGCACCGCACTTGATGAAGAATTGTAGTGCCCCCGTATCTTGACAACTTGGGCGTTGCAATTTATTAGCGAGCAGCTGATTTTCCATCATCGTGTCATAGACTAGTTTTTGTAAGGGGTCAACTTCAATCTTGCTGAGTTCTTCAAGTTTAGCGGTCACATCATCTGGCAAGCGGTGGCTAATAAGGGCGATGTAGTTAGCCAGAATGTCGCGCATGCGCTGGCCCTTAGTTGATAAAACGGGTTCGGTATAGTCGTAAGTCATTGTATCCATAACTGGTTTCCTCCTATCAATTTACAGGTTTATTGTAGGTGAGCCGGGTGTAGAAAACTAACCG
Organism: Lactiplantibacillus paraplantarum; assembly: GCF_003641145.1. Lineage (NCBI taxonomy): Bacteria > Bacillati > Bacillota > Bacilli > Lactobacillales > Lactobacillaceae > Lactiplantibacillus > Lactiplantibacillus paraplantarum. Next base: position 896,549 of record NZ_CP032744.1, read on the forward strand.
CTACTAGACAGATTAAAGGGTGGTATGAATTGTGAAAATAGTGATAAGGTCAGTAATTGTCGCTTTGAAATGACAAAAAAATACCAAGATACGTTGACAAGTGATGTTGTCATATCTTGGTATTAACCGATAATTAATAAAAATAACGGTAAGTTCAGTTGTTCGTTATCACAAAAATTGTTATGCCATTCATTATTGATTGAGCAATATTTTTAATTGTGCGATTTTTTGTTTGAGCGCTTGATATTCTTGAAAATGCAGTTTGTACATGCAACTTTCACAAGCGCTAAGCTGGTCGGTACTTGTGAGTTGAGCCCAATGAGTGAGCTGCTGATGGACAACGGTTCGTTGCACGGGTGTGAGTGGCTGCTTAAACTGGTCATATTCAAGACGCTGGCCGTGTGATAAGTGTTGGCGATAACTTGAGGGGGTCTGACCAAAATGTTTTTTAAACATTAGATTGAAAGATTTGACCTCCTGAAATCCGTTAGCCAGTGCCAAATCAGCGACCTTAATAGTTGGATCTTCTAGGTCATAGATGGCGTGTTGCAGTCGACAACGAGTCAGGTACTCGTAAAAATTGAGGCCGAGTTCCGCTTTGAAGATGCGTGAGAGGTAGGCCGGTGAATAGTGGCCAATCTTCGCGGCTTCGTTTAAGGTGATCGGCTGATCGTAATCCTGGTTAATATAATTAATGACCCGGGTCAGGGAACTTTTAGTTTTGGGCTGGGGGTAAGTCATCGTAACCTGAGTGTCAAAGAAATCATGATGAAGCAGGTTAGTCAGCTGAAAGTATAAGGCGTTTAAGTCAAAAGTTGACCAGTCATGTTGGTGTAGCCCTAAATATAATTGGGCCAGGATTTGATGGATTGTCTGGTAATCGTGGTGTTGCGGGGTCGTGACACTGTTGAGTAGAAAGGCACCTGCGCTGAGGTCGATACCCTGACTAGTGTAAAAATCTGGCATGATATGTAGGCGGAGTGCAAGACATTCCGGGGTCAGGGCAAAGGTGGCGTGGCCACGATTGGCGTTGATTAGGATGAGATCGTTAGTGTGTAATTGATAGCGGGTACCGTCAACGTTAACTTCGACGGTACCTTGCAGTAGCCACAAGAGTTCAATTTGTGGGTGCCAGTTATAGTGGTAACTGCCAATTACGTATGTTAATAAATCAAATTGAACGGTCGGGGTTGACTGGAAATGCTGACTAGTTGTCATAGCAATGTCCTCCTTGAAATTGGCTTAACTAGCTCTAGCTTACACGTTCAAAGGGTCCTTGAACAGCGACTAATGATGAATAAAAAAGAAAAATGACAAAAATTGACTAGTATCAGTTATGATGGAAGTATTAGTAATCATCATTGTGGCAACTTGAGATTACGACGGGTAGTGGTTGGTATTAGTTCATGTAGGCTGTAATCAAGTTGTCGCGTTTTAGTTATTAGTCGAATGATGAAATGGTGGGAAAATAGTGGATAATAAAAGAATTGTTAATCATGCGCTACGAGCACTTTTATATGAGGTGACGGTCAATCCGAAACCGGGGTTGGTTGATCCGTTATCGGCGGGGCCCCATCCAGACATGAATGCTTTTATGTTTATTGATAGTGCGTTGAGTTTGGAACCGTACTTTGACGCTTGTGCGGCAGCGGGAGCAACGTACACGGCTGCTGACTTAACAGGACTATTTCAACAGATTCGTCACATTGGTGTTCAGGCAGAACGGACCATGTTTGCGGCGACCAACGGCGTAAATACGCACAAAGGGGCGGTATTTTCACTGGGAGTGCTAGTGACTGCATCGGCCTATCAGTCACAGCACCTGAACGGCGATTTAGCGACGATTGTGCGGGCGATGCTGATGGGCCTAACGGCAAATGATTTTAGTACTTTGAATGCGAAGGAGCCGGCGACCTTGACTGCGGGTGAACGACAATATTTAAATTATGGAATCAAGGGGATTCGTGGTGAGGCTGAGGCAGGCTATCCAACTGTGATGCAAGTAGCACTACCAGCCTTACAACGCAGTCATGGTACGATCAATCAACGTTTATTGGATACTTTGATGGCAATTGTGCAAGCGACGGTCGATACTAATCTGGTTAAACGGGCGCAAGATCCTCACGTCATTGACTGGGTGCATGGTCAAGCACAACGGTATTTTGACTTAGGTGGTAGTCGCAGCGAAGCTGGAATGGCGTTTTTGCGCGAATTGAATCAAATCTTTGTTGATCGTAATTACAGTTTGGGTGGGTCAGCCGACTTGTTGATTTTAACAATTTTTATTGGGTTACAGTTACAAATATTAGCCTAATAATGCGTGTTGTGGTTATGAACCACGACACTTTTTTTATACCAAGTATTAATGGAAAATAAATGGCTACTTCAATACCTAGTTACTGATTGAAAGGTAATTACTAGGTGGTAAAGTTCTTGATAGCTGTGTCAGTAGGCTCTTAAGAGAATGCTGAGTCAACTGGGGTGGGTGTTTTAACTATTGAAAACCATATTTAAATAAGCAGGAATTTAATACCGGTTATAAAAAAGTCAACACTGCCTAACAATTATTTGCATTGGTGTTAATTATCGGTTATGCTTATGACGATGTAGAAAACCGACTACCGCGATGAACGGAGGAAATGTGATGTTAAAAGTACAAAACCTCACCGTGGCATACAGTGACACACCAGTCTTTACTGATGTTGCCGTTAACTTTAACGCCGGCAAAATTACTGGAATCATTGGTCCCAACGGTGCGGGTAAATCAACAATGATCAAGGCCATGCTTGGTTTGATCAAGTCCCAATCTGGAACCGTCGAATATGAAGGTCGTGCGCTAAAACAATTTCAAAAACAGATTGCTTACGTCGAGCAACGCAAGGATCTCGACTTAACTTTTCCAATCAATGTTTTTGACGTCGTTTTGACTGGGACCTATGGCAAGCTTGGACTCTTTCGAGAACCAAGTAAGGCTGATCGCCAACGCTGCCAAGCAGCCCTTGAACAGTTAGAACTAGCTGACTTAGCACAGCGTCAGATCAGCCAATTGTCTGGGGGGCAATTACAACGGGTCTTTGTGGCTCGGGCACTAGTTCAACAAGCCGATATCATTATTCTTGATGAGCCCTTCGTCGGCATTGACTTACAGAGTGAGACGGCGATTATGACGATCTTGCATCAGTGGCGTGACGCCGGCAAGATGATTATTGTCGTGCACCATGATTTGAACAAAGTCTCACGCTACTTTGATGACCTCGTGATTTTAAATCACGGCATCGTCGATTATGGTCCCGTGGACGCGGTCTACACACCCGCAAACATTGAACGGACGTTTAGTGCTGATCTTTCGGCCGTCCTGTTTACGAAGGAGGCAACGCAATGATGCAATCAATGACGAGTTTTATTACCGCTTTGGGCAAATATGACTTTTTACAAAGTGCTCTAATTACGGCCATTATGGTCGGGGTCATGTCAGGAATTATTGGTAGTTTTATTATTTTACGAGGTATGTCAATGATGGGCGATGCCATCTCACATGCTGTACTACCCGGTGTTGCGGTGGCTTATATGCTTGGCATCAACGTATTGATTGGGGCCTCCGTTTTTGGCATTCTAGCAGCCAGTTTGATTGGGTTCGTTGCGAGCCGGAGCAAGATTAAGACTGACACCTCAATCGGGATTGTTTTTAGTGCCTTTTACGCACTCGGCTTTATCCTAATTTCATTGGCTGAGAGTTCAACGAACTTACACCACATCTTATTCGGGAACATCCTCGCTGTGAGTGATACCGACATGATGACAACGACGGTGGTGTTAGGACTAGTGATTTTATTCGTGGTCTTCTTCTACAAAGAATTGTTGATTACGTCGTTTGATCCGACCTTTGCTAAAACCTATGGTCTCAAGGTCCAACTGTTACATTACGCGTTAATGCTGGTCTTGACGCTAGTGACCGTTTCTGCCTTGCAAACTGTTGGGATAATTTTAGTGGTCGCGATGTTGATTACACCGGCGGCGACCGCCTTCTTATGGACAGAACGGCTAGCGGTTATGCTCGGGTTGTCAGCTTTGATTGGCGTCCTTTCCTCGGTGGTGGGCTTATATCTTAGTTACACATTGAACTGGGCTTCGGGACCGGCCATCGTGTTAGTGGCGGCCATTTTCTTCGGTATTTCTTTCGTTATTTCGCCTAAGCAGGCCTTGTTGCCGACGCTTTGGAAAGGGCCAGCGGCAGCGCGACGGGTGACGGCATGAAAACGAAATTAATTGCACTGATTGGGGTCATCGCGATGGTTACCGGGATGGCCGTATTCCTGAATCAACGTCAGCAAAGTGCCAAAGCGACGACCACTAGTGCCAAAATTCGGGTCGTAAGTACTAACTCGATTCTTGATGATATGGTGAAAAATGTGGGTGGACAATACGTCCAAAATTATAGTATTGTGAAGCGTGGCACCGATCCGCATGAATACGAACCACGGCCAACGGATATTGCGGCCACCGCCGAAGCCGACGTCATCTTTTATAATGGGTTAAATCTTGAAACTGGCGGCAATGGCTGGTTTAAAAAGTTAGTGACGGCGTCTAAAAAGGATTTTGATCATGATGTTTTTGCGGCCAGTAAAGGAATTAAGGTCAAATATTTAACGACGAACGTGAATGAGCCCGATCCGCACGCTTGGTTGGACCTTGCCAACGGGATTCAATACGTCAAGAACATCAATCGGACGTTGCAGGCCAAGGATCCAAGCCATGCTGCTGCTTACCAAAAGAATACGGACCGCTACGTGGCCAAATTAACCAAGTTGCATCAGGCCGCGCAAACTAAATTCAAACAAATTCCAACGAGTCAACGATTATTAGTGACGTCGGAGGGGGCCTTTAAGTACTTCTCGGCGGCTTACCATGTACCGGCTGCTTATATTTGGGAAGTTAATACGGAGTCGCAAGGGACACCAGCTCAGATGCGAACGGCGTTGAAGAAAATTGAAGGAACCCAGGTCCGGAGTTTGTTCGTCGAGTCATCGGTATCACCGAAGTCGATGAATAAGCTGTCACAGGAGACCGGAATTCCCGTTGCTAGCACGATCTTTACCGATTCGCTGGCAGCTAAAGGTAAACCGGGGGACACTTACTATTCAATGTTGAAGTGGAATCTGGATAAGATTTATGCTGGTTTGACACGGTCATAGTGTTTAGAATAGTTTACTAGCTAATGTTAAGGCTGATAGGCCAATCAAAATGGACTGCCGAAGTGAAAACTTCGGCAGTCCATTTTTAGTTTTGAGATATTTGGTGTGTATCTAGTCTTCTGATTCGAATGACAATTCCGTCATCGATAGTTCCAGATCATCGAGTACGTCATTTTCACTCAGAAATTGTTCCCAGGCAGCGGGGGTTTGTTCCCGGGTGTGGGGGACGATTTTATCATGAATATTAGCAATCACATCATCGAGCATCTTATCAGCTTGACGAGCAATTTCGGCATCGTTGTAGCGCCGCGCCGGGGCCCGGTCTTCATTTTGACGATTTAGAAAATCGGTTGCTTTATCCATGAAAATTGTAATTACTTGCGAGTTGTTCGCGAGGTAGTCTTTTAAAGTATCGTTATCCAAAGTATTTGTCCTCTCATGGTTGGATTGTACTTCTAATATACCACGTTATGCGATTTTTGACTGATATCGGGCACATACTAGCTGGTTAAAAGGGTGAGTTATGGTGGTGCAAGATGAACTAATCGACGTAGCAAGCCGTCAGTAATTGGAAAAATGCAATCGCTTACGAATATGTTTTCACAAACTGACACTTTAGAAATCGTTCACAATTTAAATAATCTCAATGAGCGCCATAACAGCACTTTTAAGCATAATTATATTTAAATTTTTCAAAAAAATAATTTATTTTTAAAAAATTAGCAAAAATGAAAGCATTTGCGTTATAATACTTGTGAGTTAAGTAACTAACTTAGTGAACGTGTTTTATCTAAAAGTTTTTAATGGAAGAAGGATATGGATATGGATAAGAAACAACGCAAAATAGTCATCGTTGGTGACGGTTCAGTTGGATCATCATTTGCCTTTTCACTTGTTCAGAATTGTGCACTTGACGAATTAGTCATCGTTGATTTGGTCAAACAGCATGCGGAAGGTGACGTTAAGGATTTAGAAGATGTGGCAGCCTTCACTAACGCGACTAATATTCATACCGGAGAATATACGGATGCCCATGATGCCGATATCGTTGTGATTACGGCTGGGGTCCCTCGTAAGCCGGGCGAGAGTCGGTTAGATTTGATCAACCGCAATACGAAGATTCTTGAATCAATCGTCAAACCGGTTGTTGCGAGTGGCTTTAACGGGTGCTTTGTGATTTCTAGCAATCCAGTCGATATTCTAACTTCCATGACGCAACGGCTGTCGGGTTTTCCACGCAATCGGGTCATTGGTACAGGGACTTCTCTTGATACAGCGCGCTTACGAGTTGCATTAGCACAGAAGTTGCATGTGTCAACGAATGCGGTTAATGCGGCGGTGCTTGGCGAACATGGTGACAGTTCAATCGTCAATTTTGATGAAATTACTGTTAATGAGCAACCCCTTGCAACGGTGACAACCGTCGATGAACAGTTCAAAACTGAGATTGAACAAGCGGTTCGCGGCAAAGGTGGACAGATTATTAACCAAAAAGGCGCGACGTTCTATGGAGTCGCAATTAGCTTAATGCAGATCTGTCGGGCAATTTTAAATGATGAAAATGCCGAGTTAATTGTCTCAGCCGCTTTGTCTGGCCAATACGGAATTAATGATTTGTACTTAGGGTCACCGGCAATCATTAATCGTAACGGTCTTCAAAAGGTGATTGAAGCTGATTTATCAGAGGATGAACGTACACGGATGCAACACTTTGCAACTAAGATGCTAGCCATGATGAATGTAGCTTCATAAAAAAGAGTAAGTAGGTAGGAGGAATTGAGATGACACTAAATAAAGTCAAGTACCGTGATTTTATTGCACCGTTACTGGTGGGCTTAATTATTTGGTTAAGCAGTCCCATTAAGCCCGCTAGTGTTTCCATGAACGCCTGGCATATTTTTGCAATCTTTGTGGCCACGATTATTGGTTGCATTACTCGGCCATTACCAATCGCGGGGGTCGCCATTGTTGGGCTGACGCTAACGGTACTGTTAGGTATCGTGCCGATGGATACGGCGGTCGCTGGATTTGGGAGTAGCACGGTCTGGATGATTGCGATGGCTTACTTCATGTCACGCGGCTTTATCAATACTGGTTTGGGACGGCGAGTCGCGTTAGTGTTTGTGCGGCTGTTTGGTAAACGAACGCTGGGATTGGCTTACGCTCTGATTGGGGTTGATTTGGTTACGGCACCCGCAACGCCAAGTAACACTGCTCGTGCCGGTGGGATTGTTTATCCAATCATTCAATCGTTAGCCGAAACGTTTGGCTCTGATCCCAAGGATGGAACACAAAGTAAAATTGGCTCTTTCTTAGTATTTGCTGAATTTCATGGTGATTTGATTACGAGTACGATGTTCATGACGGCGATGGCACCAAACTTGGTTGCCGTAACGTTAGCCAAGAGTTTACACATCACGTTATCGTGGATGCAATGGTTCTTAGCTGGGATCGTCCCAGGGATTATTTGTTTATTGATTGTGCCATATTTAATTTATAAAATGTATCCACCAGAAATTAAAGATACGCCTAATGCTAAGCAATGGGCTGATGATGAATTAGCTAAAATGGGTAAGATGAGTCTACCAGAAAAAATTATGGGTGGTGTCTTCTTATTAGCCTTAGTTTTATGGATGTTATCCAGCTTTATTGGCCTAGAAGCATCATTAGTTGCCTTTATGGCCGTATCCTTGCTTTTAATTGCGGGTGTCTTATCAGTTGATGATGTCCTGCACGAAACCGGTGCTTGGAACACGTTGGTTTGGTTTTCAATTTTAATCTTCATGGCTAATGAATTGAATAGCCTCGGCTTTATTCCATGGCTGTCTGGTGCAATTGGTGGTGCTTTGAAGGGCTTCAGTTGGGGAATTGTCCTAGCTGCACTAGTTCTATTCTACTTTTACAGTCATTATTTATTTGCCAGTGGGACTGCTCACGTCTCCGCAATGTACGGTGCCTTACTTGGCGTCGCTGTTTCCGCGGGGGCCCCAGCAACCTTTGCTGCTTTGATGCTGGGCTTCACCGGCTCAATTTTCGCTTCGACAACGCATTATGCGAATGGCCCAGCGAGTGTGCTCTTTGGTTCGGGTTACGTCACTCAAGGTAAGTGGTGGCAACTGAACTTTGTCTTAGGGTTGTTCTACTTAGTTGTCTGGGGTGGCATTGGTGCTCTCTGGATGAAAGTTATCGGTATTTGGTAGTCTGATTTTAATAAATTAAAACAGGTACCAAGCTGCCGGTAACGGTCAGCCTTGGTACCTGTTTTCGAAAAGTGAATCAGTGGCTGCGGGGTGCCACTTGAGCTTCTTGGAGGACCCGGTTAGCCACGGCTTCATCGATGATGATGTCAGTCAGGAGTTGGCCCCGCAGCGCACCGAGTAATGCTTTACTTTTGAATTTACTCTTAATGATGCCAAAACGCCGTGGTACCTTGAGAATAGTTGGAATCTTGGCACCAAAGAGTTTGTCGTGGTTGGTATTAAGAATCTGGCCATTAATATCATAAGGGCGACCATATAATAAGCCGACGACAGCCTGCGGATCAGCGCCACCAAGAATGGCTTGCCGATGTTGCTGCCAGACCGGAATCGAGTCAATCGAGGCCAGGGTTCCGATACCAGCAAACAGCATGTCCATGCGATCAAAATTGCTAATTGCTGGTGTAATCGCTGGTTCTTGTGCCAGGGCTTGGTGCGCTTGGTCATTGAATAAGTAGAGTGGCGCCGGGATGGTAACGTACTGGGCGCCGAACTTTGCCGCTGCCTTTTGCACTAATGGTGTTGATCCGTTGGCTGCGTTCGTCTTCAGGTTATCACCCATGAATTGCGTGAATAATAAGTTGTCACGGGTGCTAGTTTGGAAATTATCAATGACACTTAAGACGGTACCACCCCACGCAACGCCAATGACTTGGCTTTGTAAGATTTGCCGTTGAATAGTTTCAGCGGCGAACTCAATGACATGCCGTTCATCGTCACTCGTTGTATCCGCATCTTTAATGATGTAAATATGCGGAATCGGAAAGCGCTTTTTGAATTTGGCTTCTAGTTCGCTATTACGTTCGATCGGGGTATTAATGTCGATTTTAACGAGCCCCGTTGCCATGGCTTCGTCTAAGTATTTAGAAATTAAGTAACGGCTAACTTGATACTTCTTGGAAATATCAGCAATGTTGATTTTAGATAGGTAATAATCGTGTGCAATGCCGATTAACAGGCGGCGATGATTTATATCGTCCATATCGATGACCTCTTTATCAAAGTGAGATTTAAAATTTTGAAACTCGTTTTTAATATTTTAAGTTCATTATACCAGAAAATCGGATTTTAAAAAATTTAAAAAATATAATCATAATTTGATATTTTTCAAAAACGGTCGTACACTGAGAGTAACAAAGTGAACGGTATTATTTTGAGAAGAGAAGGCAGATATTGATGGTAGAACAAGATGAGATTTTAAAGTTACACGCCGCCCATACGGGGGTTTTGGATATTCACTCGGACTTAGCAGTGACCGACAAGGCTGAACTCGGCAAGGCCTATACGCCCGGTGTGGCCGTAATTTCCAAGTTGATCGCCGCCCACCCTGAATTAAAGGCGAAGTATACGATGAGTGGCAAACTAGTGGCCCTTATCACTGATGGCTCCGCAGTGTTAGGCCTTGGTAATATTGGCCCAGCCGGTGGATTACCGGTAGTTGAAGGCAAAGCCTTGCTATACAAGAATCTAGCTGGTATTAATGCGATTCCACTGGCACTAAATCAGGTTAGCGTACCAGCGATGGTGGCGACGATTAAAAATATGTCCTTGTCATTTGCGGGCATCCATCTGGAAGACATCACAGCGCCCAAATGTTTTGAGCTTGAGGCAGCTTTAAAAGCTGAGCTAGATATTCCAGTCTATCATGATGATCAGGAAGGCACCGCAATCGTCGTTTTGGCTGGCCTGATCAATGCCGCGCACGTGGTCGGTAAGACATTGCAGCAGATGCGAATCGTGGTTAATGGCGTCGGCGCGTCCGGGTTGGCAACGGCCCGGTTGTTAGCCGCAGTTGGCGTCAAACAACTGACTTTAGTTGACGTGTATGGGGTGGTGACGGCGGATGATCAACGGTATAACCGCTATCAACGCGACCTCGCCAAACAGTTAGGAACGCCGGCACAACTTAAGGGCCGGCCACTAGCTAAGGTGATGGCTGACCAGGATGTGTTCATTGGGTTGTCCGATGCCAACGTCTTATCAGCGGGAGCGGTTCACTTGATGAATCACGATCCCATCGTGTTTGCCCTTGCCAATCCAGTCCCTGAAATTGCGCCAGCCGTAGCTGAAAAAGCCGGGGCGGCCGTGATTGCCACCGGTTCTAGTCAATATCCGAACCAAGTGAATAATATCTTAGCCTTTCCGGGACTATTCAAAGGGTTGCTAGCCAATGGGGTCAAACAAGTGGATGACGCGCTTCAAGTCCAAGTTGCCCAAGCGCTGGCGAAGACGGTGACTAATCCGACTGCTACAATGATCGTTCCAAGTGTCTTTGACGAACAAGTCGTTCCTAACGTCACAGCTGCAGTTGCAGCGTACGCGCAAGCACAGCATTAATCATAGGAGGTCCGCTGATGGCAGCACAAGTTGTTGAAATGCAGTTAAATAATCCGCACGAGCACGCCCAGTGGCAACAGTTTCTGACGTCGCTGGGAATTACCAATTTTAGTGCTCAGGAGGTTGAGCAGATTGACGTCACCCTGGGTTTGATTGAAGATGATCAACTTGTCGGGACGGGCTCACTTGCGGGCAACGTGCTCAAATATGTTGGTGTTTGTCACAAGAATAGCCAGCCGGGAGCCCGCTTCAACCAAATCGTGAGTGCGCTAGTCAATCGGCTGTTTCAAGAACAGATCTTTCATATGATGGTATTTACAAAAGCCAAGTATTCGTTGAGCTTTCAGCACGTGGGCTTCAAAGAGTTAGCACATTCGGATGAGGCGGCAGTTTTAGAAAATGGGGCACCGGACATAACGGATTTTGTCAGGCAGTTGCCGACGATTACGAATCAGGCCCAGCGGCAGGTGAGTGCAATCGTGATGAATGCCAATCCGTTTACTCGGGGGCATCGTTACTTAGTCGAACAAGCGGCGGCCGTCAGTGATTTAGTTTACGTCTTCGTGGTTGCTACCGATGCCAGCCTGTTTCACACAGCCGAGCGTGTTGAACTTGTTCGACAGGGCACGGCCGACTTAGCCAATGTTCAGGTCGTCAGTGGTGGTGATTATCTCGTGAGTGCGGCGACTTTTCCGGCTTACTTCTTAGACTCCGCGGCTAGCGCGATCGAAGCACAGACGACTTTGGATGCGCGGATCTTCAAAAATCAGCTGGCGCCCGCCTTAAATATCTCGACGCGGTTTGTTGGCAGTGAACCGACATCCAGAACGACCGCGATTTATAATCAGGTCTTGCAGCGTGAATTACCACCGACAGTGGCCGTGCAAGTCGTACCGCGGACAACGGTCGCTAATCAGCCAATCTCGGCGCGAACCGTACGACAACAGATTCAAAGTGGTCATTTAACTAAGTTAAACCAACTAGTACCGCCAACAACGGTCCAGTTTATAAAAGAGCATTTAACAACATTACAAACGCGAATTCAGGAAGGAATGAAAATTGATGGAAATTAAGACAACGGCAGTCGCCGGAACCTTGGAATCATCTGATATTCAAATCATGTTAATGGCGGGAGATAACGGCATTCAAATCGATCTTGAATCGGATGTGATCAAACAATTCGGCGCACAAATCAAACACGTCATTACGACCACGCTACAGCAATTAAATATCGATAACGTCAAGGTTCGTGCTGTCGATAAAGGGGCGCTGGACTGTGTCATTAAAGCGCGGACCATTACGGCAGCCCAGCGAGCATTAGAAACCACGACACCAGCATGGGAGGTATTATAATGGCTGAAAAAGAAGAACGATTACGGCGAACCATGATGTTTGTGCCCGGCAACAATCCGGCCATGGTCAAGGATGCTGGGATTTATGGCGCTGACTCGATTATGTTTGACTTGGAAGATGCGGTCTCGATGGCTGAAAAGGATGCGGCCCGGGTACTAGTTTACGAAGCGCTGAAAACCCAAGATTATGGCAACGCTGAATTGGTCGTCCGGATCAATGGTCTGGATACGACGTACTATGCTGACGATGTTAAGGCGATGGTCAAGGCAGGGATTGATGTTATTCGTTTGCCGAAAGTCGAATCTGCTGACATGATTCAAACGTTAGAAAAAGATGTTGTGGCTGCGGAAACTGAATTTGGAATCCCAGTTGGGACAACTCATCTGATGGCAGCGATTGAAAGTGCTAAGGGTGTCTTGAATGCCCCGGCGATTGCAGCCGCTTCAAACCGCATGATTGGGGTCGCCTTGTCGGCTGAAGATTATACGACGGATATGAAGACGCACCGGTATCCCGATGGCGCCGAGCTTGAGTTTGCTCGTAACATGGTACTGCATGCGGCTCGGGCGGCCGGCATCGCTGCCTTCGATACGGTCTTCACTAATATGGCTGATCCAGACGGTTTCTACCGCGAAACCCGGCATATTCATCAATTAGGATTTGACGGTAAGTCATTGGTCAACCCACGGCAGATTGCGATGGTCAACTCGGTCTATGAACCGACCAAGGACGAAGTTATTAAGGCCCAAAAAGTCATTGCCGCGATTGAAGAAGCCCGGATTAAAGGTTCTGGCGTTATCTCCATGAACGGTCAAATGGTTGACCGGCCAGTTGTCTTACGGGCTCAACGTGTGATGAGCTTAGCCAAAGTTTCCAACTTACTTGATGAGGAGGGCAATTACATTGAAAAATAGTGTAGACCGCGAATTACCAGCGGAATTAATGTCAAAGTTAAATTACCAAGGTTTTGAATCGACCGAAATCGGCCATCCAGAGATTCAACGGGTGGCACCCACAGTGCACGTTTCAACGGGGGACGACAAGGTCGTTGATTCCGTTGCCGACGTGGTCAAGTCGACCGTCAAGGATGGGATGACGATCTCATTTCACCATCATTTTCGTAATGGCGACTTTGTCTTTAATCAAGTGATGCGGGCCATCATTGATGCCGGCATTAAAGACTTAACGTTGGCACCATCTTCCTTAACCGGCGTGATGAATGACATGGTGATTGAAGCCATCAAGGCTGGTACGATTACGAACATTACTAGTTCTGGGATGCGTGGTTCCCTGGGCGATTTCGTTTCACACGGCGGCTTAAATAATCCCGTGATCTTCCGTTCTCACGGTAATCGGGCCCGGTCCATTGAACATGGTGATATTAAAATCGACGTGGCCTTTCTAGGGGTACCGAATGCTGACCGGTTAGGAAATGCGAATGGGATGGCCGGTAAAGCGGTCTTTGGTTCCTTAGGTTATGCTCTTATGGATGCGCAATATGCCAATCAAGTGGTCTTATTGACCGATAATATCGTGGCTTACCCGAATACGCCAGCGTCAATCAAACAAACGCAAGTTGATTACGTCGTCCAAGTCGACCAAGTTGGTGATCCTGACAAGATTGGGTCGGGTGCGACACGCTTCACCAAGGACCCGAAGGAATTGAAGATTGCCCAAACCGTCAATGATGTGATCGTGAACTCACCATACTTTAAAAACGGCTTCTCATTCCAGACCGGTTCCGGTGGTGCCGCATTGGCCGTGACCCGTTACTTGCGGCAAGCCATGCTCGATAATCAAATCAAAGCATCGTTTGCCCTTGGTGGGATTACGAAACCAACGACTGATTTACTCGAAGAAGGCTTAGTCGACAAAGTCATGGATGTTCAAGACTTCGACAAAGGTGCGGCCGCTTCGATGCACGCCAATCCTAATCAACAAGAAATTGACGCCTCATGGTACGCTGACCCTGATAACAAGGGGGCGATGGTTGATCAATTGGATGTTGCCATTCTGAGTGCGTTGGAAATTGATACGCACTTCAACGTTAACGTCATGTCCGGTTCGGATGGCGTGATCCGTGGTGCCATTGGTGGTCACCAAGATGCGGCGACGGCCAAACTGACCATTATTTCCGCACCGCTTGTTCGGGGCCGGTTAGCCACGATTGTTCCTGATGTAACGACAATCGTCACACCCGGTGATTCGATTGATGTTGTGGTGACAGAATACGGGATTGCCATCAATCCGCGGCGCCAAGACTTAGTTAAAGCACTAAGCCATGTCCCAGGTGTGCCCGTTTATACGATTGAAGAATTACAACAGTTGGCCGAAAAGAAAGTCGGCCAACCGCAACCACTTGAATTTACTGATCGGACCGTTGCCTTGATCGAATACCGTGATGGTACGATTATTGATACAATTAAAGCAGTTAAGGACTAAAAGATATTGATTACAAAAATGACCTTGCTTGGCAAATTTTGCTAGCTAGGTCATTTTTATTTGGCAATTCGGTAAGTAAAACGCAAGGTAGTCACAAAATAGAACAATCATACAATATGAGATGGCTTGTTAATTAGTGTGAATCATGATAAAAACGTGCCGATTGATTAAAGTCAAAACCAACCAGCTTAAGCCCGCTGGGAAAAGTTTAAACTAGTGTAAACCTGCTTGATTTGCGCGCCCTACGCCGACTTCCAGGCATTTCTGCCAATTGCTGGAACGTGGTGGGCACAGATTTGAGCCGAAGCCCACGTCTCAAATACTGGCCTTCCACTAACCAAGCAAAGAACGCTTGCTAAGTGGAATTTCACCACTGAGCATTGTCAGAAACGCCTTCCAGCCGGGACAGTGTTCGAATGACAGATATGGATGTACCCAATTTTTGATGGATTGATCGTTATTCTTCTCAACCGATAATCTTGTTATTTGTCTGTGAGACTAGAAATGCAATTATGCCAGCTCAACTATGTCAAAATTGCGATGCTTAGTATTGGAATGGCTAAAATGATCGACGTCAACTCAACGTTTAATTGAAGCTCCAGTTTCAAAATAACCAACAACCAATTGTACCAAGTTAAGTGGCCGTTCATCCGCCATACGAACGGCTTACCCGAAACGTGTTCGGTGCCACTAAAGCCTGTGCTTGCTACACCAATGGACTAATGCCAAACCACATTAATCCGTTGGTTAGGCACAACCCGTGGTCCCTCACAGGCTTGAGACTGGAGGGGCTGGGTGACAATGCTCAGTAGCCAAATTATTCTTAGCTGGAAGTGGGGTGCTTCCGGCTTAGAATAAGACTCGTATTTGAGATGACGCGGGTTGGGCGTTAGCTCAAATCGACGTCGGCTTACGTTCCAGCAATTGGCACCCGGCCCCGGAGGTCGGAATAGGACGCGCATATACTGACGCATAGTAATCCAACTAATGGGCATGTTTTAACCATGATTAATGACAGCTTAATTAGTTTGGTGAATCAAGTAAGTTGATTAAGAAACACGTGTTCAGTTATACGCTAAAAAATATCAAAGCATTGGGGTGAATGAAGGATGGATAAACAGCCAAATTTTAACTTGTTTGTCGATAAATAGTGGTCGTAATCAGCTGTAATCGAATAGAATTTATAACTAAGAATAAATCACACCATGTGAAAAAATAAACATTTTTATCCAAAGGCTGTAATTTTCTTTTTTAGTACGCTTAAGCGCCGATATATCAACCTCATAATTAATACTTATAGCTAAAATACAGTTTGACTATAGCGGTATTTGGACGGTAAACTTAGTTTATAAACTAAATGTTATTTTTTTCACACACTTAGTAAGCGCTTACCAACACATTAATTGGAGGTTATCAACATGACAGAATATCGAGTTGAATCAGATACTTTAGGCGAAGTTAAAATTCCTGCGAACGCACTATGGGGTGCCCAGACGGAACGGAGTCGCCATAACTTCCCAACTGGTACGAAGATGCCGTTGGAAATGATTCGGGCACTACTTCAAATCAAGCGGGCCGCCGCAATTGCGAATAAGGAAGTTGAAGCAATGACTGCCGAAAAAGCTGATTTAATCGTGGCTGCCATTGATAAGTTATTAGCGCTCGACGATGAAGATTTGCGTAAGGACTTTCCACTGGTTGTTTACCAAACTGGTTCAGGGACGCAAACAAATATGAATGTTAACGAAGTGGTCGCGCATATGGCTGGCAAGATCAACCCAGATATTGAAATCTTACCAAACGATGATGTGAACCATGGTCAAAGTTCTAACGATATTTTTCCAACCGCAATGAACATTACGGCCGCGGTTGCCGTGGATAAGTTGATTTCTGCTGCAGAACACTTGTTAGCAGAACTGAAAATTAAGCAAAAGAAGTACTGGCGGGTAGTAAAGATCGGTCGGACTCACCTTCAAGATGCCACGCCACTAACTTTTGGTCAAGAAGTGAGTGGTTGGGCCAGTGCGATTGAACATGATATTGCTTACTTGAAGCAATTGAATCCAACTTTAGGCGAACTCGCAATGGGTGGGACCGCTGTTGGGACTGGTCTAAACGCTGCCCCTCATTTTGCTGAAAATATTGCCGCTGCCATGAGTAAACTGTACGGCATTGAATTTACGGCTGATTCCAACAAATTCTATGGTTTAGCTCATCATTCTGGTTTGAACGTGGTCCACGGTGCCATCAAGACGTTGGCGGCTGATTTAATGAAGATTGCCAATGACGTACGATTCTTGGCAAGTGGTCCACGGGCCGGTTATGACGAATTAAACATTCCAGCTAACGAACCCGGCTCATCAATCATGCCTGGGAAAGTTAACCCAACCCAAGCTGAAGCTATCACGATGGCGGCTGTGCGGGTCATGGGAAATGACGTGGTCGTCGATTTAGCTTCTAGTCAAGGTAACTTTGAAATGAACGTCTACAAGACGGTCTTGATTGATGCCTTCTTAGAATCCGCTGAATTGTTAGCCGGAACGATTACCGGCTTCACTGACCGGATGATTGCTGGTTTGACCGTTAACCAAGATCGGATGGCAGAATTAGTCGACAGTTCTTTGATGACTGTTACGGCATTGTCACCACATATCGGTTACCATGATAGTGCGATGATTGCCCAAGCCGCTGAAAAAGCCGGAACAACTTTACGTGAAGCAGCGATCAAGTCGGGGAAAGTCACGGCGGAACAATTCGATGAATGGATGGTTCCAATTGATATGACGAATATTGATGATTAAGGTAAAATAAGCAGAGGTCAAGCGTCGGTTAGCTGACGTATCTTAACGTGGCACGGGCCGTTATTCCTAGATTTGGAATGATGGCCCGTGTCGAGTTAACCGCAGTAATCTGCTTGTTAATTGTTGGGCTAATAAAAATGGGGCCTTGAGCGTTAGGTTCATTTGCTAGCCCGGACGAATTGAGAGGAGTAGTGGTATTCAATGGCTGATAAATTTACATTTACACCAACCGCATTAGCGGATTTAAAACCAAACTATGACGTGATTATTATTGGATCAGGTGGTGCTGGCCTAACAGCTGCCATTCAAGCACATGAATTGGGATTGAAACCCGTTATTCTAGAAAAAATGCCTAAGATTGGTGGGAACACTACCCGGGCTTCATCAGGAATGAATGCGGCTGAAACCAACGTGCAACTGCATCACCACATTGTTGATAGTTTTGGTGATTTCTACGGCGAAACCCTTAAAGGTGGCGGCGGAATGAATAATCAAGCCCTATTGAAGTTCTTCACAGAACACAGTGCATTAGCAATTGACTGGTTAGCGGATCACGGCATCAAGTTAGACGATTTGACAATTACGGGTGGCATGAGCGTGATGCGAACCCATCGCCCAAGCTCAATGGCACCAATTGGTGGTTTCTTAGTTACCGAATTATTAAAACAGGTGGCGGCTGCCCAATTGCCATTGTTCACAGACATTAAGGTTGATGAACTGATCGTCGACGCTGACAAAATCAGTGGCGTGAAGGCAACGACTGCTGATGGTGCTGTCACGATTACGGCTGGCGCTGTGTTGCTAGCAACTGGGGGCTTTGGTGCGAACAAGGCGTTACTCGGTAAGTATCGTGATGATCTCAAAAATTATCAGACGACTAATCAGCCGGGTGCGACTGGTGACGGCATCTTGTTAGCGGAAGCCGTTGGTGCGAAAGTTGTTGATATGGACCAAGTCCAAGTTCATCCAACGGTTCAACAAGATACCGACCACGCATACTTGATTGGCGAGGCTGTCCGGGGTGAGGGCGCCATTTTAGTCAACCAACAGGGTGCACGTTTTGTCAATGAGTTGGATACCCGTAAAAATGTGACGGCTGCCATTGATCAATTAGGCGGCACCGGGGCCTACCTGATTTTTGATCGGGGCATTCGTGACCGCGTCAAAGCGGTTGAGTTCTATGACCACATTGGGCTAGTGAAGACTGGGGCCGATTTGACCACTTTAGCAACTGAGACTGGATTAGATGGGGCGACGCTCGAACAGACCGTTACTGACTGGAATCAAGCAGTTGCCAGTCACGACGATGCGGCCTTTGACCGGACAACTGGGATGGATCGTGATATTGCAACGGGACCATTCTATTCGATTCATATTGCACCGGCCGTTCACTATACAATGGGTGGCATTGCCATTAATCCGGCGACTCAAGTCTTAAATCAGCAGGAACAGCCAATTGCTGGTTTGTTTGCGGCTGGTGAAGTCGTTGGCGGTTTACACGGTAATAACCGTATTGGTGGTAACTCGATTGCTGAGACGGTGATCTTCGGGCGGCAAGCTGGCCAACAAATGTTTAAGTATTTGCAATAAGATTCGTTTAGATACTCGAACCGAGATTAATCGGCCCCGTCATCGATATTGGTGACGGGGCCGATTTTTATGAGTTATAACGGGTTAAAGTGAGCATAATTGGTTTAAAAATCAGTGATTTTCAGTTAAGCTGAGAGTATAAGCATCTACTATAGGAAGAAAGTGACAGCGATGGCGACTATTTTTACAGCGGGGACGCCCCAAACGATTACGGATATGCTAGCGGCCCGGGATCAACGAGTGGCATACCAACAACAGTTGATGACGACTCATCCCCAGGCTACGATTGCGGCGATCAAATTGAATATTCCGGGACCAATTAAGAATAACGACGCACTGCGACGGCTGTTCTTAGCGGGGGTGCAGCGTTTTGAAGCTGAGCTACCGACATATACGGTGGCTGCTGACTGGAACCATCCGGCCGGTAATGAGCGTTTCCTAATCTTGACAACTGACTTTGCGACTAGTAAGCGGATGGCCGTGGCATTTGAAGAACAAGATCCGTTGGGGCGCTTGTATGATATAGACATCTTGCAGGCGGGCTCGCAGCGGGCACTATCACGGACTGATTTAGGACTACCGAAGCGGCGGTGCCTATTATGTCGCCGTGAAGCCAAGGATTGTGCACGTTCACGACGACACTCGGTAGCCGAACTCCAGCAAAAAATCATGACGATGTACGTCACGGAATTTGGTGATCGCGCATGAATACTCGGGATTTAGATTACTTTCGCGCGTTGGTCGATTGTCAGAATTACACGATGGTGGCGAAACAGTTTGCCGTTTCACAGCCCGCGGTAACGCAGGCGATTCATCGACTAGAAAAGGAATTTGCAGTTAAGTTGGTGATTCAAGACCGGCGTCATCAACAAACCAATATCACGCGGGCGGGACAGTTGCTGTATAAAAACGCACAACAAATTCAGGCTAGTTTAAAGCTGGCTCACCGAGAAATTAAAAGCGCCCAACAAGCTGAGATTCGTTTTGGCTTGCCGCCAATCATTGGTACCTTATATTTTCCACAAATTGCCGGTGAGTTATTACAAAATGGGTTACTCCAGCAGTTGAAAATAACTGAAACGGGATCGGACGAACTATTACGTAAATTAGTACATGGCGAAATCAACATCGCTTTATTGGGATCGTACTTACCGTTTGATTTACCCGCGGTGCATGCGGTTCGATTAGGCGCACGGCCATTTAGTATCATTGTGAGTCCCCAAAATAGTTTGGCAAAACAGACGGCGGTCAGTTTTAAAGATTTAGGGCGAGCCGAGTTTATCGGTTTGGATGGCAAGTTCGTACATCCCCAGGCATTTCAAGCATATTGTGATTTTGCTGGGGTCCATCCAGAAGTGATTTATCGCACACCGGATATTTCTTGGGTCAAGGCGTTGGTCAAAGCTAATTTAGGCATTAGTTTGTTAGTTCGCGATGTCGTAAAAGCGGACGATGGTGTCGTAAGTCTGGCCATTAACGATCAGTTACCGGTCAGTTTTAATATTTCAGTCGTCACGCGGGCCGGTTACTTACCGACAGCGGATGAGCAGCGCTTTATTGATCAGTTACTTAAAATGGAAATTTAAGGACCGTTGTGCCTAGTGGCTTGCAGCTCAAAGCAATCATTGGAACGTCGCCAATCTGTTGGTGTTCATACAGCTAGGTTGACTTTTGGACGGAATTAAACTGATACCTTTGAATTCAACAAGTTGCGTAAGGGCGACCATGACTAATGATGACTGAATGTTAGACTTAATAAGTATTTAACGCATTGGGTCTGTTAAGCGACTATGATTCATGGCCAATCATAATTATAATACTGATACGCGTTGTGCTAGTTATTTTGTCATGAATCATGATTAATACGTGCCAATTGGTTAAAGTCAAAGCCAACCAGCTTAGGCCCGCTGGAAATAAGTTCGAGTTAGTGTAGACCTGCCTGGTTGGTGCGTCCTAGACCGACTTCCAGGCATTTCTGCCAATTGCTGGAACGCGATGGACACAGATTTAAGCCGAAACCCACGTCTTAAATGCTGGTCTTCCACTAACCAAGCCAAGAACGCTTGCTAAGTGGAATTTCATCGCTGAGCATTGTCAGAAACGCCTTCCAGTCGGGACAGTATTCGAATGGCAGACATGGACGTACCCAACTTTTGATGAATTGATCATTATTTTTCTCAAACGATAATCTTGTCAGCAAACTGTCAGACTGATAATCCTATTTTGACAGTTCAACTATGCCTAAATCACCATATTAGTATTGGAGTAGCTAAAATGGACGATGATAACTTAACGTTTAATTGAAGTCCCAGTATCAAAATATTCAACGACCGATTGTACCAAGTTAAGTGGCTGTTCATCAGCCATTCGAGCGGCTTCCCGAAACGTGTTCGGTGCCACTGAAGCCTGTGCTTGCTACGCTAACGGACTAATGCCAAAACCGCATTAATCCGTTGGCTAGGCAATGCTCGGCTTCAACCCGTGGCCCCTCACACTCTTGAGACTGGAGGGGCTGGGTGACAATGCTCAGTAGCCAAATTATTCTTAGCTGGAAGTGATTTCCTTCCGGCTTAGAATAAGACTCGTATTTGAGATTGCGCAGTGGGGTGCTGCGTGAGCTCAAATCGACGTCGGCTACGTTCCAGCAATTGTCACCCAGCCTCGGAGGTCGGACTAGGACGCATCCGTGCTGATGAACAGCAATTCAGCCTAAATGGCACGTATTAATCATGATTAGTACTAAATTAAATAACTAGCACAAGGCGTATACTGATACTTAATTTAATAGCACCACCATCACAAATTATTTTGACTGTGATGGTGGTGCTATTCTTGTTTGCCAGTAACTCATTTTGACTGCTCGTCATGGGTGGCTAGCGTCTCATGCAAAATGGTAAGTAATTGCTGTTGTACTGGTGTCAAAATGTGGGTTGTCCGGTAGACGATGCTGGTAATGAATTCAGGTGGTTCGATGTCCATTAAGTCAAGCCGGACCACGTCAGTTCGATAATGATCGACGATTTTGGTGAAGAAGCCAATCCCGACATTTTCTCCGATTAACTTCATCAGGACGTGGGTGTCATTGGATCGGAAAACGATATTGGGGCGAAAATGATTTCGTCGGGTCAGTTTATTGAAAGCCGTGTTGTGAATGAAATTGCTATTAAAAAAAACGAATTTTTCACGGCGGAGCTCATTAAAGTAAACCCGCTTACGTTGTGCCAGGGGGTGTTGTTTAGAAACATAGATACAAAAGGGTTGGCGGTCAAATTCTTCGGCAATCAAGGTCTGATAAGCGAGGGGCTCTACCGATCCGAGGAGGGTCATGTCAACGCGGCCATCCCGGACCGCATTACGCAACCAGATGGAACCACCCTCAACAGTTTCAAGACCAGCAAGGAGATCTTCAGCGGCTAACCGGGCACCAATCTTAGGAAAATAGTGATTTTCAATAATCGGTGGTAAGCCTAAAATTAAACGATTTTGTGATAAATTGTCAATTTCTTGATGAGCCAACCGTAATTCATGCAATACGATTTTGGCATGTTCGGCGAGTTGAGCACCACTATCAGTGACGTGCAAGGTGTTCTGGACCCGGTCACGAATGACTAACGGGGCGCCAAATTCAGCCTCTAGTCGTTTGATTGCAGTCGTGATGGTCGGCTGGCTGACACCGAACGTTTTCGCAACTTTTGAAAAGTTTTTTTGAGAAATTAATTCATCAAAATAAGCCAAGTCTTTTGTGTTCATTTTTATTCCTTTCTATATCAGCTTTTGTGGCGACCTTATTTAATATATTTATATCATAGCATAGTTTTGACTATAACATTTTACGGGCGTTACAGTATTATTTGTAAATTGATAGGACGTTTTTCCTAGCAATGAAAATTGATGAAAATGTAAATTAATTAGGAGGCCGCAGTAATGACAAAAACTGCAAGTGAAATTTTAAATAACCCATTCTTAAATAAAGGGACTGCCTTTACCAAAGAAGAACGCCAAGCACTTGGCTTGACTGGAACGTTACCAAGTAAGGTACAAACGATTGATGAACAAGCGACGCAAGCTTATGCCCAATTCAAGAGCAAACCAAGTCGTTTGGAACAACGGATTTTCTTGATGAATCTCTTTAACGAAAACCGGACGCTATTCTTCCATTTGATGGATGAACACGTGGTTGAATTTATGCCAATCGTTTATGATCCCGTCGTTGCTGATTCTATTGAACAATATAATGAATTGTTCTTGGACCCACAAAATGCGGCCTTTGTTTCCGTAGATGCACCTGAAGATATTGAAGCAACTTTGAAGAATGCAGCGGATGGCCGTGATATCCGGTTAGTCGTTGTTACGGATGCTGAAGGGATTCTTGGTATGGGTGACTGGGGTGTTAACGGGGTTGATATCGCCATTGGTAAGTTGATGGTTTACACCGCCGCTGCTGGTATCGATCCATCACAAGTACTTCCAGTTAGCATCGATGCTGGGACGAATAACCAGAAATTGTTAGACGATCCTTTATACCTCGGTAACCGGCACAAGCGTGTTTCTGGCGAACAATACTATGATGTGATCGACAAGTTCGTTGCTGCTGAACAACAATTATTCCCAGATTCATTGTTACACTTTGAAGATTTCGGTCGCGACAATGCGCAAGTAATCTTGGACAAGTACAAAGATCAAATCGCAACCTTTAACGATGATATCCAAGGAACTGGGATGGTTGTATTAGCTGGTATCTTAGGCGCATTGAACATTTCAAAGGAAAGCATCAAGGATCAAAAAATCTTATCATTTGGTGCCGGAACGGCCGGCATGGGAATTGCCAACCAAATCTTGGATGAATTGATGCAAGCTGGTTTAACAGAAGCAGAAGCAAAACAACACTTCTACGCTGTTGACAAGCAAGGTTTACTATTTGACGACACGGAAGGCTTAACCCCAGCCCAAAAAGCCTTCACGCGCAAACGGAGTGAATTTAGCAACGCTGACGAATTAACCAATTTGGAAGCCGTCGTTAAAGCCGTGCACCCAACTGTCATGATTGGGACGTCGACGCAACCAGGAACCTTTACTGAAAGTATCATTAAAGAAATGGCAGCTCACACGGACCGGCCAATTATTTTCCCACTTTCTAACCCAACCAAGTTAGCGGAAGCTAAGGCAGAAGATTTGATCAAATGGACCGATGGCCGGGCCTTAGTTGCTACTGGGATTCCAGCTGATGATGTTGAATACAAAGGTGTCACTTACCAAATCGGTCAAGGAAACAACGCCTTGATGTACCCTGGTTTAGGCTTTGGTTTGATTGCTTCAACAGCCAAGGTACTGAACAGTGAAACGTTATCGGCCGCTTGCCATGCATTAGGTGGCATTGTTGACACGTCGAAGCCGGGTGCCGCAGTCTTGCCACCCGTTGCGAAGATTACTGAATTTTCACAAACATTAGCTGAAGTCGTGGCACAAAGTGTTATCGATCAGAAGCTCAACAAAGAACCAATTGCAGATGCTAAACAAGCGGTTGCTGATATGAAGTGGGTCCCAGAATACCGGGCCATCAGCAAATAGTGTCGGCAAAATAAGAGAATTGTAAGAGGGTATAAGCGCACATGGGAGTTTTATGGAATTCAATTCAAAGCGTCTTAGTTGTCGTTTTGATCATGATATTAGGGTTCGTTTTACGACGGGCCGGTTGGTTTGATGATAAGTTTGCAGGGACGATTTCTAAATTTATTAAGAATATCGCCTTGCCAGCATCGATTTTTGTGTCAGTACTGAGTCGATTGACGCGGGGGCAGTTAGGATCGTTTGCGGGTTACTTAGCCTATGCGTTTCTGGCAGTTATTATCGGTTACTTGATTGCCTTTGCATTAGTTAAAATCATGCGGGTTCGTCCAGGCCGTAAAGGGATTTTCATTAATGCGGTCGTTAACGCCAACACGATCTTCATCGGGTTACCTTTGAACATTGCGTTGTTTGGTGAAAAGAGTATGACGTACTTCCTAGTTTACTATATCGTCAACACTGTTTCGACGTGGGCATTCGGGGTCTTCTTAATCTCGAACGATGACCCAACGAAATCCAAGGAAAAGACGCATAATAAGATTGACTGGAAGAAAGTTATTCCAATGCCATTAGTCGGTTTCTTAGTAGCGTTAATTTTCTTACTGTTGAATATTCCGATTATGAAGGTTTCCTTCGTTAGTTCGACGTTAACCTACGTTGGTAACTTGGTCACACCACTTTCATTGATTTATATTGGTATCGTGTTAGCTGATGCTGGTCTGAAGAGTATTCGGTTCGACCGTGATACGATTGTTGCTTTAATTGGTCGTTTCATCTTGTCACCAATCATCATGATCCTTGTCTTGATGGTTGCTGGTAACTTGGGCGCCAGCTTCCCAACACTAGCATCGCAAACGTTGATCGTTCAATCAGCGACGCCAATGTTGGCCGTCTTACCAATTTTGGCTAATGAGGCGCATGGTGATGTGGAATACGCAACGAATATCGTGACAACGAGTACCGTGTTGTTCATCGTGGTTGTTCCAATCTTAATGACGTTAATTCAATATATCTAAAAACTTGTTAGAAGCATTCCGATTGAGAGAGACGGAATGCTTCTTTTTTTGACCACAAGTCATAAGTAAAACTAGTACAAGCGGGTAACCTAACTAGTTATGATTAAGATAAACGATGATTAAAACGGGCCAGTTAGCTAGATTGCAAGGTGTCAGTATATGCACGTCCTAGCCCGCTCCCTAAAGCTTTGGGTCTAAGCTGGTTACTTTTGATCTTAAGGACTAGCATATTTTTGATCATAAGATTTTGCCAGATCAACTAGCCAATGTGAACACGGTGTATTAGCGACATGCTTGATTATTGATCGTGGCTCTAATAACAATGTGGTTAAATTAAAATTAGTGAATCTTATGAACTGTTAATAAATTTGTTTAAAATAACCAACGATGTAAAACGTTATCCTGCAACGATTCGGTTAGGATTCAATTGAAATCAGTAGATTTACTTGACTAATCGCACAAAAATTAATAGAATTAACAACGTTGTATTATTAAGATTTTGATTAGGAGGCGTACCATATGAAAGCATCACAACGATTGTTGGTTAAGAAACCAGTCAATCCAGCTAGTTTTAATAAGGGTGGCCTCGCCAAGACGTTGAGTGCGTTTAGTTTAACGATGATGGGTGTCGGGGCGATCGTTGGTTCCGGGATCTTTATTACACCAGGAATTATTGCGGCCAAGTATGCCGGACCAGCAGCGATGCTCTCGTTTGTAATTGCTGCGATCGTTTGTTCATTGGCCGCATTATGTTACGCTGAATTTTCTTCGACTATCCCACTTGCAGGGAGCGCTTATACTTATGTTTATACGGTATTTGGCGAATTTCTGGCATGGATCTTAGGTTGGTCGCTAATCTCCGAGTATTTGTTTGCAGTCTCATCAGTAGCCGTTAGTTGGTCATCTTATTTTCAGAATTTAATGAGTGGCTTCGGGGTGAAGCTCCCCGCATTCTTGTCGGCTGCAGCGGGAACCGCTGGCACTAGTGGCGCTGGGTTCAACCTGATTGCCTTTGTGGTGGTCTTAGCAGTTTCACTATTACTAGTGGGTGGCCTGCAAGAGTCGACCCGCGTTAATTCAATCATGGTGATTATTAAGATTCTTGTCATTATGCTATTTATTGGTGTGGCGATTTTCTTTGTTAAACCAGCTAATTATCATCCGTTTATGCCCCATGGGGTTAATGGCCTAGTGAAGGGGGCATCGTTGGCTTTCTACGCGTACATTGGGTTTGACGCCGTATCGACAGCCTCAGAAGAAGTTAAGAATCCTAAACGTAATATGCCCATTGGGATTGTTGGCTCGTTGGTAGTGGCCTCGATTTTGTACGTGGCCATGGCGGCTGTCTTGGTCGGTGTCGTACATTATAGTAAGTTGAATGTTGGTGACCCAGTCGCTTACGCGTTAGCTGTTATTCATCAAAACTGGGCGGCGGGCATCGTTTCGCTCGGTGCCGTTGTCGGGATGACGACCGTCCTAATCGTGATGTTATATGGGGGAACGCGGTTGCTGTTTGCGATTAGTCGTGATGGTTTATTGCCAAAAGTGTTTCGGACGGTCAGTCCGCATACCAAAGTTCCGGTTAAAAGTACGTGGATCTTTGGAATAATTGCCAGTATTTTTGCAGCGGTGATTCCGTTAGACAAAATTGCCGAATTAGTTAATATTGGAACGCTATTTGCATTCGCTATGGTCTCGATTGGCGTTGTCTTCCTGCGCCGTCACGAAACGCTACAGCAAATTGATAGTTCGTTTAAAGTGCCATTTTATCCGGTACTGCCGATCGTCTCATTTCTGGCGTGTATTTATCTCATGTTGAATTTACAAGCGTTCACGTGGCACATGTTTGGTGTTTGGCTAGCGATTGGTATCGTAATTTACTTCGCTTATAGTTATCGCCATTCCCGAATTCGCGCCGGTCTGCGTAATAAAGAAGCAAAATCATAATTAATTGAACGTGCGCCCAAAGGTAGTCTGCTTGCAAGCAACCTTTGGGCGTACGTTTTGATAATTTTGATAGAAAAACCATGCTCGGATTCTTAAGTGAACTGAGCATGAATTAGTTTTGTTTCAGCCTTTTTTTGCCCCCACGTTTATCGTGGGGGTATGCTATAATTAAGCGCGTAATTTATAAGGTAAAGAGAATTGAGGTGGCTGATGATGCAAAGACGTTCAAACGCCTATCATATCAGTGTATTAGCAGTACTAATGGCAATTGTGATCATTCAAAATATTGTCCCATTTTTTGGCTATATTCCATTACCAGGATTGAGTATTACGACGATTCACGTGACGGTCATTATTGCGGCCGTTGTTTTAGGGCCACGAGATGGTGCTATTATTGGGGGAGCATGGGGGCTAATCGCATGGATTCGGGCATTTGTGGCGCCGACCAGTCCGTTAGCGCCAATTGTATTTACTAATCCGTTGATTTCAGTCATTCCACGGATTCTAGTTGGGTTAATTGCTGGTTGGATCTTTATTTGGTTTCAGAAGCGGCATCAAAAGGTGCTGGGGCTGACCTTGGCAGGCGTGGCAGGTGCGTTAGTTAACACGATTCTAGTCTTAGGCTTGATTGGATTATTGTATCGTCACCAAGCTGCTGGTTTTTATCAAGTTAATTTGAGTAAGCTAATGCCATATTTGTTAACCATCGTTGCCTCTAATGGGATTCCGGAAGCAATTTTGGCTGGAATCTTAACACCACTAATTGGGACACCGTTACTACGCTTTAAAAAATGATTGTTAGGACTCTCGTTAAGTTCAATGATTTGTGAGTTGAGCAATTTAAAAGATCAAACAGCCACCGCCGGAAATTGATATTTCTGGCGGTGGCTGTTTGATAACTGCTATTTAACAAGCTGAACTTTTTTCTGACTAATAATTACTTTGTTGTGATACTTATCAACGATGGCGGGATCAGGACTTGTAAAAGCAATTAGATACGAATTGGTGTAACTTTTCGTAATTGTTCCCGTATAAGTTTGACCTTCCAAGACGAATGTCACTTGTGTACCAATGTCCATGGTGATTCCTCTTTTCTCACAATAGTTGTATTAAGGATACCACATTGACAAATTGTGCTGGTAAAAGTTGACTAATTAAAACGTCGCCGAATGTGGGCCCAAAATCCAGTTATTACGGCTAGGAGACTGGCACCTAGCGCACCTAGCCATGACTGAGTTGTCTCGCTTGTTTGTGGGAGACTGGCCGTGGCTTTGGTAGCCGGTGAAGAGACGGAGACCAGATCAGTATTGCTGGTCTCCATTGTCGCGGCAGTGACCGTTGTAGGGGTCGAAACACTTACTTCACGGTCACTGAAATCTTGACGCAGACTAGCTGTGACTGCCGAACCGCTGTCATCGTGGTTAACTAACCAGTCAGTGTTGGTCGTAGCATTTGCAACGCTGATAGTTGAATCATTGGCCTGAGCTTTGATAACGCTGTTCTGATTGCTAGAATGTGTCTCGTTATTAGTGGTCGTCGAATGTGTTGCGTTCACGGTTGTCTCTGGATCACTATCCACTGCGTTACCTGTGTCGGTCAGATCAACATATCCAGTCGTTGAATCGTTACTGGTCTGAGTCTTGTCGGTTGTGTCAGCTACATTATCGTTAGTTGCGGTGTTATCTGCGCTGGTTTGATGATCACTAGTTGTCTCATTAGTCGTCGTGGTCGTTTGAGAATCGCTCGCATCGGCATCAGTGTTGCTAGCAAGACCATTGCCCTGTGTCGAAGAATCAGTCGTTGGCTGGTTGTCAGTCGTGTTCTGATTAGTGTTATCCGGCACTTGATCAACATCGACAGCTTCATCCTCAGCATCCGCTACGGATAACAGTGGTGTTAAGAAAGCTAACAAATGTTGACGGTATTGGAGAATCGCATTATTGGCCGCAGCGTGTCCACCGACCGTTCCTGGTAGGATCCAAACTTCTTGGTCAGCCGAATGATTGGCGGCAGCTAATTCTAATGATTGGGTATATGGAATAAAAGCATCATCTTGGGTATGAATTAAGAGTAGTGGCACGGTAATTTTGCTAGCCGCGTCCGTCGCTGACAAGTCATCGACACTAAAACCTTGTTCCTTGATCAAGCGTGCGTTCATTGCCGCCACGATTTTATCATAAGATAAAAATGGCAAGCTCGTAATGGTTGGTAAAACAACGGATTGAAGCGCGTTAGAAACGGCGCTGATGGCTTTCGTGTACAGCGAACTACCCAGTTCTGGCAAGGTGGCGTACCCGGCATCCGCGACGACGGCTTTCACAGATTTTGAAAGGCCAGGGACCGAGGCTGCTTCTAACACGGTATCGGCACCTAAGGATTGCCCATAGAAGACAACTTGACTATTGGCACCGTTTCGTTCGTCGACCATCTTGACCCAGTTCAACCAGTCATACTTGTCTTGATAACCAAAAGTCAAGTTGTCGCCATCACTTAGGAACTGGCCCCGCTGACTTGGCATTAAGACGTTATAGCCCATGTCATACCAGATCTTAGAAACATAGCCGATCCAATCAACGTGTTCCGTCCAACCTTGACCGATGATGACAGTCTTGGTGGAGTCACCATTTTGGATGTAGTAGGCGCGAACGTTTTGAGTCGGATCATTATATTCAGGCAGGGTCCAAGTCTCTTTAGTGACATTGTCCCACCAAGTCACGGTTGTCGGATAATATTCCTCGGCTGCAGCACGGTCAGCGGCGTAAGCAACTGGATCAAGACCTTCCCACGTGTTAGAAATGTCATAACGGTGTTCGTTCATTTCGGTTCGTAAATTAGAAAGGGTTTCTGAGCCAGTTCCAGTGAAGACGATCGGATAAAGCACGTTGCCCACAATCGTACTAGCAATATCGGTTGGAAGTTCCTTAAGTTCGGCTAGAATTGTCGCTAACTTGGCCTTAGCGGCTGCCAATTTTTCCTGACCGGCTGGCGTTGCGGCTTGATTTGCTAAGTCCTTGATCGTATTAACAACGGCGACGATGTCACTTGCATCTAACGTGACCGTCGTAGTGTCCGTCTTATCTGAGGTGGTCACTTTTTTCCAAGTCACACTGTAAGGACCACTTTGTGTAATCGTGACCGTACTTTTTTGGTTGCCGGTCGTGTCGTTGGTTTCATAGATTAAGCCGTGACCACTGTCACTGGTGGCAGCACTGGCGGCACTTGTGGCCGTGACACTAGTTGGTACCGGCGTAGTGGTCGAATCAGGGTTAGCGCTTGTCGTAGTGGCCATTTTAGTGGTGGTAGTATCAGCAGTTGATTCGGTCGTGGTCGTACTACTGGATTGATTGCCGTTACTAGTGGCTGAGCTAGCGGCTTGTTCATCATCACCGACAGTACTGGTTACCGTCGAACTAGTACTGTCGGTGATACGATTAGTCGCCGTGCTACTAGCACTGTTAGCAACTACAGTGGCCTGGTCAGTAACTGACTTGGTAGTAGCACTAGCATCAGCAGCGCTAGTGTTGACTTGATCCTCGGTATTGCCAGGTGTTGGCTCGCTATTGGAATCGGTCGTTACCTTGTCAGCGTGGCTGGCAGCAGTGGTGAGTGTTGTGTTTGAATCAGTCACCGTTGCCCCGGCGGCTTGACTGAGTTGGCTAGCGACACTCGCGGGGGCATTGGCAGCAGAAGTGGTCGTGGCACTCGTTGGGGTAGTCGTTGCTGCTAGCGCGTTAGTGGTCAGCATTAAGGTACTGCCGAGCCCCGCAATGGTAATCCCCGCATAAACCCAATGTTTGCCATCTTTGAACATTTTATAATGATCAACGGTGGTCGTTTGTTGTGAATTCCTTTTCATGATATTTACTCCTCGTAACGTTTTATTCTATTGCACGTTTAAAAATATAGCACGTCATCGCGCCCTTGTTTGCGTTTTCGCAGGCGAAAATTTTCAAAATAGGGGTTTTTTTAATAACGCCGTCATTTATTTATACTATAAATCTATCCTTGAACTGGTTAACCATAATTATTATTTTTACCGACCCTTGAAAAGGAGGGATGGTAAGCCCTTATCCCAGCTTTTTCTCCAATAATTAATTAGTAAAATGTGAACTTACAAACGAGCAATTGTACTAAATAGTGGCTTTGAAAATTAGCGGCTTTGACTATTTTGGGAATAAAAGTTGAGATTGATTGAAATTTCACTTATCACTTGCTATTATGAAAGGTGAATAAAGTGTTTCCGCTTTCGTAGGGAATAAATTAAAAAAGGGGGGACCATCATGAATCTCGGATTAAGTATTTTATCCTTGGCGCGCTTTCAGTTCGCGATGACCACGGTGTTTCATTTTTTCTTTGTGCCATTATCAATCGGCTTAGCCTTGGTTGTTGCCATCATGGAAACGGTGTATGTCGTCAAAAAAGACGTCATGTACAAGCACATGGCACAATTCTGGGGCCGGATTTTCTTACTTAGCTTTGCCGTTGGTGTCGTGACGGGGATTATACAAGAATTCCAATTTGGGATGAACTGGTCTGATTATTCACGTTTTATGGGTGACATTTTTGGAGCGCCGCTAGCGATTGAAGCGTTAGTTGCCTTTTTTATGGAATCCACGTTTATTGGATTATGGATGTTTGGCTGGGACCGTTTTAATGCCAAGCTCCACTGTGCGTTTATCTGGTTAACGTCAATTGGGACGATGATTTCCGCCATGTGGATCTTAGCAGCGAACAGTTTCATGCAAAATCCAGTTGGTTTTATGATCAATACCAAGACTGGTCGGGCACAAATGACTAGTTTTTCGGCAGTTATTAAGAACGAACAGCTCTGGTACGAATTACCGCACGTGTTGTTCGGGGCCTTTGTGACTGGCTCATTTGTGGTTGCTGGGATGGCGGCGTTTGCATTACTCAAGAAGAAAAACGTCACCTTTTTCCGCAAATCAATTAAAGTTAGTTTGATTGTTGGTTTGATTGCGTCCATCGGTGTAATTGGGATGGGGGATTTACAAACCCGCTATATCATTAAAGAACAGCCGATGAAGTTTGCTGCGACTGAAGGCTTGTACAAAGATTCTGGTTCGCCAGCTTCGTGGGCAGTTATTGAAGGGATGGATACCAAGAATCATAAGGCCAACTGGTCAATTGAAATCCCGTATGTGTTAGACATTTTAAGTTATCATAAATTGTCCGGTAACGTTAAGGGACAAAATACCCTTAATAAAGAATTACATGCCAAGTATGATAAGAAATTTGGCAAGGATATGAATTACTATGTTCCAACCAAGACACTCTTCTGGAGCTTTCGGGTGATGACCGTGGCCGGTGGGCTTTTTGCCCTCATTGCCATTATTGGTTTGTACTTCAATCGCGCTAAGTCAACGCTGATTGAACGCCAACGTTGGTTCCTATGGATTCTTGGTATCTGTACGTTCTTACCATTCGCTGCCAACACGGCCGGGTGGTTAATTACTGAATTAGGTCGTTATCCATGGGTTGTCTATGGCCTGTTGACGATTGCGGATGCCGTCTCACCAAATGTTAGTGTGGCCTCGTTATTGATTTCTAATATCGTGTACTTCTGCTTGTTCAGTGGCTTAGGCATTGTGATGATCGTGTTATCACGGCGTGCCTTACATCAAGGCCCTGACGATTTACTACAAGCTAGTGATGACGCACCGTACGATCCTTATGGTAAGGAGGCGTTCAGTCATGAGTAATCTACAATTTTTATGGTTTATTCTGGTGGGCGTTCTATTCAGTGGTTTCTTCTTCCTTGAAGGCTTTGACTTTGGGGTCGGCATGACCATTAAGAGTTTAGCCCAGACGCGCGCTGAGCGCGATGTTGTGATTCATACAATCGGTCCACATTGGGATGCCAATGAAGTGTGGTTAATTACTGCTGGTGGGGCGATGTTCGCTTCGTTCCCAATGTGGTATGCTTCCTTATTCTCAGGTTTCTATCTCATTTTGTTATTAATTTTAGTCGCGCTTATTATGCGAGGCGTGTCATTTGAATTCCGGAGCCGGATGGAAAGTGACGCTGGTCGTAATTTCTGGGAATGGGCCGCTGCTTTAGGCAGTTTCTTTGCCGCCTTCCTATTTGGCATGATGTTTACCGCGCTGGTCAAGGGCATGCCAATCAATGCTAATGGCGATATGACCGCGCATTTTACCGATTATGTGAACCTGTTCTCAATTGTCGGTGGGGTTGCGGTGACGTTACTGTGTTACTTGCACGGATTGAACTTTATTCGCTTGAAGACAACCGGTACGCTGCGTGAACGAGCACTTCAATGGGCCAAACCATTGTATTGGGTTTTATTTGCTGGTGAAGTCGTCTTTGCGATTCTCCTGTACTTCAATACTGATTTCTTTACCAAAAAGCCAATTTCAACGACGATTTTAGTAGTGGCATTGGTAGCCTTAACGGTATTAGCAACTTGGGGTGTCTATGGTAACCACGAGTGGTTGTCATTTATCAGTAGTGGGTTGTCGTTAATTGACGTAGTAGTCCTATTGTTCAATGGATTATTCCCACGAGTAATGGTTGCCAATAATTCGGCTTACAGCATCCTCATTAAAGATGCGTCTAACTCGCCGTACACATTACACCTGATGACAGTCATCTCATTGTCGGTATTACCGATTATGTTGATTTACTTTATTTGGAGTTATTGGGTCTTCTACAAACGATTGGCATCGTAATTTAAATGCTGATGACGACAGTATTATAGGTGCGGTGGTACAATTAACTCAACAGCACCAACGGGGTCGCGACCTTGGCTAAGTGCCAAGGTCGCGACCCCGTTCATTTTAAGCAGGGAGGGATCGGATGTGTTTGATCCAGCGTTATTTAAACTACCAGGTATGCGCCGTGCAGCGGTCATTCTAGGATTGTTAGCAATCATTGAAGGTGTCTGTATTGTCTTTCAAGCTTACTATCTATCGGTGGCCATTGTTGGTCTGTGGCATTTGCATTCACTGGCGTCGATCAGTCGGCCAATGTTATGGTTTGCACTAGCCTGGGTAGGGCGACAATTATTAGTTGTCGTTAAAAACCGTGTCATGTATCCGCTAGTTGAACGGACGACCGGCGATTTACGGCGCCAAGTTATGCAGAAACTCTACCGACTAGGTCCCGGGTACGTCGCTAAGACTGGGACCGGTAATGTCGTTACAACGGCACTTGAAGGTATCGATAAAGTTCAGACGTACTTGATGTTAGTTGTCATCAAAGTGATTGATATGATGATTATTCCGTGGATCATTTTGATTTATATTGCGTGGTTACGTTGGCGCGAGGCCCTTTTTCTACTAGCTATTTTTCCATTAATTATTTTATTCATGATTATTTTAGGCTACGCCGCCCAAGCAAAGGCTGATAAGCAATACGTTGGTTATCAGCGCATGTCAAACCACTTTGTTGACACGCTACGTGGTTTACCGACTTTAAAGCAGTTGGGCTTGAGTAAGCGGTATGCTGATAATGTGTATCAAGTCAGTGAGGGGTATCGTAAACAAACGCTGGCAGTGATTAAAATCGCCATGTTGTCGACGTTTGCCTTGGATTTCTTTACGACGTTATCGATCGCGGTGGTGGCCGTATTTTTAGGATTTGGTCTCATCAACGGTACAATTACGTTACTACCAGCACTAGTTATTTTAGTTTTGTCCCCAGACTATTTCTTACCGTTGCGGACATTTGCTAACGATTATCACGCGACGTTGAACGGTAAGAATGCTTTCGCCGATGTCCAAAAAATGTTGGCGTTGCCAGTTCCGACTGAGCGTCAGCAACTAGGAACTAAGCCAGTTGAATGGCACGCTGATAGTACGTTAAGTTTACACGATGTTGATTTTAGTTATGATAATAAGCAGCTAGCCTTGCAACACATTAATATTGATGTACAAGGTTATCAACGAATTGGCATTATTGGTGCTTCAGGGTCTGGTAAGTCCACGTTGATCAACTTGTTAGGTGGTTTTTTGACACCGGTTGCTAAGCAGGGTCAAATTCAAGTGAACGGTCAAACAGTGGCCCATTTAAGTCAGGATGCTTGGCAACAGAGTTTCTTCTATATTCCACAAAATCCTTATTTATTTCACGCGACTTTGGCTGAAAATCTGGCCTTTTACCAACCAGCTGCCTCGCGTGTCGCCATTGAGCAAGCTGCTGAAAAAGCGGGATTGAGCGCGTGGATTGCGACATTACCGGCGGGCTTGGATACACCGATTGGTGAGGGCTCACGGGGCGTGAGTGGTGGTCAGGCGCAGCGCATTGCTTTAGCTCGGGCTTTCCTTGATAGTTCACGACGTATCCTATTATTCGATGAACCCACGGCTCACTTAGATATTGAGACTGAGGCAGAATTGAAAACGACGATTTTGCCGGTCCTTGATGACCACTTAGTCTTCTTTGCGACCCACCGATTACATTGGATTAATCAGATGGATTACGTGTTGGTGATGGACCATGGTCAAATCGTCGAACAAGGCACACCGGCAGAATTAGCCGCTCATGACGGGGCGTATGTCCGGTTACGTGATGAAATGGTAGGTGCGATCTAATGAAGAATTTTTTAGCAACTTTTAAAAATGATACTTGGGTCATGCCGTATTTGCGGAAGTATAAAAAGCTGTTAGCATTGACCTTATTCTTAGGCTTAATGACTTTTTTCTGTGGTTCAGCGTTGATGTTCAACTCTGGATATTTAATCAGTAAGGCCGCACGGCACCCATATAATATTCTGATGATCTATGTTCCAATCGTCCTGACAAGGGCGTTTGGGATTGGTCGGCCCGCGTTTCGTTATGCGGAACGAATTACTAGTCACAATTGGGTATTACGGATCGTGTCGGATTTTCGAAAGAAATTGTATCAAGCGGTTGCCAAGCATGCGGTGGCAATCCGTCAGAACTTCCAGACTGGCGATGTTCTCAGTATTTTAGCTGATGACATTGACCATATTGAGAATTTGTATTTACGAACCGATTTTCCAACCGTAATCGCGTGGCTCATGACGGTAATTATTGTGATTGGTCTCGGTTATTTCAGTTGGTGGTTCGGGTTACTGATGTTATTAATGTTAGGGTTGGTCGTTGTGGTGATGCCACTGTGGTCAGTTCTATTGAATGGGGCTCGTGAATCGCGTAGTCGCCAAATTCAACAGGGTTTTTATACCCAGTTGACAGATTCAGTCATGGGACTGGGTGATTGGTTGATAGCGGGCCGACAAACTGATTTTTATGAACGGCAGACTAAACCGATCGAAGCCATTGCAGCATTACGTAAGCAAGACCATCGCTTTCAGTGGTGGCGTGACTTTACGATTCAAATCATCTTTGGCGTGATCTGCTTAGCGCTACTGGTCTGGAGTAGTTTTTACTGGACGACGAATGCAGCTAGTTCTAATTGGATTGCAGCTTTTGTCCTTTCCGTCTTTCCATTAGTTGATGCAATGCAGTCTGTTAGTCAGGGTGTTAGCGAATGGCCAAGCTATCAACGGTCAATCAAACGGGTGAACGCGTTAGATACGACACCTGAAGATGCTCATGATCAGACGGTCTTAACGGAACCGTTTCAAGTTTTGCGGATTGCTGATCTTGATTTTAAATACGCGGAGGGAGGCCACTCAATTTTTGATGGCTTGAATCTGACTTTAAAAGCTGGTGAGAAGTTAGCACTGTTAGGCCCTTCCGGAACAGGTAAGAGTACTTTGCTCAAATTGATTTTAGGTGACTTGACACCGGATACCGGAACGGTTCAATTGAACGATGTCCCGGTTGCACGATTACAAAATCAGCGAGCACAGTTGTTTGGTGTCTTAGATCAACAGCCATACTTGTTCAATACGACCATTATGAATAATGTGCGCATGGGCAACTTACAGGCGACGGATGAACAAGTTAAAGCTGCGCTGAAAGCCGTTGAATTGGAACCGTTGATTGCGACACTATCTGATGGTTACGAGACGGTCGTGGAAGAAGGCGGCGCGCGTTTCTCTGGTGGTGAACGGCAACGGTTAGCGTTGGCCCGAATCTTATTGCAAGATGCGCCAATCATTATTTTGGATGAACCAACCGTTAGTCTTGATCCGATTACTGAGGCCCATCTGCTCACAACGGTGTTCCGAGTATTGCACGATAAGACGATTCTGTGGGTCACGCATCATTTGGCAGGTGTTAACCATGTTGATCAGGTGCGCTTCCTGGAAGACGGCAAGTTTGATATGGCCGGCACGCCGAGCGAGTTGTATGCGAGTGCGCCACGATTTAAACGCCTTTATGATTTAGATCAGGGCCATGACGATTTTGAGTAGTTAGACTATCGTTGTGAATAAGCACTAGCACAAGCGTGGAGGGCATACCTTAATTTCAAACGAACTAGTAAAGGACTTGGCAGTTACTGCCAAGTCCTTTTTAGTACACGAGATTGGGACACAACTAAAAGTGTTCAGTCTCTTAAGAAAAGACTGCTTCTCAATAAACTGAACCCAATTTTTCTGTCAAGCTGGTCGAAATGTGCGCCAAAAGGTGGCTTGCTCCGCTTAACCCAAATTCGGTGACTGGTCCAAGCCCAGGAATAATTGCCGAATTTACGTTAATGCTCGCAAGCAGACCACCTTTTGTCCTACTCGCTAGTAATTTCTTAATTGAGACTGATTTTGAACGTCTACAATGTAAGCCTTAGTGCCTAAGCGGCTGAGTAACGTCCGGACGTCATTGTAATTAATCGAAACGCATCCGGCTGTCGCCCATTGGTTCTTAACGTGAATAAAGAAGCCGGAGCCATTCCGCTGGCCGTGATTATCCATGACGATAGCTAACTGATACTGATTGTGTGGTGCAGCTTTGGTGTAGTTGATCAAATGCTCGTTCTTATTATTAGCCCATTTACGGTTTTGCCAAGTATTGTACTGCCGATCGTGCAGATCTTCAATCCAGTATGAGTTAGACTTGATCTGGCGGTAGGCCATGCCGCTAGTTCGGGCACTGGCAGCCTTACCAAATGCAAAGCTTAAATGGTAAACGCCTTTCGGAGTCGTACTACTACCTTCATGTGAGTTACCAATCCCAGCAGCGCCAATGCGACTAGTCGATGTTAATGTGTTTTTCCAACCAGTCCTGTTTTTTTGCCACAATTTGAGGGTTGCAGTGGACGAGCCATTTTGAATGACCGTAACGATTTGTTGCGCTTTTTTAGCGACTTTCATTCTGGAGACGAGCGTGGCAATCGATGGGGCTGATTTAGGTTTGGTAGGCTTTAAGTAGCCGCTCCAAATCCAACCGGTAGCGCCGTTCTTACTGTTATGAACCCAGTAGTAGCGTACCTTTTTACCATGCATGGTAATGTCAGTTTGTTGCGTCGTTGTCCAGACCGTGTTGCGATAATTTTTTAAGTCATGATTAGCTTTAAACGTCCAGCGATTATAATGACCATTGGCCCTAAACGTATGCGACTTAGTATCGGTCGTATAGTAAGTCTTTTTGGCCGTGGCCTTAGTTGGCGTACGGTGATAGTAAGTATTGGCGGTCGCCGAGACTGAACTCAACATCGTAATTGACGCCACCACCAGTGCGACCCCCAGCAATCGGTTAACCATCTTTTTCATAAAACCCCTCCTGAATAAAAAGCATACCCCGTTATTACAAACTTTATACAGATACTATAATACTATTTATACTCAGGGGATGGTAACTATTTTTAACTAGCCAATCGCTACCATCTAAATAAAGTTGGATGCTAACAGTGTGGATAGTTAGCAGTGGGCATCTTTTAAGGCGCAACAAAGCTAACTCGGGATTCCAATTGGTCGGCTAGCTTTGTATGATTAGGATGTCACAATTGAATTTGCGAGATTGTTTGCATTTTAAACAGGCAAACAATTGATGGAATCAAAAGGGAACGGGACTTATAGTCTGAAAGACTCAGGGGCAGTTAGAACGATGGAAAATGGTGGTTGGTATGATATTGCCGATCCCGATGTTAATGACTTGATGCGGACCGCTAGTAAATTGAATTATCAATTAAATTATGGTGATGCGACGCACTTGAAATTAAGCAACAGCTATTTGGTAAAGCGGATAAATCCAACATGATATTTTTACCAATTAAAGTGGCGACCGGTCAGCATACGTATCTTGGTAGGGGAGCGATGATTAATTACGACTGTGATTTAATTGATCAAGGTCGAATTGAAATTGGTGAGCGGACTTTAATCGGGCCACATTGCCAACTGATTACGATTTATCATCCATTACATGCTGGAAGCCGATCGTTGGGAAAGGTTAAGACTAGACCAATTAAGATTGGAGCGGACTGTTGGATTGGGGCTGGCGGCACTATTATGGGCGGTGGTCATTGGGGCTTTCAAGGCACCAATGATGCGGTTATTTCCGTTAGTCGTGATGGCTCGGTTACAGCAACTGGTGTGGGGACGGCTCAGGTGAGACTAACCTTCGTACAGCCTAATTTTGAGCAGGTTTTAACTGACGCCATTGATTTTACGGTATCTGCTAGTCGGCCAACCACTTCAGTTGCTCATCCTAGTTGGAGACTTGTGGATTAATCAGTAACGCTTTTAAATGGACGATGGGTTCAGCGGAATAACCAACCTTTTGGCGTACGTTTCGACCATCTTGATAGAAAAATTGTGCGCAGTTGCTTGAGAAGTCTTTTAAGAAACTGCGCACAATTAGTTTTGATCTAGACTCGATATTAGTCTGGTTTTGTTACTAAAGTAATCGAAATCAATGGTTACGAACTAGCAATTCTGTGACCAACCGTCGTAAGGTTTGCTGCGTTTCACCGGTTGGTAGTTGGTCGATTAAGTTAAGGGCAGTTTTTGTATAGTGGGTAGCTAACTGTTGGGCCTGCGTGACTCCACCTAGCGCAATGACCTGATCGCGAATGGTAAGCAACTGTTCGTTACTGATGTCATGTCCTGATTGTGGTAGCTGCATTGCTAATTGTGGCGCCGTAGTTAGGGCGTAGATCAGGGGCAATGAATAAACACCATCACGGAGATCATTAAGGACTGGTTTTTGAGTTAAGACCTCATCACCGGCATAATCGAGGACGTCGTCAAGCATTTGATAGGCTAGTCCCATGCGTTCACCAATTTGTTGTGCTAATTTAACAACGTTTGCGGGGGCCCCGGCAAAGTGCGCCCCTTGTTCACAGCTCAGGCTGAATAAACGGGCCGTTTTACCACGAGCAATCGTTAAGTAGTCATCAACCGTCGTTGTTGGATCGAAGTTATGTGCCATCTGGTCAAGCTCACCTTGGAGGATTGACCGCATGGCGGCGGTATTAACCTTGACGTCGTCAGCACTTTTAGCAGCAATTAAAACCTGATCGAAATAGCAAGTGAATAGCAAGTCACCAGCATAGATGGCGTTGCGTTGACCATAATCTTGGTGAATCGTCGTGACGTGGCGCCGTTCGGGTGACTCATCAATCACATCATCGTGGATCAAGGTAGCCACATGCAGTAATTCCATAGCTGCAGCACCGGCGCGTAAACGAGTCGTGTCATGGTCCGGTCCAAACTGACTGAATAAGTAAAAGAAGCCAGGACGCAAAAACTTGCCACCCGCTGCGAGTAAGTCGTGAACCCGGTCGTTAATGGCCGCATTATTAATTTTTACGTTGGTAGCTAGGTAGGGCTTTAAAGCTGCTAATTCTTGTGCGATAAGGCTTTCTGGTTGCCAAATGGTTTGCATCATGATGAGATCCCCCGTTTTTTTGAGATGGCTCCGGGGCGTTTTGACGCCAACACTTGCAGCCAGTCACATTCTAAAATACAATCTATATTAAAGGTACAAATAACTAGTAAGGTTGTCAAACAAAAGGATGGTGTAAATCATTGAAGCCAAAAGTGTTTCTTGAATTTGTTGAAATTAAATCATTGATTGCGAGCGTGTTACCGTTCGTTTTGGGGAGTATGTACGCTTATTACAATTATCATCAGTTGCATCTTGGGTATTTATTGCTATTTTTTATTGCCTCGTCACTTTTTCACATGGCGACTAATGCGAATGATAATTATCAAGATTTTCTACACGCGCCTCGTAATGATGACAACCAAGAGTTTTTGCAGGAAACTAACGTGGTCGGTGTCAATCAAATCTCCATTGGCCAGGCACGAACGATTACATTTGGGTTAGCAGGAATTTCCCTAATTATCGGGCTATGGTTAG
This sequence comes from Lactiplantibacillus paraplantarum, assembly GCF_003641145.1. Lineage (NCBI taxonomy): Bacteria > Bacillati > Bacillota > Bacilli > Lactobacillales > Lactobacillaceae > Lactiplantibacillus > Lactiplantibacillus paraplantarum. The sequence continues at coordinate 938,254 of NZ_CP032744.1, forward strand.
TGACCCAAACAGGGTTGCCATTATTATGGATGGGCTTGTATTCATATGCGGTTGGTTACTTTTACGCCGGCGGTCCCAAGCCGATTTCACAAGGCCCATTCGGTGAGTTCTTCTCTGGTTTTACGATGGGTTTCATGATTTTTTGGATTGCCGTTTTTATTAATACTTATGACACAGCTGCTATCACGTGGCAGTCAACACTTGCTGTTTTGATTGCTTCAGGCTTGGCGATTTTTGCAATTTCCAACATTATGTTAGCTAATAATATTTGTGATATGGATGAAGACATTGCGCTGGGGCGGCATACGATTTTGTATTATCTTGGTAAACCAGTAATGCTCCAAGTGTTTGCCTGGAGTTACGTGGCTGGATACGCTTGTTTGGTGATGGCCGTTTTCATGGGGGTACTCCCCAAAATGAGTCTATTGACGTTGATCAGTATCATTCCGGTCTGGAAAAATACGCGGGTTTTCATGCACAGGCAAGTCAAACGCGAGACCTTCACGATTTCAATCAAAAATGCAACGTTGATCTGTCTTTCTTTTATTGTCTTTATGGGCTTGGGCTTGATTTTTAATTAATTTCTTGATGAGTGCGTTTTAATTTAAAGTAGTTGCAATATTAATCTTAACAATATTGCGTACTAGCAATCCTAAAACACTGCAAAAAGCAGCCTGAAAATCGTGGCATCGCACGGTATTCAGGCTGCTTTTAAATAAAGTTAGGAACTAGTTTTCAAAGGGATAGCGGTAATCCCACTGCGCGCGAGCGGCGGTCATGACATCCATGACGTCAGTTGTTTTGGCAAGACTTGTATTGTGAAGTTTGCCAGCAACCATTTTTTGCATATCAGCAATTTCATAATTCATGGCGTTAGTGCTGTCACCAGCCGTAATTGTCTCAGCGTGTCCCGCATTATCCGTGAAAGTGGCACTGTCAGCACGTGGGTAAGTATCAACGGTAAAGTAGCCATTTTCGTACGCTACAATTCCCCGCTTAGGCATCTTGGCTCGGAAAGTTAAGGCGATGGTTGCCAGTTCATCGTTGGCATTTCGTAACGTGATTGTTGAGGACTCGTCGACGCCACTACTGAATCGGTGCATGGTCGTCCCAGTAATGTATGGCGTAGCAGTCAAGAATTCTTCAACGAAGGCAAGGGCGTAAACGCCGATGTCCAGCAGAGCACCACCGGCCAAGTCGGGATTAAAGAAGCGATTAGTGGGATCAGGTTCTTTAAAGCTCCCAAAACTAGCTTGAATCATCTTTAAATCACCCAGATGACGTTCGGCAGCGAAATCATGGAGTTTCTCATATAGTGGCATATGGTAGAGCGTCATCGCTTCTGCTAGGATCAAGTGATTGCTAGCCGCGACTTCTTTGGCAATGGCGAGCTGGTTACTAGACATGGTGATTGCTTTTTCACTGAGCACGTGTTTACCAGCGCGTAAGGCGGGCAAAATTGTGTCGATGTGATAGTTATGCGGTGTTGCAACGTAAACGATGTCAACTTGTTCGTCAGCCAGTAAATCGGCTAAATTGCCATAGGCTTTAGGAATATTGTGCTCGGCCGCAAAGGCACTTGCTTTTTTCTGCGAACGCGAACAAACAGCGTAAATCTCCCCATCAGGCTGATTGAAATATTTAACGAAACTGTGTGCGATGTTACCAAGGCCGACGATGGCCCAGCGATAAGTTTTCGACATTAAAAGATTCCTCCTAGAATTAATCGAATGTGAACACTTACATTTTAGCAAAAAAATAAAGAATTGGCGCTGGATAATCATGTAAAATTAATTCAGAAGTCGGTAAAATAGAGTGTGATCGGTGATGAGTCAGCTATTATTTAGTGTTCAGCGGGATGTATGGCACAGATTAACAAGCACAGGATGTAATGGGATTACTAG